>RFNV01000182.1 GCA_009927005.1 Pseudomonadota bacterium
TCTGGCCATTCCAAACACCGGAGCCTGAACTATCTAAAGTCGTGGGTTGCCCGCCGATGAAGTATACCTCTCCCAACCAATCGCTCGTGTAACCTGTCAAACCATTGTAAATAGGAGTGCCATTGACGGTGCCGTTGTTATACGAATCGCCGTTGAATGTTGCGTTGCCGGTGACGGTGCCGAAGTTTCCCGAAGAGCCGTTGAACGTTACCCCGTTCGAAGTCGTAAGACTTGCGCCAGAGGGTAGTGAGGTGCCATGGGAGAAGACAAAACCCACTTCATTATTGGTGTAATTAAAGCTTGCACTTGGCGAAGAGGTGAAGGTTACAGTCCCCGCCCCATCATAGCTTCCAATGACAGCTCCGTTTTCGTAAAATTCAGTGGTATTGATACCGGTTCCACTTTGCGGAAGTGCAGTCGCTAAGCCTTGTACGTAGTAAGCATTTTCAGGCTCGCACCAGCCGGTGCCGTTTGCAGAGACCGTGCCTGTGTTAACGCCGTTTGAGTAGCAGACGAAAGGCTCGGGATTGGGGAAAGCTTCTGTGGCCGGAGTGAAGTTTTCGGTATAGCGAGCAAGGCCTTTGGTGATGCGGACTTCGTCGATGTAGCCCATGATTGAGTTATCAGAAGCCCCCTTGGAACCAATCGCTAATGAAGCATCGGTAATTGACAGTAAAGGGGTGGCATACTCAAACTCACCCGCTTTTTCGCCGTTCACAAACGCTCTCAATGTACTACCTTGCCGGGTGATAGCAATATGAGACCAGGTATTAAGTTCAATCACAGTTAATCCACCAGAATCGAAATTGCCATCGTAGTCATTGTTAAGACGGAAAATAACTTGCCCATTGGGTAAAGTTCCAATCCAGAAAACTCGAGTTTCCGGCCAATCTCTCCAAATGGAGAGAGCCATGCTCGCAATCGGATGTCTTCCTGTGGGGTGATACCAAAACTCCATCGACCAATCGCTGGCGAGAAGGTTTAAATTATCATTGGGACTTAAGATGAGGTTATCTGAGTCGGAATTAAAATAACCACTCGCCCCCCCAAACTTACTCTGCGCAGAGCTGACCACTGCATTTCCGTTCCATGCGATGGATTGATTTAAACTCAACGCATCCGTAAACGTCGTAGACCCATTTGCCCCATCCATGTGCATGAGAAGAACGGTGTTCGGGTCGTCACCTTGAACGAGCCCATTCGTCAGACTTCCATTCGTATAGTGCTTGTTGTCGACCGTGCTGATGCCGGTTCCAGTGGGATCAAGGCCTGCTCCAAAGTCACAGGATTCCCCATAATTAATGTAATTATAAACTCCGCAGGCACAACCGCTTTGGCTGTAACAAGTTCCCGATTGGTTACAGACAGAAGAGGTTCCATCTGTGCTATTGCAAGAATCAGAGAAGTTCCCACCACTGTCCGAAGTGCCACTGTCCGAAGTGCCAGTGTCCGAAGTGCCAGTGTCCGAAGTGCCAGTGTCCGAAGTGCCAGTGTCCTCACTATTGAGCCCCGGCTCAATAATGAACCGAAAAGCTTGACCGCCATCGGCTGAGTTCGTGTAGCATTCGCCCGTATTTTCAGCTTCTACGATAGAGTGATTGACACCTTTAGTTCCAATTCCAATTCCCATTCGATTGTACGGTTCATTATTATCAAGCGACAAACTATAGTCCTCCTGCCCACCGTCCTTGTAAAATAACATTCGCTGAGGTAGCTCCGTCCCATACCACGTTGAGGTCCAAGGGGTGTGATAACCATAAATGACCGTTTCACTATTGCTTAAGCTAACTACTGGGGGCATCGGAGCCATATCGCAAAAATATGCTACTGCCCCGGCTTCCAAATTTGAAATCTGTACGCCTCCCGAAAACGCTAACACCGAAGCTATCACCCGTTGCGCTACCGAAGCTGTTTCACTTCCTAATTGAATCGATATACTGCCTTCAGAGTCCGCACCCGCGATGGTTTTAGTGTAAATAGCTACTCTCTGAACATAAGATGAACGATTAATTCCGTTGATTTGACCTCTGAGCGTCCAACCAGAAGGCAAAGTAATGTTCTCCGTTCGGCTCATTAGCACTAACACTAACGTATCACCTGAATCTAGATTACCGCTGCCACTTCGAGGAATTTCATAAGTCAAAGAATTATTAGTCGGCACTAGTCGCCCGTAATAGAATTTAAAAGAGCCACCATCAGTTGAAGAGTTGAGACAATCGGGGTTGGCCGAACAATCTACTGTATCAGCACAGTCTGTGTAGCCATCTGAATCATTGTCGTAAGTATCAGTGCAATTGCCAGCCTCCGTGCAACTTGTTCCGTCCCCGCCGCAGACTCCGCAAACATCCTCTGTTGCCCCACCATTTGGAGTTCCAAAACAATCCGTGCAACTTGTTCCGTCCCCGCCGCAGACTCCGCAAACATCCTCTGTTGCTCCACCATTTGGAGTTCCAAAACAATCCGTGCAACTTGTTCCGTCCCCGCCGCAGATTCCGCAAACATCCTCTGTTGCTCCACCATTTGGAGTTCCAAAACAGTCTAGGATAATTCCACTTTGAAATTGTCCCTCTGGCTCAAATCCCCGGAAGGCTCCTGAGTCGTTTAAATGATCTGCAGCGGTACTCATTTTGCTTTCCCACTGCATGGCAATATCGGCGGAATCAATGCCACCACTCAGCATATCGTCTCCAGAATCGCCATCGAGCTCGCCATCTTCGGCTAAATCCTCGGCAATCATGGAAACTACTCTGCCACTCTCACTAGGAGAAATTCCCATCTCTTGATTCAAACGAGATAAAACGGCTAAATAAAAAGCAAGCTTAGCCTCTTTCAGGTTAGGATCACCCGGATTCTCCGGCGAATTAGGAACAGCATCGATCACTGAAGATGACGTGCCCATAACCCGTGCTACTTTCTCTAGAGCTTGCTCGCGAAGCGAAGCGGTATTCGCAAGCGGCATCCCATTTCTCAATCTGGCTAGGATCCAGTCCGATGTCCATCTCGAAAAAGGAGTAACCCCCACGTTCATCCTGCCTGACACCAATACAACTAGTTGGGTTAACTCAGTTTCTTCACCCAACTCCACATTAGTGTTGGATGCTTCATCCTTGTAGATCCCACCGCGAGCCACAACTTTTACAGGCCCCTTGGGACGACTGGAAAATTCGTAAGTGAAAACTCCTTGAGGGTTCGTTGCTGTTATTCCCAATAAAGTTTCTACTCCCCCTTCTGATACTTCGTAGAAGGAAACAACAGCATTTGAGACTGGCCCCATTTGGACGACACCCGTAAGACTGTCCCTGCTGCTTAGGCTGGAAGAGGAACCAGCAATCTTGGGTGTGCAGCCAGACAGAAAAAAAGAACCAGAGGCAAAAAAGGCAAAGGCCCAAATTATCCAAGCCGGTTTATTTTTTACGTACCACATCATTATCATTATATCGGAAGGAGTGATGTGGCGCATAATTGTGAAGAAAACTTCACCAGTATTTTTGTTTCATAATTCCAAATATTTAAGTTTTGTGCTTTGTGCAGATTGTGAAGTAATTGTGAAGATTTTTTTGAGATTTGTAGTCCCCAAGCGATTCTGACGGCAAGGGTGCGTTAAACTCTCTTCCTTTTCCTCGGCCAGGTCGAAGAGTGTTCGTGTCCGATCCACCTTTTCCGGTAAGATCTGCCCTAACTCACTGTATCCTCGAGGAATACGACTCACTCTTTAGAGACGTCTAAAAAGTAGGCAGTAAAAACCATCGGGCTTTCGGGTGTTTACCCCAGTCCCAACAGGGAGAGCTCTATTTATTCGACACCTGTTCAGTTTTTGCTGAGTTGAACACAGGCTCAACAACGACTGGCCTGATTTTCGCTACAGTCTCCTCTGCACAGACCGTTACAAGGGAGACTTCTCGTGAAAAATCAATTGTTCTTATTATACATTTTGATACTCATCACTTCTTTAGGGTGTGGTCGTAGAAGAACTTATTATGATGGCGGACAAAAAGATTCCAATTCGTTTGTCTTGGGAAACAGTCCGTCCTGTTTCGCTAATCCTAGCTATGCTCTAGTTCATCCTCAGAGCAATCCTGATTCGGTAACGACTCATCAAATAAGCCTGTTAAGTAATATGAAAGTCCAAATCGTCGATTTGCGAACGGACTCAACGGACTTTCTCAGCACGGATTTAGCCAGTTTAAGTCTCAATGAAAAAAAAGATCAATTTTCTTTTAACCTTTCTTTTAAAAACAAAAGTAGTTCTCTTACTTTTCTTGTGGAAAATAGTGAAGGAACTGCTGCTGAATGTACTTTTCATCAGGCGCGTGGCATCGAGGAAGATGGCGACTTGAATGGAGATGGTCTGATCGATATGGTTCGTCTTTTAGTGGATGTAGAAGGCCGGTGGAGCACTCACCTGTTCATAAGGAAATCGGACGGGACTTTTTCAGAGAATTCTTTAGACACTCAATTTCCACTTAACGATCCCATAGACAGGTTGATACTTGCCGATCTCAACAACGATGGTTTTAAGGATGTGTTGGTCATTACAAAATCTCCTACACCTTTCGTGTTGGGATTCCGCGCTTTAGTTTCGGATTTTAATAGCTCCAGTTCTCCCACCTACTCTCCTCAGGCTTTTATGGGAAGCTGGGAGGGAGAGCCCGCTCAGGGAACACTCAGTTTAGATGTCACTCCCTCAGACATTAAACTGCTTGGAGCCATTAATGGAAAGGTATTCGCCTCAACGATTTCTTTGACAGATAAGACCGTCTCTTCACCTATACAGATTAGCCCTACAGTGGTTACTGTGATTCCGGAAACCCCGATGCCAGCTCCAAACGTGGAAACAGCACCTGTCGTAGAAGCGGCACCGACTCCAGGAGTGGAAACAGCACCTGTCGTAGAAGCGGCACCGACTCCAGGAGTGGAAACAGCTCCAGTAGTGGAATCAGCACCGGCTCCAGTAGTCGAACCGCCTAGGTCCCTTTCGCAATTGACCCAAGACCGAGTGGTAGCTCAACGAGAATCCACCCAAGCCAACAAGGAGTTAAACACAGCAAGTCAACAGGCTAACACCACAAAAAAAGTAGCTCAGACGCTAGAGAAAAAAGTCCAAAA
This sequence comes from Pseudomonadota bacterium, assembly GCA_009927005.1. GTDB lineage: Bacteria > Bdellovibrionota > FAC87 > UBA2466 > UBA2466 > RFNO01. The sequence goes on from RFNV01000182.1 coordinate 5,107, forward strand.
GGAAGTGAGAGAAGCTGACACTGCCAAAACGACTGCACTTCAGAAAGCTGAAAAGGCACAAAAACTTTTAGAAAGTGTGACTCAGCAGGGAATTCCTCCGCTGAAAGAAGCCACACAAGCAAGACAACAAGCCCAAAAGGATCTCCAAAAAGCGAATACAGACTTGAAGAAGGCTACTCAACAGCAGACAGCATCTAGCAAGGCTGTCAAAAAAGCTGAGCTGACGGCTCAGAAAGAGGATAAACAAGCTCAGCAAGCGCTCAATAAGGCCTCTCAAGAGTCAGAACAAGCTCGAATAGCTCGAGAAAAAGCTGCACAACAAGCTGGGGAACTCAGAAAGGTCGAGGCAGAGAAAGCTGCCAAGGCAGAAGAAAAACAAGCTGAGGCCGCTCGCAAAAAGGCTGAAAAAGAAGCTCGCGAAGCTGAAATTGCTCGTCAAAAAGCTGAAGCTGCTCGAATAAAAGCAGAAGAAGCAGCTCGCATAAAAGCTGAAAAAGAAGCCGAAGCAGTTCGCAAAAAAGCTGAGCTGGAAGAGAAGAAACGACAAGAGGCTGAGAGAAAAGCTCAAGAAAAAGCAGCCCGAAAGAAGAAATAATCCCCCAGTGACTCACTCGAGTGTGAAGGAGCTGTGGATTCTGGGAAGCGTAAGCTTCAACCCCGTCCACAGCTTCATCACCGACAAAGGCCATCATTCTGGCTAAAGTTTTGGAATCCGATTGCTAGTGCAGACCCCTTTAGATCCTCCTGGTCCAAAAACGGATGCAGAAAAAGTGGTGAAGCTTTTGATCCCACAGGACCCGGTTCCTCGCCAGGTATAGCCACTCCAGCGCCCACTAACGGAAGTGGAGAATCTCGGAGACTTATTTGCATCGATTACTCCACTTGAAACCAAAGCGAGATCACAGGTAGAGCTTCTGGCTCTTCGCCGAGCAGTTAATTGACAAGAGGGGGGAGTAAGTTTTGCAACTTGTGCACTACAGGTTCCTGTTTGGGGAACTCCACCAACCCCCCACACAGAAGCGTTGAAGGTGGTATCCGCCACTTGACTGCAGGGCCATTGACCCTTGATCGGATCGAGCCCATTCCAAGCGGTACGTGTGGTCTCTCCATTAAAATTATAGCTAGAGATAGTTCCTAAGACGGATCCCGCAGAGAGCGTGAAATTGCACTTGTTCATATTTTGCAGACGAATTACTTCCAAAGTACAGGCAGGAGCTGGAATTTTTTCAACTATTGGAGCTTTGCAGACTTGGCCTGGCGTTCCTTTTCCAATATCAATGTACGCGCTGAATTGGTGTGGGCCATTATAGCTACACGTTACCGTGCCTTCCCAAGTAAGTGTGCCTGGAATATTGGTCCAATTAGTTGGATTTCTGGAAGACGCCACTGGGCTTCCTCCCGATAAGCCGCGGGTTTGGCGGGCAGTTAATTTACACACATTGGTCAGCCCCTGGCGTACTGCTTGAAGTTCACAAAACGAAACCAGTTTGGGGACTTCCAAAATACTGGGGCTTTTGCAGACGGGACCCGTTCCCAGCGGGCCTGACAGAGAAGCAAAAAAAGTAGTGTAGTCATTAATCGGACAAGAAGTAGTACCGGTAAATTTGTCGCCAGTTTGGGTCCAGTTGCTGGGATTACGAGGAGTGACTGTCGGAGTTCCCGAGACGACTCCTGATTTTCGAGTGACGGTAACTTCACAAGTATCAGAATAGTCCACTCTCCTTGAAGTCACTTCGCAGGTGGGCACTTCAGAGAAAATCTGCAAATTGGAGGTACAAGCTGGTCCTTGTCCTTGTTCATCCGTTAACCAAGCTGAAAAAGAAGTGGGAGTGGTCAAAGCACACGAAGTCGTTCCTGTCCAATTATCACCAGAACGAATCCAATCAGATGGATTATTCGGAGTGAGCACTGGATTTGACGTGGGATTTCCCAGCAGTCGAGTCACGCTGACATCACAAACTTCACTGCTGCCTCTGCGATTCACTGTTAAATCACATTGCGGAAGCACGGGGCCTACAGGACCCGACTCACAAGTTCTTCCGGTGCCCCCAGGTCCAGTTAACGTGGCTTCAAAAACAGTAGAGGCATCACTGGAACAAGCGACATTTCCAGTCCAAACATTTTTATTCACCGACCAAGAACTGGGGGAAATAGGAGTTACCGTGGGATTCCCAGTTACGGGATCGGCTGAAGCCTGGATCTTAAGTTCGCAACTTTGGCCGTCTTTGGATCTCTTCGCAAGGATTGAGCAAGAGGGAGCTGCATGAGGAGTTACTGGCGGCATCGCTTTTTCTAGTTGGTGGGAGTCTCCAAAGCTTTGGATAGCGCTTTGAATTTCCGACAGTAAAGTGTGTATTTGAGGACCATCACCCGGTCCGGACCAAGTCACTAAACCATATAAAATCGGCATTACCCCGTACTCATTTCTGAGGAGCAAAATACTGGGTGAGCTCGAATCAAAGCGAATCATGCCTTGATAGTATTGAGCATAAGCGAGCTCGGCAGGGTTTTTGTAAGGCCAGTCCCACGTGTCAGCGGGAGGCCAGAGGCTATTTCTTCTCCTTGTTACAATCAGGGCTTTGCTATTTTGCTGGATTCTCAAAACAGGAATTTTATCTGGAATCAGTTTGAAGGCTTCTGGATCCAGAACTTTTAAAGGGGTAATACTTCCTGGTAAGTCAGAATCCAATCGTGCGATAGCAACGTCCGCATTGTCCAGATATTTCACAGCAACGATCTTTCGGGAAACCCATCGATTGTCGACTGTAAGGAACCAGATTTCTTGTCCTACTTGCCCATGAAACCCGTAGTGTTTTGTATAAATGACGTGTCGAGAGGTAATAGCGGTCCCTCGAGGGACTCCGTTATCCACTCCAGTTAAATTGATTCCATGAGCCCAGCTGCTTTCTAGATACCTGGAGCCTCTCCAAGGTTTAGCAACCTCTGGTTCTTTGTTACAAATGCGTTCTATCACTTCCAAGCTGAAAGCATCTCGCCAATGTTTTTCCTCGAGCGTTGATGCAGGACCCGTGTCAGTAGCGCAATAAGTAATAAGGGGTTCACTCGATGAAAGTTTGCGATTTACGGGAGGTGGTTCGCTCGTTGCTTTTCTGTTGGGATCCTCTGGGATGTCGGGAACGTTAAAAGTCGAAGCTCGTCCTGGAACTAACTCCACAGAAGTACAGGAGGGCAATAATGAAACGATAAAAAAAGAGAAGATAAAGGGTCCAAACTTCATAAGCTCTATCACGACTTGTTATCGGCTATTTGACAACTATTCTAGAGTTTATGATTTGAAAAACCAATACTTAACGTTCCAAACTGCCCACTTTTCTTAATTGATCTAATATTCCTGTTATAATGATGGTGGTCAGGAGAAAAAAGATGAATTCAAAGATCGGGATATCCATTGGCGTCGCTCTGGGACTCTTATGGTTTTCCTGGAACGCCTGGAACAAAAAGCTACCATCCGATTCAAGTAGCTCTGTGCCAATAATTGATTCAGGCATTAAAATTTTGGAATCGGAATCGATGGAAAAATCTGCTGCGGAGAATGAACAACACAGGAAACTGGTCGCTTGGGAGCAAGCTGAACGAAAAATCAATCTAAAGCGAACTCCAGTTCCCATTGAAAATGGGGAAGCCACTTTGGAAGTCCAAGTCACTACCAAAGGCACTTGTTTTCCTGGAGATGCCAATGCAATTGAAATGGACTTAAGAGCAGCGCCCCATCATAAACTCATGGCCACAGTCGAAGCCCTCTCCGGTGCCGGAAAGTCACTCCATTGGGATCTTCCCGACGGTTTTTTGGCTCAAGGATTGGCTAGCAAGACCTTCAAGTTGCCAGTGGGAAATCATCCGACCCAATATGGATTTTATCTTTGTACTGCGGACAGGGCAGATAAGTCCTGTCAGGGCAAGACTGTTCGAGACATCAATGAAATCTTTACCGAACATGTAAGAAAAGATTCTAATGCTGGAAGAGAATTGAGAACCATATTCTTTCAATATTTCATGTTAGATGAAAGAGGCGTAGCAGCTTTTTCAAGCTACAAAAATAAAGATCAGCGGTTTGAAGACTTAAAGCAGTATGCAGAAGAGCGCGGAGTTCGGGGAAACAATCTCGCCAATGAAATTGACGGTGCAAAAAAGAAAATGAATACCTTGCTTTCTTATCCCTTTGTATTTGACGGTACGTCCTTAAAGATAGAACTGCCACAATACAATCTGGCAGCGTGTGGACAACAAGAAAAATAGGGAGTCTGCGAGGACCGTGAGCTTACCGATGAAATCAAGGCAACTTCGCAGCTTGTTTCTTTAACTTCAGCTGGGTGACCAAATCACCCGTGGGGATACCATTTGCCAAGACAATGTGAGCTAGAGGATCTTCGGTATCAAGCTCAAAGTTCCATACATTAACAGGTTTTTGATAGGGCAGTTTTCGAATGCTCTCTACCACTTTCCCTTCCCCTTCTCCAAAGAGCTTATCACCTTTTTTGAGGGCTAGAGTTTGCACCCAGCCCCGTTCCGTAAAGAAGGGATGGTCTTCAGTGACTTTGATTTTTTTGCCGTTAAGAGCCACTTCGAAAAGGGGTTTCGGCTCAGGGCCTTTAACCACTTTTTTAACACGAATACTGGTGCGGTAGTGGGGGTTAAAAACGTATTCGTTCTCGCGGATTTCGGAGATGAGCTTTTCTTCTCCATTCGACATTGTGATGGGGGTATCGGCTGTGAAGCAGCCGCCGACTCTATCGACGACTACTTTAGAGATCTCACAGCTTGCCGAATCAGTGTTTTTTACTTCAACTGTTAAGAAGGTTTTTGCGTTCCCACTAGCATACTTTCTATAACTGGTCAGATAGAGTCTATGTCCGTTTCTGTCAGAACAGTCATAGAGACTGGTAAAGTCTAAGTGTTGGAGAGTCGCATGTGGGCCTTTCCAATCAATGGTTTCTCCTTGGATACAGCCATAACTTTGATTATCAAGCACTGTTCCCGTCGTTCCAATCTTGTTAAAAAGATTAAAGTCACCTCCGTCTCCAGTTCGCCACTCACTCGTAGTGCCCGCATCTCCGTTATAAGGATTTCCATTGTGTCTTCTGACCGTTCTGCCTAGCCAAACAACGCCTTGACCAAACATTGAATGTCCTTCCTCAACAACTAAAAAGTTTTCTTCTCCGAGAGTGTCACCGTTTTGCCCCTCCCAATTACCCATAAATCTTTTTATATTATAGAAACCAAGTTCAAGTCTGCTGGGACCAGTCGTAACATTCGAATTGATGTTTCGATCAAGGTTACCGATAACGTACCGCGGTTTTCCCCGATAAATACTGTGCATATTGACCCACTCATTCTCCCTCATAAACGGACAAGCTGGTGGTGGAGTTGAAACGTGGAGCGGAATGTTTTGGTCTAAAATCTGCCTGTCACAGACATCGTGGACGATAGCTCGCACGTTATGAGTTCCTGCAGGTAGATTGGCCAAAGTTCTCGATACAGAACCGGACAACTTGATATCACTCGTTTTGTTCTCATCAAAGAGCACGGCGCTTTTTACAGACTGGCCGGAGGAACAACTCAGAGAGGCGGTGACTGAAGCTCCTACGAGCAAGTCTTCAGTCGGATTTGCTGTGAGCATGCAAGAGGGGGTGGGAGTATTGTGTTCGATCCGCACCGTGCATGGGTCAGATTGCCCTCCGGGGCCCACTACGTATCCGGACACAACCTGAGAACCGCAGGAGTTTTTCGTATAGGTGTGTGTCGCCCCTCGATGTCCATTGATATAAACCTCTCCACCGGTGACTTGTCCTTGGTGAGACAAGCTAATGGTGGTGCTTTCTCCAAAAGCGAGAGCTGTCCGTGAAGCAGACAAAGTGCAGGTAGGCTTTGGAATTGGATATCCAGTGAGAGAAACCGGGCAAGTTCCTAAGAGTCCTTCGGGTCCTCTGATGTGTGCTACTAAAGTTTCGGCGTTGGTATTTTGCTTCGTATAAGCCAAGCTTGCTTGGCCGCCCGATAAAGTCACAGGACTTCCGTTAATATCAATTTGATTGGCATTAAAACATCCCTGCACTTGAGAAAGAGTCAGAGTAGTCGACTGTCCGACCATCACATCTCTAGTGCTTGCAGTGAGCGCACAAGTAGGTGCTACCGTGTTGTCTCCTATCGTCACATGAGGTCTACTGGGCTCAGCCCACCAGCGGTTTCTTGCTTCTGCAGTAATCGTAACGGCACTCAAACCGGGTTTAGTGTAAGGAATACTAGCCTTGCCTTGAGCATCAAGATTCACCGCCACTCCATTGATGCTTGCTGAGTGAACTCGGTTGACGCAATCTAAAGTAAGAGTCGTATTCGGATTACAGGCGCTGGTATTCGGAGGATTTGCGCTTAAATTACACTGGGGTGGAGCGGGTCTTAAGAAGTTCAAAGGGGCTTGGCAAGAGCCAGAGCCGCCGGGGCCTTGAAGATTGACCGTGATGAGTTCGTTATTATCTCCAAGTTTTACAATTTGGGTAGTGTTGGTGATTTCTTGGGTGACTGAAGGGGCAGGATTGAGACTTAAGTTTCTGGTACTTCCACCCGCATTCGAGACAAGAACAGCGGAAGTAGTTTGGTTTTTAATTTTCACTGTAGCTGTAACCGGCAAATCAGGTTCTTGTTGTCCTGGACTCAGGGCAATCGTGCATTGAGGAGGCCTAGGCCGATAGAATCTAACAGCAACGGAGCTCTGGCACTGGGTAGGAGAAAGAGACATGTTTGGGCCTCTGACTTCTCCCGAAAACCGAACGAGTCCTTGAGCGTAATCGCTATCAGGTTCTTGCTGAATATTTTCCAAACGGCTTTTTAAATCAGAAATAGAAATAGTTTTAAGGAGCTCATTTTTTTGCTCTTGCACTGTTTGCTGCGGAATTTCGTTGTCATTGAGAAGGCCTCCATCGAAAGATGCGCTGATGACCACTCCGCCCTTGTTGAACAAGCTAAAGTTAGCGGAATTACTAGAAGTGCAAACTGCTCCAGGAAACAAAGACTGACATTGGGAATCAGCAGCCGCATTGGTGGTAACTGCACACTGGGGTGAGCTGGCGACAAAAGCAGGCTCGGGATAAGGAATGTGTGATTTTGTACCGCCTACTTGCACTTCAATAAAAGCCAGTCGGGTTGGCTGATTAGGGAAAGGGATGAATCTTAGAAACTGAATCCGTTTTGGTTTGAGCGAATCAATACTTCTTGGGATTTGACTGTTGGGGTTGGTGAGATAGTCAGAAGGAAGCTCAGCCGGAATACTCAGATAGCCAATCTGAATATCAGAGGGGGTATTCAGATCGGACATTTTTTGGAGTGACCCCAGGGTAGTGATGTCTGCTTCTAAAAGCTTAGTGGAAGCAAAATCACTGCAAAAAACGTTATTGTCTAAATTGGGATTGAAGACGGGGAGTGGAGGAATGGCCTGATTGCAAGGTTGACCCGGTGAGGATCTTTTGTGGGTGACTTCTCTGAGGGGCACGAGTGCAGCTGTTCCAGAACTCGGAAGCAGAAAAGAAGGTTTGATATGAAATCGGGGTCGAAAACTTTGGCTCAACATCTGCTGATTTTTACTGGGGTAGTAATCCAACCAAAAAAAATGGCGAAATTTCCCACTTAAAAAATCAAGCGCCATCAAGTCTTCGGAAGCTGAGCCGGCTGATTTCAAAGTATTGGCTGCCTGTTTTTGGAGAAATTCAAGACTTTCAAGAGATTCGGAAAAAAGGCATCCAGAAGAAAAAAGAAAAATAGGTAATAGCCACTTCATAGTCACTCCCAGAACACGTGCTACCTTATGGTACCAAATCCCGATACCCTGCTTCCACTGCTCAATTATGTCGATTCCTTCACAATGCTTTCACATTTGGTTCACCAGTTCGACGTACGTTAAAAGAACAACAGAAGAAGAAAGGAATCGGGACAAGGCTAGACTCTGTTGGAAAGGAGTCTACATGCTGTGATAAAATTTAAAAGTGAGTCAAAAGCGACTAAATCAAAAAGGATTTACGATGGTGGCGGCTTTATCTTTGGCCGCTGTATTAGCTGTTGGGGCTATCTTTTTAGGAAAGGTACTCGCCTATGTTAAGGCAACGAGGATGAGAACCCAGGCTCGCATTTCTTCTTTGGGATATGAGGACAGTATGGCTGTGGTGGTGGCGCAGGGGGTTGTAGGTAAAAACTGTGTTTTCGATCAACCAATCCCTCCCGCGCTAATCCCGGGCACGAATGCCAATCTTAGATTTTGCAATATCAATCGAGCTAATTCCACGCTGACTTTTGCTGCTTATTTGAACGACGGCTCCGGACTCTGCAACGGACAAGTTCCTCCCGAGATTACTGGATCTTCTGAACGGTTCATTGATGGTACGGCTCGGATCGATTTTCGGGTCGATTTAATTTCAAAAGCTATGCCTCAAGATGAAAAAGTTTTTGGCGTGGCTACGCCTTGTGGCATTTGGAATGCAGCAGGAAATGAAAGACAAGTAAAAATTTCCTATCAAATTCGCCGAATGTTTAGAGGCAAACCCCTATCGCAGTCGGGTTCGAAGATAATTAATCTCTCGGAGTTGGGTGTTAATTAATGATGATGAGACCAGAAGACAAGGGGATGACACTCGTTGAAGTTTTGGTGGGAGCTGCCCTTTTCGGAATTGTGAGCATTGGCGGGGTCTGGCTGATGGTCGAGAAAAAAAAGGCCGAAATCACGGGAAACGCTGAAGTGTTGGCAGCAGAAATGGCGGAACAGTTTTTTGTTCAGAAGAGTAAAGTATTTCAGACTTCATACGAGGATCGTTCAGGAAGTGGTAGCTGTCGACGGCTAAATATCGATGCAAAAGGCTTTGCAAGTGCCCTTAGTGATCCGGCAGATGTACCGTGTCGGCTCGAGCTTCCCACTGTGACCTATTCCGCAGACCCAGACCCCAGCAAGCAGATAATTCTGCCAGATCCTGCTCAAATTTCTTTTAATAATGTCGATTGCAAGGCAGCTGAAGTGCCAATCATTGGATTTCCTGGAAACACCTTTCGTTCGATCAGCATTCCAAGCTCTGGTTGTTCGGGAGTTTTTAGAGAGACTATTACTAATGTTTGTGATTCATCGGCTCAAAATAATTTAGGAGATTTGAAGTTTTCTGGGCTTAGCCAGTGTGAGAAGAATCTGATCAGTAACTGTGCCCATCAGGATTGCGGCGGTAATCCAAACTCTTATTTTCGGATGAGAGTGAGGGTCGATCGATTGAAAGGACCTCCGGGAGGGGTTTCTACCACGGTATTTCCCAGCAACAACCAACAAGGGGTGATAGGCGCGGCTCTCTGTATGGTTCCGAATGGTCCTATTACACCCAGAATGGTGGATGTAGGTGGGCAGCTAATAAGTAACCCAGCTGGCAGCTATTCCGGCATCAACTTTAGGCTCCTTCTTCTCGTCAAAGACGCTAATAATCGGGTAAAGCTGGTGCGGAAAGAAACCTCTTTTGCACGACCTCGATTGCGCCATCCAGATAGCATTATCCCCAGTTCAATTGGTTGTGATAAATCCCAGAACTAAGTTTTTACGGATCTTTTTTAAAAGAGCACCCGTACGCCTTCTCAGCGCCTAACCGTTCGATTTCAAGCCCTACTTAGATCTCAGACCGATTGCTGAATCAGCACCCTGGGCATTAAGAAAATGCCCCGAAAAATGCCCCGAAGGTTACGAGAACGTACCCGGAGGCACATTTCTAAACATCTGTATTTATTGAAAATATTGGTTGCGGGGGGAGGATTTGAACCTCCGACCTTCGGGTTATGAGCCCGACGAG
>RFNV01000298.1 GCA_009927005.1 Pseudomonadota bacterium
GCCGTTACTGGATTTGCAGCCGACGTTAATGAAATCACTTCTGAAGAAGCTACTGGAGAGGAAACCGCAGCTCCCGAAACCGCCACACCCGCGCCACAACCAGTTCTTAAGCCCTCCGAAACTCCAGAACAAGCACCTGCGAATCTTTCGCCCTGGTTTTTCGAAGTCCATTTGGGCCAGCTTCGAACCAATAATTCAGATCGAGGAAATTTAGAGAAGACTGCCTATACCGGAGGAGCAAGTGTCGAATACCGAATTATGGACCAATGGTTTGTTCAGACAGAACTCAACTATATGAACAAAGGTTGGAAAGAAGCTGGCCTGGTCACAGTGAGCGAAACAAGCCTAAAGTATTTTGAAGTTCCCTTGTTTTTAAAGGCAAAGTTTCCTTGGAATAATATCGCTCCTAGTGTCATGGCCGGGCCTTGGCTTGCTTATTTGCATTCAGCCTCAGATACGACTAACGGGATTTCTCTAGATACTACTTCTGCCACGAAGAGATTTGAGTTCGGAATCTATGTTGGAGCGGGTCTTGATTTGGCTCTCTCTGACGATTTGGAAATGGGAATTGGAGCGCGGTACGGCTGGGGTCTTTCGGACATTAATCAGGTTGCTCTGCAAAACACGATCTGTAATCGAGTCATTCAGTTGCTCGCCAGCGTTCGATTCCGACTATAACTTGTCTGCTATTCGATGCAGATGGTCCGGAAATTCATTCCAGCGAATTCGTTTATCAAATCCGGAGGCCGTTGCTCGTGTTTTCAGATTGTGCAAGCAGAGCGCTCGTAGCGATGTGAGAAGTTCATTGGTAAGTGCACATTTTCGATAAAACCGAAGCCCTTCTTTTACCAGCTCAGGATTTTTATCGAGCAAATCCTCAATTGTCCCCAACTCGTTGCTAGCGTCCACCAACTCTCTGGGGGGTTTATGGGGATCTCTTCCCCGTTCTTTTAAAATACTTTTTTTTGGAAAATCTTCTAGTACTCGTTGGGCTCGCTGACGAAATGCCAACTCCTCAGACGAAATATCGGGCAGAGCTCGAACTTCTTCAGGGTGGGCATCTTTTTGTTCAACCACGTGGACGGGATTGGGGGATTCTTCAAGAAAACCCATTTGGTCAGATGGTTTACTTTTATACTGATCTAAGAGGTACCAGCCGAGCAAAGAGATGAAACTAATGAAAGTAAAAGCCCAGAACAAAAAATAAAGCTGTCTTTTTTTCTTCTTCAAGGGATTTGCTCGGGTCGAATATCTTTATAAGTGGATCCAGGAAGAAGCCTGCTTTCTGCATCTGCCTGGAATGCCTTGAAAGTCTGAATCTCGGTATTGGAGCAACCAACGCAAGCTGATCGGAGATTTCTTAGCATGATGGAATCCACGACGTAAGGACCGTTTGCGCTACTGTCGCAGGAATAATTTCCACGGTAGTCATGCCAATCTGGGCACATCGCATGGGGAAAAGTTACGTTGTCCCCGTTGCCGTCCGAGTGTCGTGCTTCGTGGAAAAAGACAGAAAGTCTGATGAGGCTGTTAGCCACTGTATTTTTGCTGGTGCCCCTGACCGACCAAGAGGTGAAAAGACCCTCGCCTATCTGAATAACTCCTACTCGTGGGCTTCGGATGTAAACTCGTTGTCCCCCTACATCTAGAGTTAGAACTTCAGAGTTGTTTTTACCATAGCGGTAAAGCGCGCTTCCAATATTTACCATAATGGTGACGAGACTATTCTGCGCCAGAAAATCGTCATCTAACAGAGTGCTCGAGAAAATTTGGGGACGATAGGACAATGTTCCAACAATGGAAGCTTGTTCAGCATAATCAAAATCTTCGCCTACGATAAACCGGACTCGAGTCGTAAGCCAGCTAACGAGTTCTGGCCCAGAGAAGCTATTCACATTTAAAACCTGGAGATCTGAAGAGTTAACCGAAAGGTTCAGTCGCGACAAATTGGATAAATCGAGATCAATCAAGTCACGTTGATCTTCTGGAACTGATCCGTCGAGAACAATTCCAATTTTGGTACTAAAACCACTAGTGGAGTTCTTGTTGCAGCCTACCAACGATAGAACCGAGAGAATTAAGGTGATTAAAAAGTTTTTCATAGCTCCACACACGCGCCACGCGCTCCGCTCTGGTAATTGCAAGTGGGTGCCAAGTTTCACGAATAAGCACTCCGCACGAAATCCCGTATTCGCTGAGACTACGCCAAAAAAGGGCAATTAAGCGGCAGGACCTTTTACACTGTTGCGCGTCACAGAGGGGTCAAGTTAAGCCCCAGAACAACCGATTTAATTATGAGAAAAGGGTGAAAATCCATGTCCTTATTTAACAAAAAAAACGATTTAAAAACGCCAGTTACTGCGGAGCCAGTTCTTCGAGTTTCACCCGCTCCCAAAAAGATTAACTCCATTCTCAAAGGAAGCCGACTCAAAGGCGATATTCTAGTTACTTGTGATCTGGAGCTGAGCGGTGAGATCCTAGGAAATATCACTGCCCGAGAGAGTTCTAGTGTTTGGATTAAGGGCAGTTGCAAAGGCAACATTGAAACACTCAGTGGGAATGTTCAAATTGACGGTGAAATGATTGAGGGCAATATCTCCGCAGGTGGAGACGTCCATATTACGGGGAAGTTTCTCGGGGGCTCAGTGATTGCTGGTGGTAAGTGTTACATCGATGGAGAGTTTTCCGGAAAAATAGAGGCTACAGATATTGAAATCGGTCCGAACGCCAAAATAAAAGGTCAGCTACATTACCGAGAGGGGCTTTCCATTCTGAGAGGCGCGAAAGTTTCTGGAGCGCTCAATCCACTTGAAGCAAGTCCCAAAGCAGAAACCCTCAGTCCAGCCCTAGTAGTCGGTTAGAAAGCCTCGTCGAATACTATAGCTTGTTTGGTTGCTGAAAAGCCCTTTTGATATTCAGTCACTCTCTTCTCAAAGAAATTTGTGAGCGATTGAACATCTTGAAGAACCATAAAGGGAAACGGATTTTTAGTGAGGTATTTCTTGGGGTAACCCAACTGCACTAAGCGATTATCTGCACAGTACATCAAATAATCTTTCATCATATTGGGGGAAATCCCACTCACTCCCAAACTCAAGGCATCTGAACAAAAAGCCATTTCGACTTCAATGGCTTCGTCGATCATATTTTCAGTTGCTTTTCGCAGCTGATCATCGAAAAGATGGGGGTACTCTTCTCGAATCACTTGAATAGCAGCCATGGCGGCATCAATGTGGGTTGTTTCATCGCGGAAAACCCAATTCGTAGCTGCAGCTAAACCCGGCAATAAGCCTTTGTTTCTTAAAAAGTAGACATAGGCGAATGATCCAAAGAAGAAGAGCCCCTCCACGCAGGCAGCAAAGCACATCAGGTTCTGAACAAATTGCTTCTTCTTTTGATCTGTGTCGAGCGTATCGAGCTCGTTGATCGAATCCATATACTTAAAGCAAAAATCTGCTTTAAGTTTTACCGAAGGAATGCTTCGGTAGGCATCGAAAGCTTCATTTCGCTCAACGGGGTCTGGCAGATAATTGTCAACCAAGAGCAAGTAGGTTTCGACGTGTAACATTTCGTCAAAAAGCTGTTTGCCCAAGAACATTCGATATTCGGGGCTATTGATGTGTTTGTAAAAGTTTAGGACTAAGTTATGAGCGACCAAATTGTCGGCCGTGGCAAAGAAGGCAACCAGTCGCTTTATCAGGTGGGCTTCCTTTGGAGACATCTTATCTCTCAAGTGCTCAAAGTCGATTGAGAAATCAAGTTCGTCTGTCGTCCAAATATTTTTGATGGAATCTTTATAAAGTTTAAAAAACTGCGGATATTGCATTGGCCGCAGGGTTAAGTTGAGTTCAGTGTTGAGAATCATGGTGTCTGCCCTTTATGTACAAGCTTCACAGGTTTCCGGATTTTCCAAAGAACAAGCGACGGCTTCTTCAGCGGTCACCGTTTTTGGAGTTTCAACAGTCGTTTTCTTAATTTTAGTCTTTGCACGCGAACGAAGATAGTAGGTAGTTTTGATACCTTGCTTCCAAGCGTACATATACATCGAAGATAGTTTTCCGATACTTGGATCTTCTAAGAACAAGTTTAAAGACTGAGATTGATCGATAAAGGCAGAGCGAGAGGCCGCCATATCGATGAGAGTCTTTTGGGAAACTTCCCAAACAGTCTTGTATTTAGCTCTAATTTCTAGGGGTATCGATTCGATGCTTTGTATCGAACCTTCCGACTCGATAATCTTCGCGCGCATTTGGGGAGTCCAAAGTCCCATTTGCTTTAGATCTTCAATGAGATAACGATTGATATTGAGAAACTCACCACTCAAAGTCTCTCGTTTAAAGAAGGTTGAGATCTGAGGCTCAATGCTCTCATAAGAACCCACAATGGATGCAATCGTAGCTGTGGGAGCAACAGCAATTAACAAGCTATTTCGAAGCCCGTCCGTTTGAATATCTTTGGCAAGAGCATCCCAATCATAGTGAAGCTCAGGCATTGAGGGTTGGTTTTGTTGTGCCAACTGAACCTGGAGCTCGCCCGACGCATATCGTGAGTCTTTGAATGCGGGGAAAGAGCCCTTTTGCTTTGCAATTTTGGAGCTTGTTTTCAAAGCGTGGTAGTAAATGGTTTCAGAAATATGGTCTGAAAGTTTCTTGGCCTCAGGGGAATCGAAGACATAACCCATTTTAAAGAAGCAGTCCTGAAGGCCCATGATGCCCAACCCAACTGGACGCCATTTTTTATTTGAGCTACTGGCTTCGTTTGTCGGATAGAAATTGATATCAACAACTCGATCAAGAAAAGTCACTGCTCTTTCAACTACCTGTCCCAGGCGTTCGAAGTCGAATTTGCATTGGTTTACGTAGGCGCTTAAGTTGATGCTTCCTAAGTTACAGACAGCGGTTTCCTCAGAGCTCGTTACTTCCAAAATCTCAGTACATAAGTTTGAACTTCGTACGATGGAGCCCGGGCGAGCGGTCTGCGAGCAGCGCAAGTTTGCTTTGTCTTTAAAACAAATCCAACCGTTTCCAGTTTCTGCTAGAGTCTGCATCATTCGGGAATAAAGCTGACGAGCCGAAACCTTTTTAAAAGCCTTGCCTTCCTGCTCATAAGTTTCATACGCTTTGTCGAATTCAGCACCAAAGGTTTTTAAGAGAGCTGGCGCCATTTCTGGGCTAAAGAGGGACCAATCAGAATCAGTTTCTACTCTTCGCATGAAGAGATCTGGGATCCAAAGAGCCAAGTTAAGGTTATGGGTTCGGCGTTCCTCTGCCCCCGTGTTATTTCTGAGCTCTAGAAAGGATTCGATATCAGCGTGCCAGGGCTCTAGATAAACCGCAGCAGCTCCTTTTCTTTTTCCGCCCTGGTTTACGGCATGAACGGAAGAGTCAAAAACTTTTAAGAAAGGGATGATGCCGTTACTAAGCCCATTTGTTCCTTTAATGAGCGCTCCTGAGGCTCGGACCGGAGTCCAATCCACTCCTAAGCCACCAGACCACTTTGATAAGTGGGCGCAATCGGTAATCGTTTTATAAATTCCTTGAAGACTATCTTGAGCCACCGTGAGCAGGTAACACGAGCTCATTTGGGGGTGACGGGTTCCCGAATTGAATAAAGTAGGCGTAGAGGGCATGTACAGGAACTGGCTAATAATGTCGTAGAACTCAATTGCTTCCCCAACATTTTCCGACAAGCCCAAAGCCACCCGCATCAACATCCATTGAGGCCGCTCAATCACTTTTCGGGTCTCAGGGTGCCGTAACAAGTACCTATCCACTAGGGTTTTCAGTCCAAAATACTCAAACAAATCATCTCGCTCGTGGCGAATCGCATATTCGATGGTTTGAAAGTCTTCGGTTGCAAGCCCGAGGACCCGATCGCTTAGGGCTCCATGTTCCGAGGCTCTTTTTAGATAATCTCGAAAAGCCATGTCTCGGCCAACCTCTTTACGTACGCTTTCTGAAAGCATTCGGGCGGCCACTTTGGAATAGTTGGGTTCCTCCGCCATCAGCATTACCGCAGTCGCTATGGAGAGATTGTCTAACTCTTCTGTTGTGCTTCCGTCGTGCAGTCCACTAATCGTTCGTTTTGCAATATCTAGGGCCTCGACGTTTGGTATGCCGCGGCAAGCTCGGTTCACTGCATGAAGGATTTTTTCTATTTTTACTTCTTCTCGACTTCCATCTCGTTTGATGACGTGCATGTTGCTTCTTAACCTCAGTTCAAAATCAAAGAGTAAAGCATCCCCCCGCTTCCTCAAAAAGCGTTTCTACTCTTCCTTAAAAAGTGATGCTTTGTTTGGGCAAAACGCCCTAAAAAAATTCTGTAACCTGGAAATTAAATAACGTGAAAAATACTGTCAATTGACTTCCGATGACGCAGCAGTGTTACTGCAAAAATAGTTTTGTTTACTTTTTTATCCCACCATGGATCCCCCCATCTGCGCGCCTCCTAACAAGTGAAGATGCAGATGATGGATTGTTTGGCAAGCATGATCCCCGCTATTAAAAACAAGGCGGAACCCGCTTCCGGCAATTTCAAGCTGGCCCGCAATTTGTTGGGCAGCCAAAAACAGATGCTGAAAAATGGAGCCGTCTTCCGGACGGACATCCAGGACATCATCGATGTGATTTTTCGGGATGATCAATACATGTACTGGAGCCTGGGGAGCAATATCTCGAAACGCAAACACGTGTTCGTTCTCATATACCTTTTTACTGGGTAATGTTCCCTGTATCAGTTTACAAAAAATACATTCCTTGGATTTGTTAGGTACAACTCCCATAAGCCCGCTCCTTTTTCCCGCTATTATTTGATGAAATGCAGGGGTTTTCAAGCTTTCTCAACTTGCCAATTTCCTTTGAAGTCGTTTCTATCCACCTTATGTGGCAAAACAAATTAAGCCAAAAGCTACGAGCAAATTCCGAGAACGATTTTCAGCTGCCTCAAGAAACAAGCGCAGCGGTACTCGTTTTGTTTCTACCCCCAACGGAGAAGGGTTACGGGCACCTGTTACTTACCAAACGGACATCAACCGTTGAAAGTCACAAAGGACAGATGAGTTTTCCAGGGGGATTTCGCGAGTCCTCAGATAGTAGCTGGCTCGAAACTGCTTTGAGGGAGACAAAGGAAGAAATCGGGGTCTCGAAGGACCAAGTAAATATCTTAGGTTGCCTAAACCCGGTGCTTACCAAAGGAGCTATCACGATTATCCCCTATGTTGGCGTCTTGAATTTGCCCTATCAGCTGCAATTAAACCCTGATGAGGTTGAAAAAATAGTTCTGTTGCCAATCGAGACCCTTCTCGAACAAGGTCTCAAGCCGGTACGAGCTCGTGAAGAACACTATACAGTGGAAAGTATCGGCCTCTTTTGGGAGGGCGAACTTATTTGGGGGGCTACCGCAAAAATGCTAGAGCAAGTTCATCACATTCTTGGGCGGATTCTCAAAGAGACTTCTTAAATCCCTTGGCTACAAAAAAAACTTCCCGGCTGTGTTTACGAGTACTTTCAGGCCGAAGGATTCTTACTTGATCGAAAGACGCTCTGAGAAGTGCTCGGTACTCTTCGAAAGAATCACCCATAAAAAGTTTTACGATGAAAGTTCCGCCCGGCTTAAGAAAACACTTTGCAGACTCAAGTGCCAGAGAAGCCAGATCAAAAGAGCGGGCGACATCTGTGTCGTGGACTCCTGTCGTCTTTGGGGCCATATCACTCAAAACGAGATCAATCTGTGCATCTCCAATTACCGGAGCCAAATCCAATTCCTCAATCGGCTTTTGAAGAAAGATGACTTGGGGGTGAGAAAATCCCAGTGGGGCTAAGTCTACGGAGATTACTTTTCCCTGCGCTGGAATTTTTTTCAGACAGTACTGTGTCCAAGAACCCGGAGCAGCGCCCAGATCAAGAACATTGATTACTCCCGCCATTACCCGTTCTCGTTTATCTATTTCCTCAAGCTTGTAAACAGAACGAGCTTCGTAATTTTCCTTTTTGGCTTTCTTGGTAAAGGGGTCATCATTCCATTTACGCATGAGACTTACCTCGCAATTTGGGAATTTGAAGCGAATGACCGGACATGGATAAGTGGCAGAGCGCAAAGTCGTAGCGGATTGGATCCTCGGGACAAAAAAACCGTAAATTTTCGGTCGCTAGTTCGGCCACTTTCCACGTCGCTTGATCTGATCTCGTCCACCGTAAGCGTTTCAAAATCTGTAATAAATGTGTATCCACCGGCAAAATCAGTTGCTTAGGAGAAAGGTTTTTCCACAGTCCTAAGTCGATTCCATCTTTAGGCCGAACGACCCAGCGAAGAAATAAATTAAGACGTTTACAAGCGCTCCCGCGGGCCGGATCTGAAATGAGGTATTTCAAATTTCGAGATCGCCTTTCCGCTGTTTTTCTTAGGGAGACGGGAAGAGGTTCAGCTTCAAATCGATTTACAAAAGAGCTTAGGAGCTCTCTCATCGGTTGTTGGCTTCCACCTTTAAGAAAAAAATCCTCAATCGATTCATGCCGACGAAGAATACTCTGGAGTCTGTGCATCACTATCTCAATATCTTCTCCCGTGGTGAAGCGGTGGTAGAAACCAGACCACAATCCCTTTAAAGGGGCAGATTTTAAGAAGGCGTGTGGGTTTTTTCCGAGTGGGGATAACACCTTTTTAACGCTCGAGATGATCGTGGAAACACTCCCATAAGCTAAGAGAGCCGTTAAAAATGCAGCCAGCTCCTGATCTTTTGGTTCTTCATATTGATAAACGAGCCGAATCGGATCTTGGTTTCGGTGTGCAACTAAGTGGAAGTCTCGGTAAGCCTTTTCTAAGATAAGAGCTAAGTCCGGATTAAACTGGGCCATAGAAGCCGGCACCTTACCAGGTTATTTGGGCCCAACCAAGCGAAGATGCTGCTTTCCTGGGGATTTAAATCGTGGGCAATCAACTAGTTCAAAGTTGAATTTATTCTTTTCTTCTAGTTCTCGAGCAATCTTAAGAATTTGAATCTGAGAGCCAAATGCCAAGCTTGAGCTCGTCTTTCCCATTTTTTCCTGTTCGTCTTGAACCTGGCGCATTTTCCTAAAAGCCAAAGAATCTAAAATGATCTTAGAAAAAGCAGGGCTCATCCCTGAAAGTGAGTAAGCGAGTAGCTTTGGGGAAACATGACTCAAAAGTTCAGCAAGAATGGACTCGTCCAAATAGATGATTTCTTCAAAAAAAACTACTTTTTTGAGGGCGGCCCTCAAAAAACTAGGATCCAGGCTAGCGACTTCGGTTATTATTTTATCCCGAACCTTCGGACTGGCTTGCTCGAGGATGCAGGCAAATTCGATAAGCCCCGCTCGAGTTTTTTTGAAGCGTTCAAGTTCGCGCTGCTTAATGACAGACATGTAAGTATTGTAACATGAAAGCAACGCAATTTTAGGGAGACCCGATGTCGACTTTTATTTTAGCTATCGATCAAGGAACCACAGGTACCACTGCTCTACTGGTGGATCGCGAACTCGAAATAAAGGGAAAAGAGACGGTAGACTTTCCGCAACATTATCCAAAACCTTCCTGGGTTGAACATGATTTAGAGGAAATATGGAATTCGGTCCTAAAGGCGGTTGAACTCCTTCTGAAAAAAACTGGGGTCTCTCCCACGCAAGTATCCGCCATCGGAATTACGAACCAAAGAGAAACCACTGCTCTTTGGCAGCGCGATGAAAAGGGAACGCCTGTGGGAAAAGCCATTGTGTGGCAAGATAGGCGAACAGCTGATTTTTGCACATCGTTAAAATCAAAAAGTCTTGAGAAGAAAATTCAAAAGAAGACAGGCCTTCTCCTCGACCCCTATTTTAGTGCCACCAAAATTCATTGGAGATTTAAGAACGATTCCGGGCTAAGCACTTTGGCCCGTTCCGGAAAGCTTTGTTTTGGAACCATCGACTCCTATTTGCTTTACCGCATGTCGGGGGAGCACAAAACAGATGTGTCGAATGCGAGCAGAACTCTTCTCATGGACTTGAAAAGTTGTGAGTGGGATGAGGACTTGCTCAAGCTCTTTAAGGTTCCTCGAGGCATTCTTCCCGAGATTTGCCCTTCAGCCGTTTTATACGGAAAGACAAAAGGCTTTGGCCCTCTGCCCAATGGAATTCCGATTACGGGAATCGCAGGCGATCAGCAGGCGGCGCTCTTTGGACAAGCCTGCTTTGAAAAGGGAAGTGCTAAATGTACTTATGGAACGGGGGCCTTCGCTTTAGTGAATACGGGGAATACCCCAGTGTTTTCAAAGCATGGCATGTTGACGACCGTTAGTTGGAAATTAAAAGACAAAGTAACTTATGGTTTGGAAGGGAGTGCCTTTATTGCGGGCGCCGCAGTTCAGTGGCTTAAAGAGGGGCTTGGGATTTTGAGTGCCTCCCAGGAGGTGGAGGAACTGGCTGTCTCGGTCTCCGACAGCGCTGGAGTTCTTTTTGTTCCCGCTCTCTCCGGAATGGGAGCCCCTCACTGGATTCCGGGAGCTACGGGGCTCCTCACGGGACTTACTCGAGGAACTTCTCCAGCCCACATCGCAAGGGCTACGTTAGAGGGAGTTGCTTTTCAGGTGAATGAACTGCTGGGCGCGATGAAAAAAGATTCTGAGCGCAAGCTTTCACCCCTGAAAGTAGATGGGGGAGCTTCAGAAAATAGTTTTCTGATGCAGTTTCAAGCGGATCTTTCCCAAGTTCCCGTGATTCGCTCCCAGGTCATCGAAACCACGGCTCTTGGAGCCGCTTTGCAGGCAGGCCTTGGGATCGGATTCTGGAGCGATTTAGATGAAATTACTAAAAAGTGGAAAACTGATAAGACCTTTAAGCCTCAAATGTCAGCAAAAGAAAGAAAAGAAAAAATTCAAAAATGGGAAAAAGCAATTAAAGCTCTAAAGGTGCTCGTTTAGTTGGCGAATATGATCGATCCCGATGATGTCCATTTGAGGAAATTCCTTAGACATCTCCTTTGCGATCTTCATGGGAACATAGGCTTGTTTTAGACCGATTCTTTGAGCTTCTTTCAAACGAATGGCGGCTTTGGGAACGCTTCTTACTTCTCCTCCGAGTCCCACCTCGCCAAAGAAAACCGTTTTTGGATTAATTGTTTTTCCGGTTTCACTTGAAATTAAAGCAGCAACAACCCCTAGGTCGGTGGCCGTCTCATTGATTCGGATTCCCCCCGCAATATTGAGATAAACATCTTGATCATAGAGCCGATACCCACCGCGTTTTTCAAGAATCGCTACCAGCAAACAAAGTCGATTTTGATCTATTCCCAGCGCAGTCCTCCGGGGCATCGCAAGAGCGCTGTGAGAGACCAGCGCTTGTACTTCCACTAAGATAGGACGAGTCCCCTCGACGCTTGCGACAATGACCGAGCCTGGGATCGTTTGAGGTCTCTCTGATAAAAAAAGTTCAGACGGATTTGTAACTTGGCGCATGCCTTGGCTGCCCATTTCAAAAACCCCAATTTCGTGCGTGGAACCGAATCGGTTTTTATTGGACCTAAGCACTCTAAAGTTTTGAGATGACGTTCCCTCGAAATAAAGAACTACATCCACCATGTGTTCCAAAACTTTGGGCCCAGCTATTGCGCCTTCTTTAGTGACATGCCCCACGAGAAAAGCGGCCATGTTCCTTCCCTTACAAGTAGCAATGATCGCATTGGAACACTCGCGCAACTGTCCAACGCTACCCGGTTGAGACTCCATTTCCTGGCTGTGGACCGTTTGTACCGAATCCAGAATCAAAATCTGCGGGTTTGTTCTTTCAATGTGACCCAAAATTGATTCCAAAGAAGTTTCAGAGACAAAAAGGATTCGATCGGTACTTACTCCCAATCGAGAGGCTCTTAAAGCTACTTGCGATCCAGACTCTTCTCCACTGACGTAGAGAACAGTCTTTCCTGAGCGTCCAAATTGATCCGCTGCCTGTAGAAGCAGAGTCGATTTTCCAACCCCTGGTTCGCCTCCTAGCAAAACCACACTTCCTGGAACCAGGCCGCCCCCCAAAACGTTGTCTAGTTCGGGAAGGTCTGAAATATACCTTGGATAGTCACTAGCTAAAATCTGAGAGATTGGTTCGGGATTTGTCTGGCTGGTGCTGCCAGTGGTTTTACTTCCCGCGGAAGAGGAGGCTTCACGTTCTTCAACAACACTGTTCCACTCCCCGCAGTCAGTGCATCGTCCCACCCATTTAGAGTACTGCTGCCCGCATTGTTGGCATGCGAAAATAAATTTAGTTTTGTTTTTCACAGATTTTGTTTTCCCAGCCGTACTTCGCTACGTCAACCTTTATAAAGAAGCGTGGTGTTGTGGATTGTATGCGGTGCGAATGACAAAGCAAAAAGCGTCAGGGAACCGACATTGATTTTTTTAGTGTGGTCGATAAACTTAAATTTGTAGGTTCTTTTTTCTTCGCATTTTTTCATCTTAAATCCTTAAACGAAAGCCCATATGCAAACTGCCAAGGCAGCTCTCTTAGATTGTATTCGCAACAATAACTTGCTCGAAGGAAGTCTCCTGGTGGGTCAGATTCAGGATTCTGCCTTTGAAATCCAATCCCATGTCGACTTGCTTGAGCATTCTATTGAACAGGCACGAGTTCGGGCTGAGAAGTCGAAGGAAGATCCCTTGGCTGTGGTCGAGGCCATCAACCACGTTATTTTTAAGGTGTTAGGCATTGAAGGAAAAAGTGATAAATACAAACAGGTCATTGATGATCCTAATCGATACTATCTCCACTTAGTGCTTGAGAAAAAGATCGCAAGTCCCCTTTGTCTTGCGGCTATCTATAGCATTTTTGCCCAAGGACTTGGGCTCTCCTACGAGTGTTTGGCTCTGCCTTCGTATTATTTGATGCGGATTCATTCTGAGGGCATGGATTTTTACATCGATGTTTTTGACCATGGTAAGCTCCTCTCACAAGAGGAATTTCAGAAAAAGTTTCGTTCGGCTTTGCACAAAAGCCGAATGCTATCCGCAAGTCTTTTTGAAAAAGTAAATTCGACTCAGCTTATTTCTCGACTGGTTCAACAGCTTAAGCACATTTACATTTTGAGAAGCCAAGCTGTTGAGGCGCTTCGGGCCGTCGAGATCTTAACTTCCCTTTTCCCAGACAATCCAGAGTTTACGCGAGACCGAGGCATTCTCTATTGCGAGATGGAGTATTTTTCAAAAGCGATGGACGATTTGAAGCTCTATTTGGATGTGCGACCTCAAGCAGAAGATGTTCACGAAATCAAAAAGCTCACGCAAATGCTTAAGGGATATCGCGAGATTCTCAATTAAGACCGCTTATCTGCGTCGGTGAGATGATCTGAGTGTTCGATTCTTTTTCGGGGGCTCTATCTCAGTTTCGGGTACTCTAGCAATTGTCCCACCAGCCAAACTGGCAAGACCGCGCCCGCCCACCATCGTTGAATAAGATTGCCCCACCACAATTCCTCGATCTCTGGGAACTTCCATTGGTCTTCCTACTGTGCGGCGTTTTTTTATGATGCTTGCATTTCTCAGAAGTTGATCGCTACCGGAAAGAGTTGGTGGCATCGCCTGAATAGCGGCGAGGGTTTCCATAATGAGTCGATTAATGTCATTTAGCCCGGTACTCAGTTTTGTGTTTAGCTGAGGGAGTTCAGGCCTCTTGGCTGATTCTTCAATTTGCTTTTTTATTTCGTCCAAAAACTGTTGGGATTCAGAATCCGGTTTTCCAGATTGCCCCACCAACTCCTCTAACGCTTTTTGAGCAGGATTCGAAGAGTAATTAGGAATTTGTCCGAAAGCGGAAGCTTCTAGTGGCTTTATTGAATTAGAATTTCCAGAAGATTGCCCACCGCTACCACTACCGCCTCCACCGCCTCCACCGCCACCACCACTACCACTTCCTCCGCTTCCGCCCATCAGATTCTGGAGTTGGCTTTGGAGTTGTTGCTGCATTTGTTGGCGCCGCTGAAGCTGTTGTTGTTGAGCAACCCATTGTTGATATTCTTTTTCAGTGGCTTGGTAAGAGCCACCTCCGGGGAGTGGAATATTATAAGGACGAGGCTCATTTTCAGATTCTTCTTCTTCTTTGCCGGCTACTTCGCAGATTCCATTCGAACAACCCGCTTGGACCGATGTCGAAAGAAAAAATCCAAGCATTAAAATGATGAGTAAGCCGTTCATAAAAATGGTTTTCCACTTTCTAAATAGTGCATTCGAACGGCCAGATTTTTAGCCGAGAACCGTATTCTTAATTTGACTAAAGAGTGGACAGGCACTGGCGGCCACGGTGTAAGTCACTGAAATTACAGTTCTTTTTGTGAGTATCGGCTTGAAAACAGGACCTAGCACCAATCGTTTACTTTTTGAACAATTTGATGGGCTGAGAAACCGTATTTTTCAAACAGTTCATCGGGCAGTCCCGACTCTCCGTAGGTGTCTTGAACCCCTAATCGAAGCAGTTTCCCTTGAAATCCGTTTTCGCTCAAGACTTCAGACACAGCGGATCCTAAGCCGCCAATGACGTTGTGATCTTCCACGGTCACAATGTGCGTGCATTCGTGGGCCAAAGTTTTTAGAAGATCTCTATCAATTGGTTTGATGGTGTGAATATCGACGACCCAGGGATTGTGTTTCGCTAGTTTTTCAGAAGCCTGAAGAGCTTCAGTCACAGCAGCACCTGTCCCAATCAAAGCGAGCTTAGCTCCCTTTTTCAGGACGATTCCCTTCCCGATTTTAAAAACAGCTTCAGAGGCATGAACATCAGGCAGCTTCTGGCGGGTGAGACGCAAATAAACAGGTCCTTGGTAATCCACTGCGAATCGGACCGCCGCTCTTGTTGTTTTATCATCACTGGGATTGATAACGGTCATCCCGGGCAACCCGCGCATGAGGTTCATATCTTCCAACCCCATTTGAGTGTAACCATCTTCGCCAATTCCTAATCCTGCGTGTGTTCCCACAAGCTTTACGTTTGCTCTCGAATAACCCACAGAGACTCGAATAGTTTCATATTTGCCAGTGAGAAAGCAGCCAAAGCTACAGCAAAACGGAATCAAACCAGAAAATGCCATACCTGCGGCAGTGCCTATCATATTGGCTTCTGCAATTCCCATTTGGAAAAATCTCTCGGGAAAAGACTTTGCAAACGTAACACTCTTTGTGCTGACACTTAAGTCTGCATCTAAAACTACAATGGCTGGATTTTCTTTTCCAAGATCCCGGACCGCTTCTCCAAAGCTATCGCGAGTTGCTTTAGCACCCATTAGGATTTCTCCCCTTTTAACTCTTCGAGAGCTTTTTTGAGTTCCTCAGCAGTAGGAGCAACTCCATGCCAGCTGATCTTATCTTCCATGAAAGACACTCCTTTGCCCTTCACAGTTTTTGCCAAAATAAGAGTTGGTCGCTCTTTCTCTCCTCGAGCTTTTTCCAGAGCCGAAATAATTTCAGAAAAAGAATGCCCATTAATTTTTTGAACAGCCCAGTTAAAAGACCGCCATTTATCCGCAATGGGTTCGAGATCCATTACTTCTGTTACGTGACCATCAATTTGCCCATTGTTATTATCTAAAATCGCAACCAAATTACCTAGTTTGTACTTGGGTGCTGACATTGCCGTTTCCCAAATCTGCCCCTCTTGAGTTTCTCCATCGCCCATCAAGCAAAAGACGCGCGATGTTTTTTTCTGAAGCTTAAGAGCTAATGCAATTCCCTGGGCAATGGAGAGCCCCTGCCCAAGAGAGCCAGTCGAAGCTTCAACAAATGGTAAGACGACTCGATCGGGATGACCCTGGAGTCGGGAGTTAATTCGACGCAAAGTGGAGAGTTCTGATTCGGGAATAATACCCAGTTGAGACAAAACTGCATAGAGGGCGGGAACTCCATGGCCCTTCGACAGGACAAACCGGTCCCGATCTTCCCAAGCGGAATTTTTAGGGTCCATCTGCATTTCGTGAAAAAACAGAGCCGTGATCAAATCAATTGCCGAAAGTGAGCCTCCCGGATGTCCGCTTTGGGCCTTTTCAAGCATCGTTAAGATGAGCCTGCGGCATTTCAGGGAAATAGATTCTAATTCGGATTGGGGAAGCCTTAAGGGAGCTCGTGAACTTGACATTAGAAGTCTTATAATCGGATGGCCATCAACCTGCAACGGTCTTCGGGGCCCGAATGTTCAAAATCTTGCGTCGATGCGTGGTTTCGGCTAGGGTGCCAAGCCAAATGACGGGTTTTTTCGGATTCGCTTCCAGTCTTAGTTCATGTCTTCTCGGCTTGGCCATCCTTTTGGGCTATTTGGGACACCCAAGTCATTTGATGGTTAGCTTAAATGCCGCATTTTTTGCCATTTCCGCGCATTGTTTGATTTTTGGTATTTTTACCGGTGCGGGCAAAGACACCCGGGAATTAGTCCAAGATCTCCACTTAAATCCAGAGTTTGTTGGTCAGACGAAATCGTTTAGAAAAATTACTTTTCCTCCAGCTCTCTATGCGATTTTGATGATTCTGATCACTGCCTTTCTCGGGGGGGGGCTCTCCGTCGCAAGGGGTACTTACTGGTCCACTCTTCATGGGCTAATGGCATGGCTTACTTTTGCTTATAACCTTAAAACGTTTTGGCTTGAGTACCGTTGTGTGCGAGAAAACGCAGCCATTCTTAAGCGAGTTAATTCGGAGGCCGCAAAGGTAACAACGGAACATCCCGAGTTGGCCGCTCCTGAAAATTTTGAATCCCCAGAAATCGTAGATGGGCTTGGGGGATATCAATGGGGAAGCCACGTTTTTGCTCTAGGAAAATTTCTTTGTTTTTTAGGGTGGAATACTTTTCTGCCTTACATTTACATGAGATTTATTATGGGGATGATTCGTCTTCCTGTTTGGCCCTTCATTGTTCTTTCAGTCGTTTTTTTTAGCGCCGGGTATTTTCTTAGGTGGAAATACAAACAGTATCGCCCGGGAGGGGCTACTCCCCAGAGGCCTGTAGACGGTTCTGTGTAACCCTTTCCATTTGTTTGATTAACACTTCCAAACGCTGATGAAGTTTTTTGTTTGATTGATGAGCCTTTTGGTAAGAAGAAACCAGGATAAGAATATCTAATTCGTTTTCCTTTGAAGTGGCTAAATTTTTGGATATGCGAATGATGTTGTCGTACGGAATTTTCTTTAGCCAGTCATGCGGGAGTGCCTGCTTGTTTTGATTTAGGGATTGAATCAACGAAGCCATCTCCGATGGATACAGCCGGATAAAAGTAGGACCAAAAAAACGCATGGCTGCTTTGATTTGTTCATCAGAAAAAGAAGCCGAGTGATTTGCTAAGTGCCGAGCAAGCTTGGATTTAAGCTGGTCATTAAAAAAATTGATCTTAAGAAGCTCCATCCAACCTACAAAAGTGGCTTGAACTGGATCAAACCCCGAGCTTCTTAATTTCTCTCCCAGAAAAGTTGTCCAGTAGAGGAACTCTCCGCGGGTTTGAAGCATTGAAGGCCAACGCTGAAAAGACCTTAAGGCAAGCGCTAGAAAACATCCCGAGATGAATCCTCCGACATGCGCAATGTGATCTACCCCATCGAATGAACTGGGCAGAAACTGTGCGGTGGAAAGAAGAAGTTCTAAAAGAATGACATCCAAAAAGAAAAACCAACTTGTTTTGAGCGAAATTTGGCCATGCTTGCTGGGAAACCAAAAAAAGTAAGAAGTTCGAAACTTAAAATTGTATACGTAATAGGTTCCCATCAGGGCAAAGAGACCCGCACTCGCACCCAAGTGAGGAACATAGTCTCCAGAGCCAGGAGTCGTTACCCATATGCTGCTCAGAAGGCCCAGGGTTCCGCCGATAATAAAGATAGAAAAAGTGCATAAAAAAGGAATAAAAGTTGTACAAATTCTTACCCCGGCAATGACTCCGATAAGGTTTAGAATTAAGTGAAGAGCTCCACCATGAATAAAGTTTGAGAAGATAGCCCGCTCAACACTCCAGCTCTTAGGAGCGATTGCTAAATTTAGAAGCGGTCTCTGAGAAAGATATTTCAACTCAGCAGCCGGATCATTTAAAACCCCGTCTTCCTTAAGTTGTTGAAAATGATCAATATAGTCTTGGTCCGCCTGAACCGTAGGATAGAACTGAATATAGCAGACGATCAAAAGGACAGCGACAATCCAGGAAACCCCCCAAGTAGGCCGGTGAAATCTAGGAACCTCTGGCGATGTCGGCACCAAAAGTATCATGTCCGACCCCGAACTTTCTTTACATGGGTTCTACTTAAAAGATCGTGCAGAGTTCTTCCGTCAGGTCGGGACATAGCGACCGATGCCGAAAGAAGATTAGTCGACAACCCAAACAGTAGGCGACTGGTCGAGCGAGTTAAACTCAACTTCTTTCCCGATTCCGAATCGACCACTCTGAGTCCCAGAAGGAGTTTTCCAACCGTGCCCCCAAAATGACTGACTGAAAAGATCAAATAAAAGAAAAGAAAACTTGTCCTAAGAAAAATATCTAGAAACCCCAGAAAAAAGGGATTGAGTAAAAAGGTGGCGTGGTCTGCAGTTGCCGAGTAAATGGACAGCGTTTGTAATAGACGGTGTTCCCCATGAATGAACAGGTAAATAAAAATCAGATCAAGAACAAAGCTAGCTAAACGAAGAGCTACAGGGGCATTGGGCCGCTCGAGCCAATGTTCCTGTTCTGCTTGTGAAAGAGCCTCTTGGATATTAGGCGAGGCCTCTCTCTTTAATGGTGTCTGTTCCATAACTCCTCAAGCCGCCTTTCCCTGCCTTAAATCTGAAGCCAGGGATTGGTTTAGATATTCAAGAGCTGCTGAAAAATTCTTTTCTAATTGAGATAGCCATTCGGGAGAGACAACGGCTTGCAATGAAAGCGACTCCCTCTTTTTCTCCTCGAAGTAGAAAAGGTATTCGCTCAGCTTGGGATCTAAGCCCAATGCTTGGGCCACGGCCCCGAGTTGGTCCAAAGAAAAATGTCTGGTCTTTGTTTGGTTCAAAATCTCATTGGCTTGCTTTTCAACTTCCAAGCAAAGCTGTTGTCCAATCAGTCGATCTAAATGAAGGGCACTTAATTTGGTTTCACCTGATAATTTCAAAGCGCGAAAAAATTCAGCTGCATCCAGGAATGGCGAAGCAGAGGTTGGAGCCCCTGTCGTCTTTTGATCGATAAGCGCAGAGACATTTCCTTCAGGCATTTCGGTGTGGCCTAATAGTTCTAGGTAGCTCAAAATCAGACAAACCGAATCCCGAGACTTTTGATAACTCTCGGTTTGTGCATCAAGCGAATTGAAACTCAACTCAATTTCCTGGCAGACGCTAAGCAAGCTCTTCTCATGAAATCGATGACGTTGAGCGAAGGGCTCTACCAAGAGTGCTTGAATCAACTCTCTCAAAGTTTGATCGTGTTGGTAGTCCATTAGTGCCTCACGGAATTATTTCTTTGGAGCTGGGTGATGAGTTGCCTTTTGATTTGACGAATCCAATCCTGAGCCTGGTTTATTGAAATGGCATTTTGCTGACTGAGTTCTTTTAGGGTGACCCCGTTGAAGTACGCTTGCAAAACTTCCTGAGATTTCGGGTCGAGAGTTTTAAACGCCGATTCCAGCTTATCTAAAACGCTATTTCGAGCCTCTTCTACAGTGACCTTTTCCACTAGTTCAGAAACATCTTCTCTTAACTCGTTCGACACTCTTTTCATCGCAACCCCATCCTTTGAATCGGCACATTTAAAACGCGCCGCATTAATCACAGTAACCTTATCGTGTGACGCGCCGCAGAACTTAAGAGATAGTTTTAGCCAGCCGTGAGCCTGTGGTAATGTCCGAAAGAACGAGGGAATTTCATGCGGATTTCTGTGGATCACAAATGTGAAGAAACCATCACAAAGCGGGTGGGATTCGTTTTTTTATGTGGCTTTTTAGCCCTGCTGCTGGGTTCGTGTGCTGGAAAAGAAGTTAACCGAGAAGATGCCGATGCACTTTTTAAAAGTGCGGAAGAGGCTTTCAGTGAAGAGCATTACCTGATTGCTTTAGAGAAATACCGGGACATCAAAAACCGATTTCCCTATAGTTCAAGGGCGATAGATTCTGAATTGCGGATTGCGGATACTTATTTCGAACAGGAAAGTTATATTGAGGCCGAAAGCGCCTATGAAATATTTAAGGAGCTCCATCCCACCCATCCAAAAGCCGACTATGTTCAGTATCGAATTGGATTATCCTTTTTTAAGCAAATTCCCGATGATTCAGCTCGCGATCTGAGTGCCGCTTACAAAGCCATTGAAGCCTTTGGAGTGCTGGAACAAAAACACCCATCGTCTGAATACGTTGCGAAGGCTAAGGAGCACACGATTAATGCTCGAAAACGCCTAGCGGAACACGAAAACTACGTAGCCAATTTTTACTACCAACGACAGCACTATCTATCGGCATCTTACCGGTATTCTGCCCTTCTTCAGGACTACGGTAATCTAGGGTATGATGAAGAAGCGCTTTATCGATTAGTACAGAGCTATTACCATATAAAGATGTACGACAACGCAGAAGATGCTGCGAAACGACTGTTTAATCAGTTTCCTGACACTAAGTACAAGCCAGAAGTGAAAGGTGTTTTGGAAACCATGAGAAAAAAGGGGTGACCGTTGTCAGCCACGTTGGGGTCTCAGCAACAAAGTATTGAGTCTTTGATAAGAATGGCGCAAGAGGATTTGGCCAGAAGCAGCTTGAATTCAGCGGAGAAAATCCTGGAACAAGCGGTTTTGGTCAATAATCAGGCTCCCGAAGTGTTCCATTTGTTAGGTCACGTTTACACCAAAAAAGGAAAGTTCAAAAAAGCAGCGCTTGCGTTTGAGCGAACGCTTCATTTGGATCCGTTTCACACTGAAGCCGCCATTGCCCTCAGTAGTCTTTACAACGACATGGGTAAATACAAAGAGGGTGCTCAAGTTTTCTCAAAAACCAAAAAGCGTCTTGAAAAACTACAACCCGGTTTCGATCCGCGAATCAATAAACAGCTCTCCCAAAAGCATGGAGAGCTTGGAACCTTCTACATGCGGTATGAGAGATTTCGCGAAGCCTACCATGAATTTGCTAAGGCGCTGAACTTAGAGCCCGAGAGTCTCCAATATAATCTTCAGATGGCTAAATGCCTTTTTAAAACAGGGGAAAAAGAAGGAGCTTTTGCTTTGCTGAGAAAAGCGATCGAAAAGCATCCTCGTTCACCTGAGCTTAAAATTCAGTTGGGGATTTGCTATCACACTCAAAAGCGATTTGCTGAAGCTCAAAGAGAGTGGATGGAAGCCCAGTCTTTGGATCCCGAGAATAAGATGGCAGCTATGTATCTCAGCATGCTCGAAGGGGATCCAACGATCGAGCAAACCAGAGACTACTAACCCCCACGGCTAATTTGAAAAACGCTTATTTCTTGATTCTTGTCCTAGGCCTAAGACTGTGGGCCGGCGTTTCTTTAGATCCATCAAGGCCCTATCTCAATTCCTTAGACAGCAGAGGCCGTATGGATTGGGCAGATTATCGAGAAGACTTTCTCATTTCTCAATCTGCCGAAGTCACCGAAATCCCAGCCGATGAAATTATAAAGCGCATTCAGAAACAGCGGTTAAAGGCAAAAATAAATCCCCCCATTCCTTTCGACTCATTTCCCCTTCCCAAAGAAGTGGTCAGTGGTGACCAACTTGAGGGACTTCAAGAGTGCACGATAGAAAAATGTGCGTTTAAGCTCCATCATAGTTCTGAGATTGCTCCTCTTGTGCGATCAAAAAATCGAGCCCAGGCACTTTCTCAATTTGTTGGTCAACGTTTAAAAGACTACTTAAACGACAGGAAACTTAAGGGTTATGAGAACAGACTTGATAATGTTCCCTATGTAAAAAAGGCATTTCAGTTAACCAAGTTTCTAAAATCTCGTTATCCAAAATCTTACAACTATTTAATGGGGGATCTGTGGGCGAACAAGGCTAAACCCGAGGGGCCAAAGACCAAGTTTGTTCGGTCGGAAATTATTCATATCACTGGAGACAAAAGCCAACCGATATATCGACTGTCAGAGGATATGGAGTTTGAAGAACGGGGATATCTCAACATTGAAATTCATATCTACACCAACCATTTTTTTGATTCTTCAATAAGGATAGCCGAAGTTTTTGCGTGGCCCCCCGATCCTAAGAAAGCCGTTTATGTCGTAACAGATCTCATGGAAGTCGATGAATTAAAAAAGAGCGATCTCATTAGAACTTTGTTTAAAACCAGAATGGAAGAGGCTATTTCAGAATTTCGAAAATCAGAAATGAAGGAACTTAGGTGAAGTCCTAATGGGATTGGTGAAAAAAAAGTTTATTCCCCTTTGTATGCTTCTTGCCTCTTTTTCCTTGGCAGCTCCCAAAAAGAAGCCATTAAAAAAACGAAACAAACCTGCGGTTATCCAAAAGACACAAGCGCCTCCAAAAAAAGAACAGAAAGATCCCGAACCCAATCCGAGCCCCCTTTTTGTGAATGCTTCCTTTGGAGCGAGCCGGTGGGAAGGAATGGGGTTTTTTAGTGGACTGGGACTAGGAGTTTTTCCTCGGCCCGGAGACAAAGTTGGTTGGGGGCTTGAGAGTCAACTTCTTTTGGTTTCGAATGGATCGCTTTTTATGACCCTTGGGGGGGCTTGGTATTATTTTAGTCATCCGAGCTCCACTCAACGTTTCCTATCTCTGGGATTATTACTGGGGGCGGGATTTTCGGGGGCAGGGCTTCCCCTGAGCCCAGCGATTGCTGCTGGATTCTTTGAAGTCTCCGGAAACCAAAGACTTAGCGACTATGCTTGGCTTAAGTTTTGGACCCGAGCCGGTCTTCTCGATGGGAAAGGAGCCGCCCAATTAGGCTTAAGTTTGCTTTTTCACCTGAAGTAGGAGAGAAAAAGGTTCTTGAAAAAAATAAGTCAGGAGGGTGCTCTTGTTCAGCGCTTTGAAGGGTTTAACATTTGATGATGTCGTATTGGTTCCCGGGTACAACGGAATTAAATCGAGGCAGCTTGTTACCACTACTGTCAGTTTAAAAGGGAGAAACTTCACTCTCCCTCTCATATCTTCGAACATGGATACGGTGACCGAAGATGAAATGGCAAATACCATCGGAGCACTGGGCGGGATGGCTATTCTTCATCGATTTTTGACCATCGAACAAAACGTTTCAATGTTCAATCGAATCACTCATAAAGACTCCACTGGAATTTCTATTGGGATTGGAGAAGATGGTTTAGTAAGAGCGGAAGCGCTGATTTCAGCTGGTGCAAGTATCATTTGTGTCGATGTAGCTCATGGACACTCCAAAGAAGTAAACCGAACTATCAAATCTCTTCGGCAAAAATATAAAGATAATATTTTAGTGATCGCAGGCAATGTCGCCACTTATGCAGGGGCCGATTATTTAGCAGCTGCTGGGGCCGATGCTATTAAAGTGGGAATCGGATCCGGGTCTGTCTGTACTACACGGGTTAAGACTGGATTCGGAGTTCCCCAGTTAACGGCATTGCATGAGTGTCGAAAAGTAGATCGTGTTTTGATTTCAGATGGAGGAATTCGATATCCCTCCGATGCTGTGAAAGCTCTTGCAGCAGGAGCAGACTTCGTCATGTTAGGTGGGATGTTGGCAGGAACTGATGAGACTCCCGGTAAGGTGATGGAAGAAGAGCGCCAAGGAAAGAAAGTAAGATTCAAAAGATTCCGTGGTATGGCCTCAAAAGAGGCCCAAGATGATTACATGGGCGGAATGGCTGATTGGAAAACTGCCGAGGGAGTCGCGATTGAAGTAGTTGCCAAGGGCCCCGTAAAAGCAGTGGTTCAAGATCTGATGGGTGGAATTCGCTCAGGGATGACTTATTGTGGAGCTGCAACCATAAAAGACCTCCAACGCAAGGCACAATTCATGGAAGTCACTCAAGCAGGTCGAGTTGAAGGAAGCCCTCACGCGATGGGACGTTTAACGCAGTAAACCAACACTTAAACCTTACAAATAGGTCGAGCTTCCACTCACAAAATGAATTAAAATTTAAAAATGCGATTCATTTTGGGGGGGCTTCTTTGCTTTTTGCTTTTGGCGCCAAATGCCACTGCCGAGACTCTCGGTGGAGGTAAAGGCGGGCCTTTCATTCAATACAACAATGCTTCGTTAGCAAATTTCGATAAGTCCATTGCTGGAAACCCCTTGATCATTGGCGGGATCGGTTTTGGTTGGGCTAGCAAAACATTTCGTGTCGGTGGTGGTGGCGGTGGTGGATTTCTTTGGAGCGGGAGCGAATCTGCCCAGTTCGGTATTGGCTATGGGGGAATGGTGGGTGAGTACATTATTTCGGAATGGCTGATGGCGCGGCTAATGATTGGCGGTGGAGGCTTCTCAGTTTCAAAAATTATTTCAGAGACCGATTCTACTCTTCAGGTTCAAAGAATTTCTTCGGGGGGATTTCTTCTGTTTCACCCACAAGTTGTTGCCGACATAAAAATCGGTCAGTGGGCCTCATTGGGATTTTCGATTGGATATTTCTTGCCCAACGTTGGCAGACTACAAAGTCCTAGTTTTTCCATTCAGTTGATGTTTGGCAGAATTTAGTAAGGAGTTGGTGTGCGGTACGAAAAATCTATTCTTTCCGAGTTAAGTTCCTGCGTTGAAGTTAACCTAGAAGCAAAGGTCTCGATTCAAAGCGAAAACCAACGGCCAGTTCCAGTAGAGGTCTTAGTCTTATCCTTGGAGGGGGGAATTTTAAGGGCGGACTTTACTCCATCCATTGGCGATTCAATTTCCCTCTTGCTAGGAGATAATCCAAACGCAGCCCTAGTAGCAACTGTGAAAAACTATCTCAATTGGAGTGACAGCAAAAAAGTGTTTTTGGTTAAATTTTTAGATTTAAATCAAAACCAAACGCAAGCGCTTAAGCAGACCGTTGACTACTTTATCCGATTAAAAAAAGCAGGAGTCCGATTGGGGCCATGAAACAACCAATGCGGATTCTTTTTTTTTCGTCTGGCTTAGCCCCTGAATATGGGGGAGCTGCGATTTCCGAAGCCTCCCTATGCAAGTCCTTGGCAACTCAAGTGGATGTTCAGCTGGTTTGTCGGGAAGATAGATGGAATCGAAAGTTTGTCCGAGACTTTGGATTAAAAAACCCGCTCGAATACACCCCCAAAGATTTTTATGATTGCTGGAAGGATTCCAATCACCCTCTCAGAAATTGGTTCTCAAATGTCTCGGTTGTCCATTTGAATGGACACTGGCGCTGGGAATATTATTTCATTTCAAAAACCTGCCGCGATCTCAATATTCCCTACGTTTTGCATCCCAGAGGCATGATGTTGGTTGCTGGCAGAAAGCTCCATCTAAAAAAGGCGTTTAACTATTTTGTTGGTAAAAGCCTTGTGCAGAAGGCTTTTAAAGTAATTGCGCTCAGCCACTACGAGACCCAGCAATTAAAACCGTATGAGCTGAGTGATGAGCAAGTAGCCATCATTCCAAATGGAGTGTGGGGCGCTCGCGAAACCGAACAACCACACGAGGTTCAAGCGCTCGCCGATCACTTTCTCTATTTTGGCAGATTAGAACACAGAAAAAATCTCCTCTTCCTTCTGGATGCTTACCATGAGTATCGTCAAAGGGGAGGAAACAAAAAACTTCGCTTAAAGGGACCGGTTGAACATGGTTACGAGCAACTGATTCAGAAAAAAATCGAAGAGTTGCAATTGAGTCACCATGTTTCAATTTTAGCTCCAACTTATGGCCCAGAAAAATGGAGACATCTCAATCAAGCGATTGCAGTCATTTACCCATGTTTAGATGAGCCGTTTGGTAGAGTCCCCTTCGAGACTCTTTTGGCCGGGGGCTTTCCTATCGTCCCCAGTGAGAGTGGAGGCGCCGAATACCTTAAGCCCGTACTACCGGAAGCGATTTATCCTACAGCACAAGCAGCTCTGTTAGCTGAGAGAATGCTTTGGGCGGAAAAAACTCCGTTCGAAGCACGGTGTACTCTGCTCCAAAATGCTCGAGACTGGGTGGTGAAAGATCTAGACTGGTCTAAAATATCATCCGTAATTATCCAACTCTATTGGAATGCAACTCAGACCAATTCGATTCAAGCAGCTAATGTAGAGTTGACCCTATCTACTTGATCCCCTCTTGATTTCTCAGCTGAGTAAGTTCTTCCTACCTTGAGAGCGAAGTAGCAAGTTGCCCACAAGCACAAAGCACCAAATCCAAATGATGTCAGAGATCCCAACTGCTCCACGAGGATCGGCTGGATGAAACACGAAACAGGGGTGGCTAACATGAAGAACATTCGCAAGCACGCATTAACACCGCCCATCCGAGAGCGTGGCACTTGAGTCTGACGGATATAAAAGGTCCCTGTTGAAAAAACGGAACTCCCGATTTTTGATATCGCAATCCCAATGGCGAGTAAGATCGGCGCTTCAAAAAAGTATAGGGAAAGGGTCGTGAAAGCCGCAAGCCACACGGTTGCTCCAACGAATGCCTTCAAAAATCCCCATCTTCGGTAGCAGCTCCCCGAAAGGAACAACCCAACGAAACCCAAAACCTGAAATAGCGAGATCACTAACCCAAACTTTTCTGGATCAAAGTTGTTTAAAATGGTGAAGTAGTGAGTGATCGTCGGATGGTTTTGATTGATGGAAGACATGTTCCAAAAAAACATCATTAAGACAAAGGGCTTGAAAACGGGCGAGTTCCAAATGAATTTAAAACTTCCTGAAAAGTTTGATGCAATATCGCCCAGGGTAATCGTTCTCCAATTTCCCGAATGATTTTCCTCGCCAATCAGCTTGTCCAAATTTTTCATCTTAACTACAAAATACAAAGTAGCTGAAAAGCTTAAGATATTGAGGCCGATACAACTGGTGAGTCCCAAGCTTGCCATGAGAAGGCCAGCAATCAGAGGGCCCGCGATTTGAACCAGCCTCTGAGAAGATAGAAACCAAGCATTTGCTTGAGATAGCTCTTGTTTTGAAACGAGGGATGGAATTAATTGAAAGGTGGTTACCGTTTCAAAAAGGATCATCAGGGTTTTTGCAGTGAATACGGATAAAAGCAACGGCCATAGCGCCTTAGCAGAAACAAACTCGTAGAGAAGCAGCAGGATGAGACACAGGACCTGGCCAATGTCTGAGTAGAGTAAAATTTTTCGCTTATTGAAGTTATCGACCAAATAGCCTGTAAACGGGGCCATCAAAAAAAACGGTAAATGAAGTGCTACTGTGGCCGCGGAAAGGGCATAAACCGACCCTGTTTTTTGGGCCACATAAACGGGGATGGCCACATCAAAAACATTGCTGCCCAATAACGAAATAGTACTTGCTGAAAGAAAGGAACGAAAAGTCGGATTACTTTTCCAAAAGTGAGCTGATTTTTGAGACGTCATGGACTTAGGGAAGTTAATGGCTAAGAGCCAGAAATATCTTTAATTCTAGCAAGATATTAGGTTTTTTGCGAGAGGCATGTTGCGGCGCATTGCGTTTCTTTCTGCGCCTTGGTATGTCCTCGTTAACCTTAAGAGTTTAGGCTGAAAGTCCATTTACTTCATGCCTTGCAGCATATAGGTTTTGAGCCATGATGGAATCGGTGTCATTTCCCTTAACCGCGGGGAAATTAAGCAAAGTTTTGAATGCTTCTTTGGTTGGAAATGAAGAAGTATCCATAGAGCGCCTTTCTTCTTTGGAAGAGGCGCGCTCCGGAAGCCTTTCCTTTTTCTCTAACCCAAAACTGCGCGGTCATTTAAGTCAATTAGAAGCAGGGGTTGTTGTTCTCACCAACCGAGAATCTGTGGTTGTGGATTCACCCATTACTTTTTTAGTCGTTGAGGAGCCAAAAGCAGCCTTCGCCAAAATTGCAAAGAGTTTAGCACCGGCATCCCCTTGGAAGGGGATTTCTCCCGAGGCAAAAATTCATCCTTCCGTAAAAATGGGAGCAGAAGTTTCTATTGGTCCCGGAGCGATAATTTGTGAAAACGTTACGATCGGAAAAGGCACCGTTATTTATCCTTCCGTTTATATTGGACCAAATGTTGCCATTGGGGAAAATTGTGAGATTCACCCTTTTGTAACGCTCCTTTGCCGAGTTGAAATGGGTAATCGAGTGAGGGTTTTTTCTGGAACTGTAATTGGTTCTGAGGGTTTTGGTTTTCTGGAAGGAGACAGCGGTTTTACTGAAATGCCACAAATTGGAGGGGTTACCATCCAAGACGATGTTCGGATCGGAGCCAAATGCACGATCGATAGGAGTACTATCGGAAATACGTTCATTGGACGAGGAACAAAAATTGATGACCAAGTTCATATTGGACACAATTGTCGAATTGGTAAAAATTGCATTCTCTGTGCCCAAGTAGGGCTTGCGGGTTCCTCGATTCTGAAAGACGGAGTTATCTTGGGAGGACAGGTAGGTGTTGCGGGGCATCTGACCATTCATGAAAACGCCATTTGTGGAGGACAGACTGGAGTTACTCGGGACTTAGAAGCAAACCAAAAATATTTTCAGTGTCCGGCAACTCCTCTTACGGAGGCACTCCGAACTTACCAGCTTTCAAAGAAACTACCTGAGATGGCCAAGAAATTAAAAAAACTTGAGGAAAAACTAAATGGCTGATGGTTTTACTGAAACGGCGATTCATCCGACTGCGATCGTTCATCCAAAGGCTCAATTAGGTCAGAGGGTTCGAATTGGCGCTTACTCGATAATCGGAGAAGGGGTGAGCATTGGGGATGACTGCAATCTTCAAGAGCATGTCTCTATTCGTGGAAATACTACTTTAGGTAAGTCGGTTCAGGTATTTCCCTTTGCAGTGATTGGCTCTGAGCCACAGCACCTGCATTATCATCAGGAACCAACTCTCACGGAAATTGGCGACCGTACCATCATCCGAGAGTCCGTCACCGTTCATCGTGGAACCACACAAGGAATCGGAAAAACTACCATTGGATCAGATTCGTACCTGATGGCTTATGCTCATGTGGCTCACGATTGTGTAGTCGGCTCTCATGTTATTCTTTGCAACGCAGTTCAGTTAGCTGGTCATGTCGTCGTTGAGGACTATGCCAACATCGGTGGTGTCAGTGGGGTGGTTCAATTTTGTCGCGTCGGAAAGTTTTGTTATATCGGTGGCGGCACCCTTCTTCGAAAAGATCTTCCCCCTTATTTAATGGGCAAAGGAAATGAATTTGAAGTTCAGGGGATCAACTCCATAGGAATGAGTCGTCGAGGTATCAACAATGAGACGATTCATAAGCTAAAAAGCCTTTATAAAATTTTCTACTTACAAAATCTGACCGTTTCCTCTGCTATTGAAAAAGCCGTTTCAGAGCTTGGCTCTTTACCTGAGGCTAAACATTTCATTGATTTTGTCCAAAATTCTAAAGTGGGGTTCGTCAGATAGTGCTGGAGAAAAAATTACAATTTGGTTTGATTGGCCTTGGTAAAATGGGGACCTTCCACCTGGAAAAGTTGTTGAAACACCCAGAAGTACAGCTGGTAGGTGTTTACGATAAAGACGAATCTCGGTTGGCTCAAGTTGCTACGGAGCATGGAATAAAACCATACGCAAAACCCGAGGATCTTTTTTTCGATATCGACGCGGTTTTCATCGCAAGTCCAACACGCACTCATTTTGAGCTCGGAAAACAGGCTTTAGAAAATAACCTACACCTCTTTATTGAAAAGCCTATTTGCGATCGAGTAGAGCTCGCAGCAGAGCTGGTCAAAATATCGCAGCAAAAAAACCTTGTGTTACAAACCGGCTTTGTTGAAAGATATCGATGGCTTTCGTTATTAACTAAAGTCCCACTGAGATCTCCCAAAAAGCCCAACATCATTTCTACGGTGAGAAATTCTCTGGTGCCCTCTCGGGAACGGGGCATGGATATTGTGACCGATTTAATGATTCATGACATTGAGTTGGTACTTTGGTTGATGCAGGAACCGCCAGTCTCTATTTCCGCAGAAGGGGCTTCGGCTGGACTTACTCCCATAGATATTGCTTATGCACGACTGGAATTTCCATCGGGAACAGTTGCTCATCTAAAAGCCAATTGGGTTGCTTCGGCTCGACAGCGCGAAACCCAACTCGTTTGGAATGATCGTATTGTGAATTATGATCTTCTTACCGGAAATGCAGACATTCTGAATATCGAAAATGATGAGCCCTTAGAAAAACAAACTTATTCTTTCTGTGAGACAGATTCCTTATCCAATCAGGTTGATGCATTCGTGAAAGCGGTAAAGGGCCAAAACCAAGTCCCTGTAAGCGGATCAGATGGACTTCGGGCATTAGAGGTCACGGAGGCGATCAAGCAGAAAATCATCGAAAAGCAGAGCCAATCAGAAAAGCTCAGGCTTTCTCCACTCGAGAGGAAGTTTTTGTCACGATATTGGGGGGATTATGTCCACTAATATCTTTCTTGTTGCTGGAGAGGCCTCTGCTGATTTGGCTGCGGCAAGTCTTGTTAGAGAAGTCAAAAAGCTTGTTCCTGGGGCCACCTTTTACGGGGTCGGAGGAAAAAGACTGATCGAACAAGGGATGGAAGTTGTGGTACCGGCAGAATCCCTAAACGTCGTTGGTTTATCAGACTGGTGGGACAGGGCTAAGGACGTTCTTTTATCGTACCGAAAAATTCTGAAGGTTATTGAACAAAGGAAGCCCGACATAGCAGTCCTGATTGATCTGCCCGATTTTAATCTTCGAGTGGCTAAAAAGCTCAAAAAGCTTGGGGTGCCTGTTGTTTACTATGTTTCACCTCAGCTTTGGGCTTGGAGAAAAAATAGGATTAAACTCATCAAGGAACGAGTAGATGAGATGCTCGTTGTTTTTCCATTTGAGAAAGAAATTTATGAGAAGGCAGGTATCTCGGTATCCTTTGTGGGGCACCCGTTAGTCGAGTTGGTGCAGCCTCGAAGGCGGTATCGAGATCAGGCTGTGATCGAGAAAGAGCCTAGAATTGCATTATTACCCGGAAGTAGAAAAAGTGAAATTCGCCACCATGCCCCCATTCTTCGTGGTCTCATCGATTTGATCAAGAAAGAGTACCCAAAGGCGCAAATTCGGGTGCCGATAGCGAACACGTTGTCGACGTCTTGGGTGTCTGAAAAAATAGGACTAAAGCCTGCCGAGGTTTCTGAAGACAGTTGGGAGACCTTGCAGTGGGCAGATGTTGCTGTAGTAGCGAGTGGCACCGCTACTCTGGAAACAGCACTCATCGGAACTCCCTTCTGTTTGTTTTATAAAGTCAGCCCGTCCTCATCTTGGCTTTTTAGAAACTTGATCAAGTACCAAGGGTTTATTGGAATGCCGAATATCCTGCTAGGCCGAGAAGTCGTGAAGGAATGTTTTCAAGAAAATGCATCTCCTCAGAAACTGTTCTCAGAAATTAAATTTATGATCAATAGCGGCCTCTCCCGTCTTAATATGGCTTCTTCCCTTTTAAGTTGTCGACAGCTCTTGGGAGAAAAGGGAGATCAGACGCGAGCTGCTTCAAGAGTAGTTGAGAATCTTAAAAAGAGCCGTGCGATTTCAAATCAAGGTTCCTATGGCTCGCCCCGTTCGTGACCTTCTATGGTTAGTGCTGCTTCCCGCCTCGTGGATCTATTCCCTGGGGGTCAATATTACTTTGCGGTTGAGAAAAAGAAACGATCCTGGTCTCTTTGTAATCTCTGTCGGAAATATTCATCTCGGTGGAACGGGCAAGACTCCCGTTGTGATTCAGCTAGCAAATCATTTAGCCTCCAAAAACCCAGTGATTCTTTCTCGCGGTTATAAGAGTCAGTCGACCAAAATCGGTGTTCAGTTAGACAGGGCCTCGGCAGCGGGGCCACGCCAGTTTGGAGATGAACCCTGGGTAATCAGTCATTCAACCAAGAGCGATGTCTATGTGGGGGCAAATCGTTTTGACCTTATCCGAAAATATAATCTAGCTAATCGGTATCAAGTAGCGATACTCGACGATGGATTCCAGCACGTCCAATTGGAACGTTCCATGAATCTATTGATTCTTCCTGGCGATCAAAGCCCCTGGGAGATGGCTTGCGTTCCCCTGGGCGACCTAAGAGAAGGGCTTAATTCCATAAAAAGAGCTTCTTTGATCCTAATTACTTGCGTTCACCCCGATTCTCGTTGGATACGGGATTGGAAAAGCCTTGCCGGCCAGCTAGCTCCGCATGCTCCTTGCTTTGTGGGCATGAGAAAAATCATTTCTGTCCTCAGTGAAGCAGGAGAAAGAGTAAGCCTCGACAAGAAAAAATTTGGTGCATTTTGTGGTATTGGACGGCCCGAGCGATTTTTTGAGGACCTTAGTCAATGGGGCCCGATTGAAGTTTTTAAGACCTTTCGGGATCATCACGCCTATACAAAAAGTGAAATTGAGGAGCTCATTAAAACAGCTAAAGAACGTGCCGTGGAGTTTTTCGTCACAACCGAAAAAGATTTTTTCAAGGTAAAGGACATCTTCCGAGAATTTAATTTTCCCTTGCGAGTGGCTCATGCTGAGTATGAGCTTCCGAAAGAATTCTGGGAAACCGTGGACATCAGGATGAGACAGGCATGCTAAGATTGTTTCTTCTCCCCTTTTCTTATTTCCTGAATTCCGTTCCCTACCGGGTTAAGCTTTTCCTTGGCAGTTCAATAGGGCTAGTTCTCTTTCATATCTTTCGGTTCAGGCGTTCCATTATCATTGGAAATCTGACTCGCGCTTTTGGAAGTGAAAAAAAACCTGAGGAAATTAGAGAGCTCGCCAAGCAAAATTACATTCACTACGCACTTGTTTTGCTTGAGTGGATAGAGTCTCTTGTTTGGACTTCAGAAGACTTTAGAACAAAGACTGACCTTTTTTGGGATCCAGTTAAAGAGCAAATGGCCCTCAATAGGGGAGGGTTCCTCCTAACAAGTCATTTGGGCAACTGGGAGTTTGCCATCCAGTCTGCTTCTGCCCATGGGATGCCTTGCGATATTATCGTAAAACGCCAGCAAACACAGGTTGCCCAGCAGTTTCTTAACTGGTTTCGTACTCGTTTTGGGGCTCGAGAGATCTACGAGTCCGGGACCATCCGGGATATTTTTGACTCCCTGGGAAGAAAGCGTTTCGTAGTGTTTGTGTTGGATCAGTTTATGGGGCCACCGATAGGCTTACCGGTGACTTTTTTTGGGCTGGAGGCCGGCACGGCGGCGGGACTTGCTCTTATCACTGAAAAAAGTAAAAATTCACTTTTCACAGCTTACAGTTACCGTGGAAGGAATGGAAAAATTCAAGTCCATATTGAAAAATTAGAAGAAATGGCT
Organism: Pseudomonadota bacterium; assembly: GCA_009927005.1. Lineage (GTDB taxonomy): Bacteria > Bdellovibrionota > FAC87 > UBA2466 > UBA2466 > RFNO01. The sequence goes on from RFNV01000298.1 coordinate 33,300, forward strand.
ACCCAAGCGGTTAGGCGCGAACAACGTCTTTATGAAAAGACCCAATCGTATAATGACACGATTGAGAAACAGGTTAGGCAATTCCCAGAGCAATGGCTGTGGTTGCACAAGCGATGGAAACCCTTTCGGGGCGAATCTCGATGGAAGCTTAAGCCGATCGTTTTGGCTTTCGTACTGGGTTTAATGCTTCCAGGCTGTTCTTCGCAGAAAATTTCAGCGACTCCTACAGGCATTGAGATTCCACCCGATCCAACCATTGCTGTACCAACTTATGGTCAAGTGGATTCGACTGAAGCAACTCCCGTTGTTTTAGAAAAAAAGATAAAAAAGACCGAAGTTAAAAGTGTCCCGAAAAAGGCTCAATCGAAAGTATCCTTTTCAATAGTACCAGTAGATAAAGTTCCCTTCGAACTGGGGGAGCGAATGGTAATTGATCTCACTTGGCTTTCTCTTCCAGCCGGTAAGGGGGTTCTGGAAGTTAGGGAAGGACCAGAATTTCATGGGCGGCCCAGTTTTCATTTGTGGGGTAATGTTCTTTCTTCAAAAATGGTCGACACCATTTATCACGTAGATAACACGATTGAATCATTCATTGATAAGTCTGGCTTCATTCCCTATAAATTTTTACTTTCCATGTTTGAGACGGCACAGAAAAAAGAAACCCGGGTTGTTTTCGATCACCCTAATGAAAAAGCTTTTTATTGGTCCAAGAGAATTTCTCAGAAGTGGGGAGATCAGGACATCGATCGGACGGATTCCATGCCGCCCCAGTCTCGGGACATGTTTAGCGCCTTATATTATGCACGGGCGCTTAACTATGAACTAAATAAAAAACAACAGTTCTGGATTTACGAAAACGGTCAAAACCTAAATGTAGAGCTTACTCCGGTTGCCAAAGAGATAGTTACCAGTGGGGCTGGCGTTTTTCAGTGTTGGAAGATTAGGGTGGATGTAAAGCTAAACAATGTTTTAAGGCCTACGGGAGATCTCTTCATGTGGCTAAGTGACGATTCCAAAAAATACTTGGTCCGATTTGATGCCAAGGTAAAAATTGGTTCTTTATTGGGAAGGCTGGTCTCTATTAAGGAGCAGTGAGCATGGTAAAAAAGCATTCCAAAAAAGGGTTTATTATTGCGATTGATGGTCCTGCAGGTGCTGGCAAGTCCACGGTGAGTCGCTTATTGGCTGAAGAGTTACAGGGCATGTTACTCGACACGGGAGCAATGTATCGAAGCGTTGCTTATTTTGGATTACGAGCTGGGGCCAAAACGGAAAGAGATTTCGCAATTACGGCCCGAGCATTAACTTTCCAGCCAAGCTCCGATCGTAGACACTTACTAGTAAACGGAATTGATCTGGGGTTGAAACTGAGAAGTCCTAAAGTGAGTCAAGCTGCTTCGTCAGTCAGTCGATTCAAATCTGTTCGGGATGCCCTAACCAGAAGACAACGCAACTTAGGGAAGAGTTGGAGCAGAAAGTTTCCTGTTGTTTTAGAGGGAAGAGACATTGGGACTGCAGTGTTTCCTCAAGCTGATTACAAATTTTATGTTACAGCGGATCCCAAAGTCAGAGCACTACGGCGGTTTAAACAGTTAAAAAAAACCGGTACTAAGATTAAATTATCTGAAATTTTAAAACAGAACCGGCAACGAGACGAACAAGATTCAACAAGAAAACACGCTCCGCTCAAATGTGCTGCCGATGCGGTTGTCGTAGATACTTCAAGAATGGGAATTGTGCAGGTGGTAAAATTTATGGCTGATCACGTTCGGGCTCATCGCCAACTAGTCTAATCAAGGACCTTCATCGTCGTAGTCTCTCTTTTTCTGTCCGAGAACTTTCATGCTTTCAGCAGCGGCCGAGGACATTCTTTTTAATTCTTCCTCATAAACCTGAAGAATCTTTTTTTCAATGGAAGCTCTCAGTTCGCTATTAAGCGGATGGGCAATGTCTCTGAAAGTGCCATCTTTTCGTTTCTTGCTCGGCATCGCTACAAAAAGGCCTGTGTTTCCATTGATGATTTTTAGATCGCGAACAACAAAACAGTTGTCGAAGATAATCGTGACGTAGGCTTTTAGTTTGTCCTCGTTAACTGGAAAAACTTTTACTTCTGTGATTTCCATGTTGTCTCCTTATGAAGCAATCTCAGTTGAAACTCTACGAAGCTAATAAGTTTCTGCAAGCACACTCCTACAAGGGAGATCTCGGCACAAATTCTGTAATTCTTTAGCAGCTTCTGCTCTTTTTTCTTTGCTGGGGTAAACGGCAAAACAGGTAGATCCGGTTCCAGATAAGCCAGAATAGAGGGGGCCAGTTATTCTTAAGGATTCCAAGGCTCTAGAAATTTCCGAGGATTGTGACGCCGCGAGTGGTTCCAAATCGTTTTTCGTACATTCTAAAAATCGATGCAAAGAAATGAAATCCCAAGTCTGTTTGATATCCATAGGCGTCGACGGACTAAACGGAAGATTGCTTTCCCGAAATAGTTTAAACAAGAGAGGAGTCGGAGTAGCAAAGGGAAACAAAAGCAGAAGAAAATAAAAACTATCCTTCGTTCCTGGGTGCAACAAGAGAGGGTTTCGAACCTCACCTACCCCCGTAACCCATGATGGAGTCGGATTTAAAAAAAATGAAACATCAGCTCCGGCTTGTTTCGCCAGGTGTTCTGCCTGAGTCTGCGTAATTTCGTTTTGATCACAAAGATACCGAAGGAGGCTACCTACATTCGAAGATACTCCGCCGAGCCCACTACCGATCGGGATTCTTTTTTTTATCTCAACGGAAAGTCCGCGCGAGGGCTTCCAGCCAAATCCTCCCAACAAAAGCGTCCCGACCAGATTTTCTTCCCCTTGGTGTAACGAAACATTTCTAAAGACAGCATCTTCAGACCAAGCGCAGGAAAGGGACGACAAAGAAGAAGGTTGAATCAGAAGTTCATCTTGAAATGAGATTGGCCAGAAAAGACTCTCTAGAAGGTGATAACCATCTGATCTTCTGCCGACTATTCGAAGGCCCAGATTTAATTTTGCGGGGGCAGACCACATATCTAACGATTTATCAGCTGCTTACTTGTTTTGCACCAGCGGAAGCCGCGCTTTAGTCTGAGAGTTTCAAGCACTTAACCCTCTGGTCCTCACTGAAGATCCAAACAGTGGTCAGGACCTTCTCAAAAAGCCCCAAAAGGGAAAAGAAAAACAATGGAATATCAAGCAGTTAATTACGACCCCTCGGGCATAAGCCTTGTATTTCAAGGGAAGGCCGTAGTCACGGACTAAACGGCAGAGGGGATGCATTCGAAAAAATGAGGAACAAGCTACAGTACCTCTACAGTATTTCTGTTTTGATGGGAGTCTTGGCGAGTTCTTATTTTATGGTCGAGCAAAAACCAGGCAGACTTACGACTTTACGTCCCTCAGAAGGGGTCAGCTACAGGGCTGAAGCAACGCTTGCGCCCCAAGGATTAGATCAGTTGCTCCAATTTGAGACTCAAATTAAGGCTATCGAAGAAAAATCTCAGCCGAATCAAAATCGACAACTAACTGAGTCTCAAAGGAAAAAATCGACCCGAAACCACAGCCATCCTACGGATTAAAGCCATCGCTTGCCATTCCCGCTTAAGTTGCTAGAACCTTTCAATTGTGAGCGCAATATTTCTATCAGATGTTCATTTGCAGGATGCCACCAGCGTAAAAACTCGGCTGGTCATTCGATTTTTTCAGGAAGTCGCCTCACAATTTAAAAACATCTATATTTTGGGGGATCTTTTTGATGTTTGGCCTGGTACGACCCCCTTCCTCATCGAGCGGTTCAAGCCCGTAACGGACGTTCTTCGCTCTCTTTCTCAACAAGGGCATGAAGTTCATTATCTGGAGGGAAATCATGACTTCAGATTAGGTTCTTATTTTTCTGATGACCTTGGGATCAAGGTTCACACTGATGAATTGTCCATAACTTTAGGCGATAAGAAAGTTTATTTAGCACATGGGGATCTCGGCAATCCCTCAGAACGAGGTTATCGACTCCTACGAAGTCTATTACGACAGGATCTTCTTCATTTGGCGCTAAGACCGGTTCCACCAAAATGGATTTTTGATCTGGGAGTCAAAACATCCGGAGCCAGTCGTCGATATCAAGAGACGAAAGATTATCCCCAGGGGGCGACTCGAATTCGGCAAATTTACCGCGCTTCTGCTGAAAAGATATTTTATCAAGGCTATGATGTGGTGGTCATGGGTCATACTCATCTGCCTGACGATGTGACCACAATCATAAACGGACGTAAGTGTCGCTACATAAACACCGGGGACTGGGTTCAAAATTTTACCTATCTTGAGTTTGATGGCTCCGACTTTTATACTAAATCACATCCGATGACGGATTTGTGACGGAGACCTTAGATTGCACTTTTTTGATTATGCCAATTTACCCACGGGGGACTGGACCGCTCATTTACAGGAGCTCAACCGAGTGTCTTCTAGAGGTGTCCTCGTTCGAGTTTTTTGGGGAGACCACGAGTCCCTGCAGGGAGTTCGAGATTTTCATTCAAAATCACGACTCAAATTAGAAAAAGTTTGTGCTCTAGCGCACTCGCTACAAATTCCACTTCATTTTCGATTTGGTTTTAGCGTTGAAAAACGATCTTTTCCAGAATGGACGCGTCAGCTTTTACCTCAAGCCCTGGTATCCCGTAAGACCGAAGATGACTTAATCAGTCGATGGGAATTTATTCGAATCCCCTCTTTTAGAAATGACGAGGTTCGAAAGGGGTTTGTGAGTTTTCTGTCCGAGGCGCTTTCAATCCTCAGTTTGCACCGGGCTCCCGAGGGCAGTGTCCAAAGCGCATCCTTTGACTGGGGTAGTTTGATTTCAGATTCTTGCCCAATGGACCCCACTTTCATTGAACACGAACTCGCACAACGGTACGGATCTATAGAGAGGTTTAATTCTTTATTTCAAACCAGTTTTAATAACTTTCAGGCTGTCTCAAAGCCAACTGGGCTAAAGACCATCATGGCTAAGCGGCCATGGATTGCGTTTTGGGAATACAAGTCTTTAAAAGCCAAAGCATTCCAGATTTGGGAAGGGGAACTCAAAGCTATTTTTGAACAAACCCAACTTCCTTGGATTTCCTCTTCGACCCCTCTGGCTCCAGTCGGTGGTGTTAATAATATTGTGATTGATGACACACTCCTTGAGCTCAACGATGATCAAAGCAGTTTTCATCCTGTACTTGTCCAGGGGGAGACAGATCCCAACTCTCTGAGAGCTTTCCGAGTTGCAGAAATGCTAAAAATCGAAGCGGCTTCCTTTGGCGAAAAGCTCTCGTGGTTAAGTTCTTGGACGCCAACTGCGGAGAGCAAAGTCTGTGTGTTTATTTGTTCTAAGTTTATTTCGCGAAGAGCATACACCAACCTTAACAGTTTTATCGAATCAGGGGGCAAAGTAGTCTTCCCACTTGGGATACCAAAGTGGGACGAAAATATGGAGTCCCTCCAATGGAAATTAGGTTCGCTCTCTGAGCAGCCCTGGGAAGTGAAAGAAAACTTTTATGAAAAGTTGAGGGAATGCTTCGTATGATGCTCTTCCAGCGAATCTTTGCAAAAGAACTCAACCCATCAAATCGCTGGGCTGTTATTCAGCGCTTGGGATTTTATCGAGAAAATTTTGTATTTTCTGAGGAGTTGCCGGGCAACACCCTGAGAATTTTGTCTTTTGAAAATGGAAAGGTTCGTGCTCTCCTTGAGGCGAATGCTTCGACTTCTACTCCCCAAGTAGTCTTGAGGCACTCGGTTACTTTACCTGAACGAGCGCCCGAACAAGAGACTGCGCTCACAGACTGGCTCCTGCCCTTCCCCTGGTCTTCGATTCTTTCAAAAGCCACCAGACCGGAGGCTCAACTGGACTTTTCCGATCCGGGCCTTAGAACTAGCTGCGATCGACTTAAGGCCACATTTCAGAAACTGGAATCTGTATTGACTCAGAACGAAGTGGCTTGTGTTCAAATGGAAAACTCTGGTTCCCTGGATGCGCTCCTCTTCCACTGCGTGAGGGGAAAAATCATTCGGGCCAGCTTTTTACCGGGTTTTGTTTTGAGTGAGCACCAAAAAGATCTTAGCCAAACCTCTTATTCAGTAACTACCCTTCCGACTGACAACCCCCTGAATCTAAAGGGGTTTGAGCTTGCCTTCTGGCAGCTTGAAAAAACGGTCGAAAACCAGAAAACCTTCAAGAACTTACCCACCTGGGGTGAGTCCAGCTTAGATATCCCTTTAGAGTTGTAAAGGTTGGGAACTCCTGTTAGATCTCCAAGGCTTAGAAATAACCTTGCTCTAAGTTTTTAGGGCCGTGGGGCGAAAAGTCGCCCCTGTCCATAAGGAGAAATAGAATGTCTTATAGCACGAGTAATACCTACGAAACCGTTTACATCTTGAAGTCTGGTTTGCCAGAAGCCGAGGCAAATGCCATTCATCAAAAAGTTGATAACGTGATTGAAAAATTTAGCGGTAAAGTTGTTAACCGCGATAACTGGGGCCTGACTCATTTAGCCTATCCTATCAACGATGAAACCATGGGAAGTTACTCTGTGGTGGTTTACAAAGGTAAATCTGGAGTTGTTGAAGAAATTGAGCGCCACTTCAAAATTTTAGGCGAAGTTATTCGTTTCATCACAGTTCAAGTTGAAGCCGATTACGACTACACGAAAATCAAAAAGCAGATCACTTTAGCTGAAGAAGAAATGAAGAAAAACCGAGAGGCAAAAGAGCAACGAAAGCGTGCTCAACACCAGCCACAACAACAGGCTTAATTCACACTTGAAACTTTCTTCTGCTGAGAGAAACGAAGTGTTTCTAGTGGGCAAGGTGAGTCAGGTGGGCTCGCTTCGCTACACTCCTTCTGGAGTGCCCGTGGGAGAAATTGTGATCGCTGTAAAGCAGTCTCATTTGGAGGTAACCAACATGGGGTACTTCGATGTGGTACTTTCGGGGCAACTAGCTGAGCACTGGTTCTCTCAATTGAAAGTGGGATTGAATCTGGAAATCTCTGGTCAGCTTTGGAGTCGAAACTTTCGGAATCGACAGGGGGTCTCACAAAAAGAGACCAAAATTTTAGCGAGCGTTTTAAATGAGAGTCGTTAACGACCAAAATGAAAATCAGCCGAAGAAAGAGCCGGTAAGCCTGTTGAGTTTGCCGTTCTATGCACTTTTGTGCGGGCTTGGGTTTTCGTCAATTCTCATGAGCTCTTTTGCTGTGATTTTAGTTCACCGACGATTGCCTGATTATTGGCCTAAAGTGGTCAGTATCGCAGGGGCATTGATAGCTTTGTTGGTGTTAGAGGTTCCGCTGCCTGTCGTGCTCCTTTCGTTTGTTTTAGCTGTATTCGTAGCCGACAGTATTCAACGCCAAGTCCCCGTTTGGACTCTCATGATTCGTACCCTATTACTCACAACTGTTTTAGGACTCATCGGCTTAGGCGTGATGACCCAAACCGTAGAGGCAGCAAAGGTGCTTTCCGGCTGGAGCCAGTTTGTTGATCGAGTCGTGCAGCAGGCGCAACAAAGCGGTTTATTGTTTCCTGAATGGAATCCCGTAATGCTCCGAAACCTACTTTTTTATCAAGGGCCCTTCTACTTTTTATCGGGGTGTCTGTTGTCCGTCTGGTTTAGTGTTGGTCTCGCAGCGCATTTGAAGTGGCAGTCTGAACAAGATGTATATAGCAGCCAATCTTTGAGAGGTTTGCGGTTGCCCTGGTTGATGAGTGTTTTTGTTTTGATTCTTTGGGCAGTGAATGCTTTCAATCAGACTCCATCCCAATATTGGTTGGCGGGTCTCCTGCATCTACTTTTTGTCATTTTTAGTATCCAAGGCACGACGGTATTATCCGTTTTCATGGCTCAAAGAGGGTGGAAAAGTGGCCCAAGAGCTTTGGTTTACGTTGGATTTCTTTTTGTTGGGTTTTACGCATTGGTGGGACTTGGCTTGATGTCCCCGTTTGTTTTTATTAAAAAGAATAGTCTGATGGGATGTCAGGCTAAACCATTAGAGGAGGCAGTATGAAAGTGATTCTAAGAGAGGATGTTCCAAAACTTGGAACGGCAGGCAGTATCGTTAAGGTGGCGCCAGGTTTCGCGCGTAATTTTTTAATTCCAAGAGCTTATGCGATTCCAGCTACAGCCAATAATTTAAGAGCTTTTGAACACGAGCGTTCAGTTCTAGAAGCCCGCAGAGCAAAACGCCAAAAAGAAGCAGAAGGTATCAGGGCAAAGCTGGAAAGAACTTCTTGCTCGATTTCTAAAAAGGTTGGAGAGCAAGATAAGCTATTCGGTGCGGTCACTACCCACGATATCGAAAAAGCTTTTGCAGCAGAAGGATTTCAAATTGATAAGAAAGACATCCTCCTTGCTGAGCCCATTAAGGCTTTGGGTGTCTATACTGTACCCATCCGTGTTTTCGACGAAGTCGTCGCAAACACCAAGGTCTGGGTTGTAAAAGAATAAATCACTTGTCTCTTAAATGGTAATTGGGGTTGGCCCGAGGTTTTTTAACTCTGGCCACCCCCTTTTTTATTCAGCTTTTTGAGTAATCGGAAATAAATAGAGGCCGGCAAAAAAGACTTCCTCACCGCTTTTTTCCATTCCATATTTGCGATTCAGTTTCTTTCGGAATTCCTTAATCTCTTCTTTGACTTCTTTGAGTCGACTATTAGGAATTGCCAGAAGCAGCCCCGACATTTCTCGTTTTTCAGAAGTGACAGAAAAAATAGAAGCTAGTGCTCTTCGAAGATAGAAACGGTGTAATGAACGCAAGAGATGTGCAGGAACATCATCTGAACTCGTTAGCAGCGGTTCAGTTTGTTCGAGCTTTCCTTCCGAGTTTCGCTTTAAGAGTTTCAGAGACAATAAAATCTCGATGCTTTCTTTGGCCTGAGCCTCTGTAATTTTCCCTCCGAGCCGTTTGACTATCCAGGCTGGATCTTCCTTAAAGCTTTTGGTGGACACTAATTCTCTAACCACCAAATGGTGCCAGTCAGTAAGAGCGCGACTGCGAGTTTCAGTCAGAGGGGTCGGAGTTCTTTGTTTTTCCTGATATTTCATCAGGGCTTTTAGGTGTTGATCTTTGCTGTCAGGATCAGACACCTCTTGATACATGACCAACTCTCTAAAATATTTTTCCTCGTCTCGATTAAGCCCCAGGCCTCGGGAGAACTGATACAAGGTGCGATCAGTAATTCTGCGTTTTCCATCGACCACTAGTTTTAGATAGTTAGGAGAGCCGAGCTTGGCCTTTCGAGCAAAGAGTCTATAGCTGTAAGCAGAATTTCTTTTTTTATGGAAGTGGTAGAAATCTTGGAGAAAGTCTCGGTAATCGAAATAATCAAAGAGATTCGGTCGACTACTTATTTCTAGAGTTGCTTTTTCTCCCATACCATTACACCTCGGTTAGGGGCACCTTAGTTGGAACTAGTGTTAACATAGCTGTTAACCAAAATAAACATCTGTTAAAAGAGCTTAATTTTATGGCTCTTATCCCCTCGAATCGAATCTTTCACCATGTGACCGCTAAGCCCGCTCGCTTAAAACAAGTGCTAATGGAGCATTTTAAGCTGAGTGACGAGCGTGCATCGGACCTCATCAAGTTGGGGGCGATTTATTCCAATAAGAAACGTATCTTTGAAAATAGGGAGCTACCCCAAGGAACTTACCTTCGTTTGCATTTGCACCCCAAACGATTTTTCATCGAGGGAATCGATTGGAAAAGTAGACTATTAAAAGAAACCACCGATTTTATTGTGATTAATAAGCCAGCGGGAGTCCCCACTCATGCGACCGTTGATAATGCGATTGAAAACTCATTGGCCCAGATGCGAAAGGTGTTGGGGTGCGAGCTCTTAGTAACTCAGCGCCTAGACACCCCTGTAGGAGGGGTATTGCTTTTTGCAAAGAACAAAGATTACCAAGCCAAGTTTAATCGAATGTTAAGTGAGAGAAGTCTGCAAAAAACTTATCTGGCTTTAGTCGAGAAGCCATGTCCCCTGGGTCGACACCTACATTGGATGCAGCCTTCAGAGCGTAGTCCTAAGGTTTTATCTGCTGAATCGAGAACCGGTTGGCTGTCTTGTGAGTTATCGGTTCTTAGCTGCGTCCCCAAAGACTTTGGCGAAAAGAGCTTTTTTCAAGTCGAAGTTGATCTTCACACGGGGCGCACTCATCAAATTCGGGCCCAGCTTGCTTTTATGGGATGCCCGATTGTGGGAGATAAACTTTACGGTGCTGCTTATAAATTTCATCCTAATTGTATTGCCCTAATGGCCAAACGATTGAAGTGGCCTCCCGCCAACTTGGTTGAACTTAAGGATCTATTAGATTGATTCGACCCTCTAGTTTGGCCTCAACAACTTTCAGAGTTGAGACATAATGGGTAAAAACTTCGTCTACCGTTAGAGGCCCGTTTTTCACGGATCGCGCTTTTAAAATCGATTTTAATTTATCCCCTCCGGAGATCACATAGCTATTCGTGGAAAAGGTATAGTCCTTATTGGGGGCGAGAGAGTGATCCCCCACTTTAACGTTGGAAACTTTTCCGTTTTTGATTTCATAAGAAAGTCCCGATACCTGAAGAACGCCGCCGGCAAAATCCCCTCCCCGCAATCCGTCGTTCAAGACCTCAACAATATCCTGGCCCTTTAAAACACCAGTTGAAACCAAATTTCGAAAAGGAAATGCCTCCAAAACATGTCTTCTTAAAACGGTGCCTGCCGGTAAACTGGACCGAATTCCGCCTGAATTAAAGAAAGCAAAATCTGTTTTAGTCTGATTTCTAATTGCATCGCAAACAAGGTTTCCCAATGGGAGTTCTAGGCTATGGGTTTGGTTCCTCTGGCCCAGAATCACACTTTTTGCTTCAAAAATAGCTACCCCAAGTTCTTTTTCATATTTTTCCTTGTAGGGAAGCACTTGGCTTTTTACTCCGGCATTCTCCCCGTTTGAGGGGTCTACTTCTATCAATTGCGCTTTAGAGGAGATAATTTTCTTGGTTTCTTTGTCCCAAAAGAGATCGACTCGTCCTACGTAATCGCCTCGGTAGCCTGCCTGGACAATTAATGCGTTTCCCTCTCGAAGGCCCTCCTTAATAAATGTGTGGGAATGACCACCCACAATTAAATCTAGTTCCGGAGTTTTCAGGGCCAGTTTTCTATCATCGTTGGGAATGTTTCTATGGATACTTAAACCACTCTGACTAACTCCCAAGTGGCTGAGCGCAATTAAAATCTCCGCTCCATCGGTTTTTAACTTTTTTGCAGCTCGAGTAGAGGCGTCGATGGCATCCTCAACAACAATCTTTTTTGCGTGTTCGGTTAAAATAAGCTTTTGAAGTTGATCGGTTGTAACTCCCAAAATACCAAACCGAATTCCTTGGCGAACAATCATGATGTCCGAGGGAAAAAGGGGCTTTTGGGTGCGCTTTAGTTTCAGATTGGCCGCGAGAAAGGGAAAGTTTACCCACGAAAGTTGTTTCAGGAGCAACTCCACTCCGTGATCAAAGTCATGATTTCCGACGACCATGGCATCATAGCCAATGGCCTTCATGGATTTAAAGTCAGGTTGGGCTTCGGAAAAGTCCGATTCGGGAACACCGGTATTAACATCTCCGGAAGATAAAAGCAGAAAAGCAGCCCGCTTGTCTTCAGCCTCTTTGCGAATCTTAGAAATCAGTTCCGCTTGGGCCGCATATCCACCCACCCACTTTCCATCTTCTCGCAGGAATGGCCAAGCTCTTCCATGAATGTCGTTGGAGTGCACAACTATCACAGGCGTGAGAGAAGGATCCGGCGACCGACTGGGTTGAACGCACGAAATTAGACCCAGCAATAGGGCCAGAACCGCCAGAACCAAGTTTCTCATGAAGCGGGTTGAAACTCTTTGGAACGAAGATGGGAAACATTAGACACTAAAAGATCTAGGTTTCTCCATTCTGCTTGATCCTCATTCAGATAAATTTGGGGTCCCAAGTAATAAACATCAGGAGCAATTTCTAAAGAGGCCCAGTGTGCCGTTTCTTCACCCGAAAGAACGGGCAAGTAGACAATTTTTTCCCTTTTTGTCTTCTGGGTCAGCTCAGGGAACTCTTTTAGCAGCTCTCGCTTCAAAGTTCGAACACACTTTGCAACTTCTTCTCTGTCTTCCATGAGTTCCTTTGGCAGAAACATCATCCAATGGAGTCGGTGAGAAAGACCTTCATCATTGAGATCGGGGATTCCAAGAGCTCTGAGTTTAAAGTCTTTAAACCGAAATGGCAGGACAACCGTATTTTTTGATTCGAAGAGTGGAGACTCTAAATCAAAAGTTAAATTAACTCCCGATGGCATTTCGGCTGCTTTTTTGGATGCCTTGGGCGCACTTAAAGGTTCTCCCACCCAAAGCTTGAAAAGCAAAGACAAGTCAGAACACCAGAACAGTTTTTCAAATTTCTGTTCGGTTCCATCTGAGAACTCAAGTGTCTTTGTATCTCCGTGAACTTGAGTCACTGTTTTTTGTTGATGAAACTGTTCTTGCACTGGTGCCGCTAGCTTTTCCAAAATCTGATCAAAAGGAGCAGAGGGAGTGAAAAGTGATGATGTTAAATAAAACTTTTCTGCTTCGGAGTATCCATCCCGTATTGGGGTAAATTCACCCTTCAGTCTTTCTTTAACTTCAGCTTCAGTGTTGAGCCAACTGACTTCGGGCACGAGTTCAGTTAAGAGAGAAACAGTATTTGATTTCAAAATCCGATGAGCACCGACTTCTCCTCTTCCTCCAAGTCGCGCTGATTTTTCAAAGCCAACAAACGATAGATTTTTTTCTTGGAGGATCCGAGCGATTAAAAGCCCAGAAACACCTCCGCCGACAATCACATTAGGTTCCATAAGCCCCATCATACCTCCCAAAAAGGGTGGTTTTCAAACAATGCAAAAAAAAGTTTATTTCCCTCTTGCCAAGTCAAAAAGAGTGGCTACATTGCTCCTCACTGGAATTGAATTTTACATCTTTGAAGTTTCAGCTAGGTCGAGGTTCTTCAAATTTCTTGAACCGCTAAAAGATCTCCAACAAAGCTGTTGACAATCGACAGCGACTTTAACTAAAACTCTCACTCTTGAGTTTTAGTTGATTTTGATCTTTGAAAACTGAATAGCAGTGACGCCAAGTAATGGGCTCTTTGAATCAATAGTTTGT
>RFNV01000282.1 GCA_009927005.1 Pseudomonadota bacterium
TTGTTGTAAATCAGGGGCTTAGTTTATAAGGGGGGAGACAAAATCGCTTCGGAAATGAGGGGCGACAAAGTCGCCCAGTAATAACAGAAATTTAATTTCTAAATAAAATATTCCGAAAGATTGTAGGAGAGCTTATGCCTCTTATTAATCCAGTTTACGGACTTCCCAATTACACTGTCGATCGCCTGTCTGAATCTGAGGGCAGAAATCGCCAGCGTGAGAGAAAAAAAGATAAAAAAGAGGAAGAAACCAAATCGGAACAAACAGGCTCCATCGAAAAGAGCATTTCCTCTGAAGAGGAACTATTGGTCCAGGCCTCCGAATCGAGTCAAGTCCTTGACACCGAGACAGTGGTTAAGCTGCTCGATACTCAGGTAAAAAATCAAAATCAAACAGAAAATCAGAATTTAAACGTATCCAACTGTTACGATCACGTCAAAAACCTAACAGGTACCTCAAAATTAAATCGAGAGATCTGAGGCACACCACTTTGAAAGAAATTGAAAGTCGCTTATACTTAGATCAAGTTCACTTCACTCCGTTTTTATCAACTGACAATCAACCAAAATAAAGTTTGTAGGAGGCCGCGTGCCTGATCTCAGTGTAGATCAAAATCAGGTATCTGGATTAAGTCCAGAGTTTGCACGTGCCTATCAAGTGTCTGTTCAGGCCGAGCGAAAGCCCATTCAAGCTCTTGAACAGCAAAAAGAGAAACTACAGGACAAGGTCAATCTCTTAAATGATTTGGTCTCGAAAGCGGATGGCCTTCGCCAGATACTACCCAGCTTGGGGACTCCGTTTGCGATGCGGGAAATCTCCTTTACTTCAGATGATCCAAAGGTCATCACGGGGACCGCTGATAAAAGCATTGCCGATATTGGCAAACACGACATTGAAATCAGCCAGCTCGCTTCAGGCCCCAGCGCGCTCACCAATCGTTTTCCAGATCCAAATGAAACCCACATTGGTACTGGTTACCTCACTTTCGATACGAAGAATGGGGAAACCCAGGAAATTTTTATCGATTACGATAACTCAACACTTGAGGGAATTGCCCAATCCATCAACCAAGCGAAAATGGGGATTACTGCCTCTGTGGTAAATGATGTGAGTGATCCTGAAAACAGTTACCGCCTCCTGTTGTCGTCTTCTCAAGTGGGCGCTCAAAACGACGTCAATTATCCCGAGTTTTATTTCTCGGGAGGTGAAGAGGACTTCTTCATTGCGGAAAAAAAAGATGCTGGCAATGCTGTCATCAAGTATCGCGGGGTTCAAGTGGAAAGTCCTACGAATGAGGTGAAAGATCTTATTCCGGGAGCTGTTCTCAATTTGAAAGGAATTACTGATCCTGGAAAACCAATTACAGTCACTCTTGAGCAAGATGTTCCCCAAACCACAGTAAAGGTAAAAGATCTGGTTGAAAAAACGAATCAGGTCTTGGGCTTTATTCAGGAACAAAACACAATCGACGAAAAGACCGACACAAGTAGAACCTTGGGAGGAGATTACGCGCTTCGTCTAGCAGAGGAGCGAATTCGTTCGGCTTTAAGAGAAAATTTTCTGGGGCAACCAGGCAGAAAGATACAGGCTCTTTCGGACATTGGAATTCAAATGACCCGGAAGGGAACACTGTCTTTTGATGAAAAAAAATTTACAGCTGCACTTGAAAAGAATTTTGATGATGTCGTTGCGCTGATTAGCGGTGATGGGACGAGTTTTGGTGTGATTCCCAAACTCAACCGCGCTATTGCATCGCTTTCGGCTCCAGGCACAGGACTTCTCAGTAGCCAGAAAAAGAACTTTGATAATCAGATACAGACAATCAACAAGAACATTGATCGCACGGAAAAAATAGCAGAAGCAAAAGCTAAATCATTGAAGGAATCTCTTTCGAGAGCTCAAGCAGCTGTTCAGGCCATTCAAAGCCAGGGCGGTGCAATCGCCAATAGCGTAGCGAGTTCTTTACCCAGTTTTAACTCCCAAGGAAGCTAATTCAAGGTGATAACTGATGCAGAATAAAAAAACACCATTTGGTGCCTATACGAAAACCGGTGTCATTACCGCTAGTCGAGAGAAAATACTCATCATGCTTTATGACGGAGCCATCCGATTTTTAAAGATGGCGATTACCGCAAACGATGCCAAAAATCTCCCGGAAAAAAATCTTTATGTGGGAAAGACCATGGACATCGTAAACGAGTTACGCGCTTCCCTGAACCATAAGGAAGGGGAGGATATTGCTGCCAACTTGGAGGGCCTCTATGACTTTATCCAAGACAGGTTATTAAAGGGCAGCATGGGAAATGATCCAAGTCATCTTAGCGAAGCATTGGGAATTTTAACTACGTTGAGATCGGCTTGGGATCAAGCGATTCAAAGTTTAAAGCAACCAACGGTTGCGAAATAAGGAACGGGGGAAAGCATGGAAGATGTACTTCAGTATCTGGAAATGAAAAATCATTACTATGAGAAATTCTACTCGGTCACCCAGAAGTTTCTCGACCAAATTGCTCGTAATGATTGGACTAACCTGGACTTTTTTGTGGATAGCCGGGAGCGGATTTTGAATATCATTCGATCATTTGACGCCAAAATCTCCCACGCAGTGGAAAGGGTCGAAAAGCCGACTGACTCAAAAGAGGTCGATAAAGCGCTTCTGACGAAAATGATGGATGAACGCAAAAGACTTGGGGAAAAGATTCTTGAATTGGATCTTCAGCTGATCTCCGCTATCGATGATTATAAAAATGAAACGATACGAGAACTAAAGAAGACGGTGGAAACACAACATCAAATTGACGCATTCGAAAAAAATACACCAAATTCCAAAGCGACCAGTCGAGTCGGAAAAGCCTAAGAAACGACAAAAAAATGACGAGCTTTTTAAAAAACTGACGTCCAGTCACGTCAGGCCTCTCGAATTGCCCAGTAAATCCTAGGGATCCTTGAGAACTCGGATGGCATAGCCCTTGCTCTCCAAGTCTCATAACCCTTATGGAATTCAACCATCTTTCAAATTCTGTTGATAACTCTCCTTTCTTTGCTCTGATGTCTGATGCCGAGCAGATACAGGTTCAAGAGGTCTCCGATGGGGCATCTCCCCAAACGGGGGAAAAAGCCTTTCTAGTAAAGATCCGCCCGCGACCTAACTCGCCAGTAACCAAAAATGAAAGCGAGCTGTTGGCCAATGCTCAACTTCTCCTTGCAAGTGGGGATTATCTCTTAGCCCGAAACCTATTCAGTTTTATTCTTCGCAAGAATCTCCGAGACGAAAAGGCGATGGATGGTTTAGGTGTCTGTTTCTTGCGACTTAAAGAGACCGTTGCGGCAAAGAAATGTTTTAAGGCACTCTGGGAAATGCATCGAAGAAGTAAATATGCTGTGTACTTGGGAATGTGTTATCTGGCCGAAGAAAACGATGAAGCTGCATTTTCTTTGTTCCAGCATGTGTCTGATGAGAGTTCACTAGAAGCAAATCTCAAGTTTGATTTTCAAAAAGCCTACGGCAATCTGTTGATGGCAAAGGAACGTTGGAATGAAGCGGAACAGCGCTACTTAGAGGCACTTCAATTAGTTCCAAATTCGGCTGCTGTTCTGGTGAATTTAGGAACGCTGGAAGTGCAGAGAAAAAACCATAGCAAGGCTGAGGGCTATTTTTCCAAAGCGCTCCTTTTGGAGCCTAAAAATTCTCGAGCACATTTTGGAATCGGGCTTGTTCAGTGGGAAAACCAAAATGTTGTTGGGGCCACTCAAAGCTTTGAAAAAGCTTTGGACTGCGATGGTAGAAATAATTTAGCGCTCAGATACTTAATTAAGATCCAAGAAAATAGTCCGAACAAAGAGGAACTGAAAAAGAGAATTTACCGCTTTTTGGAACAGGAGCCGAATAACGGGGAAATCAGATTTCAGCTAGCTCGGATTCTTATGCAGGAGAACAGATTTGGCGAGGCGTCTGAGCAGGCAGATAAAGCATTACGCCTATTACCTCAAGATGAGCGAATTCAAAGTCTTAAAAAAATACTTACTCAAAATCGGCACTGGGGGGCGACATGAAAGAAATCCTTATAGAACAAGAATTAGATCAAAATCCCACACTCAATCCCCCTACGAGCGAGTGGAACTCCTTAAATGAGTCGATCACTCCGACTGACGCACCTCTTGCTCGGACAGAACTTTCCATTTGGGCTGAATCTGGTTTGGACATTGCTCTCACTTGCGTGGAAAGAGTGAAGGGGAGTCTCATTCGATCAGCCGAGCTGTTCAGAGAAGAGGACAGTGTTCGGGCTAACCGGTTTTTCCTTCAATGTGTTGAGGGATTGCAGAGATTCATGGAAGCCATTCGGAATACCAAAACGGCAATGCAATTAGATTTTGCGAAGATCCCGACCGACATGGGAAGTCTCTCAGACACAGAAAAAAGCCTTCTCTTTATCCTTAGAGGGATGTTTCAGAATCAAGAGCGAAAAGAGTACGAAGAAATCGCAGATAAAATTGAGTACGAACTCTTAACAAATCTCAGCATGTGGACAACTGCTCTGGGAGCCCTTCGCAATTCCTTAGTTGGACGCAACTAGAATTTGAATTGAGGCACCTTCTGGAGGGGCCGTACTGAATACTACTTCGTTGGTAGTAGCGTCGAACGTCCACGCAATATTTAAAGACTCACCAGTTCTGGAAGTAATACTCACCCGTAATAAAGAAGGGTTGCTAACGGTTTGATCAACTCTAAACCGAGTGGCTAGGGTCTTGAGTCTCAGACCTGACAAATCAATTCTCGAAGAGAACGAAGAGCAAAGATCAGCCGAATCTCCTTTAAGCTTAGCCGCTAATCTGAAATATCTGTTTTGAAACCAGGGACTTCCATCTGAACGGACAGCACCCGTTCCTGCCTTATCAACATCCGCATTATTTCGAGTGGCACATCTGACATCGCTTACACTAGTAGAAGAAGTCAGAGGGACGTAATTAATCGCATAAGCTTTTACCAGTTCTTCTTTACCGCCCTTCAAGCTCAACACTTGAGCAGCGAAAAAATCTACCGGATCTTGAGCAGTCACAGATCGGAAGTCGGAAAAGTCGTCCCCATCAGAAATAAATACCAATACGAGTGGAACGCCCGCGCGCGGTTTGAACTGATTGTTAAGTGCAAGTAGAGTAGCTGCAAATCCCGTATTTTCCGCACCAGTCTGTAAATTAATGATTTGCGATAAAAGAGTTTCAAAAACATGCAATCTCTCAGATAAGGATCCGGTCCGTTTAGTCAGGATAGTACCGGCGGGTCTCAGAGCCCCTCTGTTTCTCAGCATGTCCATCGTGGTGATCCCCATTTGATAATTGCTGGGGATGCTATCGAGCCTTACAAAAAAGTTTGAAGCTTCACTGATCAAATGATCTCTCACTAAAGTCATGGGGGAACGATCATCTAAAACCCAAAGAATATCTAAATAGGGGGGATTCAAATCTTGAACAATAAATTGAGAGCTACCTGAGGCGAGAAAAGATTCCTTTTGCGAACAAGATGAGAGAACAATCACTGTGCCAAGCAGGATGACAGATAAAACTGCAAAGCTGGCTTCCCTAATATGTTTAAAACTCATTAACGTTTTCAAGGTTCTCTCCTTGCTCCAAAAACGCACCGAGCGTTTCCAGGCACCCCAAATTGCAAGCCGAAGTCCAGCGGGGGGCGGTGCATAAGTACTTGAAACTATGTTGTTTTTGCCGAATCCCCCGGGGGCGTAGACCGAAAGAGCCTGTAATTTTGTATACACAGAAGACCAACTTGGGCTCTTTCACATTTAATTCAAAAAAGAGTTCTTAACTAAAATAACGCACCGCCGATAAGCCCAGTTGAGAGGTATTTATGAACGCTTTAAAACGCTTTGCTTTAAGTTTTGGAATGGGGGCTCTTTGGTTTTTAAGTCAGTGGGTTCAGCCTGCTTATGCAGAGTATTACCAAAGCTCAAACTCCAAATCCGTGGGTCGTTGGGGGATTCAAGCTCAACGTTTTAAAGGGGGGAATACCGATAGCGGAACTCAAGGATTAATGCTGGGTTTTCGAAGCAGTCGGTATCTTTATAAAGGGTTTAGCTTGGGCATTGAAGCTGTAGCTGGAGCTCCCGAAGATGGTTCCATCGTAGATAATAATCTTCTGTACACTGGGTTAACCCTCGGATGGGACCAGAGCTTCTTTAAAATTCTCACTTACGAAATGAACGTGTTAGTGGGGTACGGCTATGGGAAAAGTAATAATTTGGGCGTCTCTGGGGATGGGTTTACGATTCAGCCCCAACTGGGTTTAGGGTTTGTTTTAGTCAATGGCTATCGAATTACTTTTGCACCCGGCTATTTGTACATGCCCAGAACCAATGGGTTTAGTGGTTTTACTTTCAGCATTCGCTTTGATCGAAAATCTGAGGACGGGCCTTCAAAGCCTGTGAATGATTAAGAGGCTGTCAAAACTTTAGACAACCCTCCAAAACTTCATCAAAAAGGGGAAGTCTTCTAGCCGAGAATACGCTGGTCTTCGCTTTGCAGCTCCAAAGAGGCATGAGAATCATATTCATTCTAAGCCTCTTAGTCCTAGCAGCTTGTGGCCGAGCCAACTCCGGTGGCACCGACCTCAATAAATGTGCTGTCGTGAATGGAGTTCAACTCTGTTCATTGATTGCCTCCCCCAAATAAACTACACTCTCTGGAATGTCCCAAACTAATAAGAAGTCTGTTCTTGGTTTAGTCTTTTTGACTGTTTTTCTAGATCTCATTGGCTTTGGAATTCTTATTCCCATTCAACCCTTTTATGCACAGAAGTTAGGAGCAAGCCCTGCAGTCATTACTCTTTTGGGGGCTTCATTTTCCGCAATGCAATTTTTGTTTGGATCTTTCTGGGGACGTCTCTCAGATCGAATCGGCCGACGGCCCATCATGTTGACCAGCATTGCGATCACTGCGCTGGGATATTTCATGTTTGGCATTTCTAATTCCCTCACAGTTCTTTTTCTGGCTCGAATGCTTTCTGGTTTGGGAAGTGCAAATATCGGAACCGCTCAAGCGATTATTGCCGATAGTACAGACAAGGAAAATCGAGCAAAGGGAATGGGCTTAATTGGCGCTGCTTTCGGTTTGGGTTTTATTTTTGGGCCGGTTCTCGGGGGGCTATTTGTAGGATTTGGTCTTGCAGCTCCAGCTTTTATCGCGGCAGGCCTTTCTTCTATAAATTGGGTTTTTGCTTTTTTTAAACTTCCAGAAACGAATCCCGTTAAAGTTTCTGATTCTCCTAAAAATGAAAGTTCGGTTCGTCCTCAGCTCTCATGGGCTGCGCTCAAACATGCAGCTCGGCACCCCCACGTGGGGTATCTGTTCTTCACTTTTTTTATTTTCTCAGCAGCTTTCTCCATGATGGAAAATGTTTTGGGTCTTTTTATCCAGCACTACTGGGTTCCCGTGGGAGCTTTGGGGACTGAAATTGAAGGAAAGCAATCCGCCAGTCTCACCGCCTATATGTTGATAGTCGTTGGCTGTACGGGCACTTTGGTACAAGGCTATTTGATCGGAAAGCTCGCCAAGCGATTTGGAGAAAATAAATTATTAGCTTTTGGTCCAGCCTTAGTGGGGATCAGTTTTCTCATCATTCCTTTTATCGGATGGTCTGGAGTTTATTCGGGAATGCTCGGAATCGCATTTGTGATGGCTTGTGGAACGGGAGTTACTTATCCGTCTCTGTCGAGTCTTATTTCTCGTTCAGTAGATCCCGACGAACAAGGAGGAGCGCTTGGGTTAGGGCAATCCCTTGCTGCGCTCGGAAGAGTCCTGGGGCCTTCGGTATCTGGTCTTCTCTTTCAACTTTATCCGGGACTTCCTTTTTGGACTGGCTCATTTTTTCTTCTCGTGACTGGGCTTCTCGCTTTTGTATTTCTGCGGTAAGCCAAAGAAACCTAACCTATTCTTAAAAGATCTCTGATAGTCCCTTATTAAAAATGGTCGACACTTTCGTTAAATGTACTTGGCTGACTTTCATCTTCACTCAAACTTTAGCGACGGGAAGCTCAGCATTCCTGCTTTGGTAGATTACTATGGAAAAAGAGGTTTCGGAGCCATTGCGATTACTGATCACTTTTGCGAACAAACTACCCTGATTGGCCGAGCTTCGTCCTATTTGGGGGTAACACTCACAGCTGCTACTTTTCCCATTTATCGAGAGATTCTTAAATCGGAGCAAGAAAGAGCGTGGGATCAGTACGGAATGTGTCTCATCCCGGGAGTTGAAATTACCAAAAATTCAATTTCAAATCATCGCTCAGCCCACTTTTTAGTTTTAGGAAATCTTGATCATATTGATCCTAATCAAGACATTAGGGAATTGTCCGATCGGGTCCGACCGGAAGGAGCCCTAGTGATTGCAGCTCACCCTGTATCCACCCAAAAAATTGAGAAGCAAACGTTTCACCTTTGGGACAGACGATACGAATTAGCTTCTAAAGTAGATGCTTGGGAAGTGGCGAGTGGGCCCTATTTATTCGATGAAGTCAGGTATTCTGGTCTTCCCCTGATTGCCAATAGTGATTTTCATTCCGAGAAAAACATGACGTCTTGGAAAACGCTTCTTTCCTGTGAAAAGAAACAAGAAGCTGTTCTTCAGGCCATAAAAAAACAGCAACTAGATTTTCAATTCTACCGTGAGGAACCAAAGCGTGAGTCTTCTTATACTTCTATCCCTTGGATTATGGGTCCTCAATTGGGCCATTATGGGATGGGGAACGTGGCTAGCCTTCAAGCAGTTTCAAAATAGGCGGGAACAGAAACCAACTTCTCTTGCTCCAGTTTCTATTCTAAAGCCCTTAAAAGGAGTGGATGAAGGCTTAGTTGAAAACCTGGAAAGTTTTTTTAAACTCAACTATCCCGTATACGAAATTCTCTTCTCTGTGACTGAAAAGACAGAGCCCGCTATTGCGGTGGTTCAGGAACTGCTCTCCAAATATCCCTCTGTCGATGCCAAATTGGTTTGTGAACCACAGAACACAGGACCCAATCCGAAAATAAATAATTTGATGACTGCTTATGAACTTGCTCAGCACGACGTGGTCTTGATCAGTGACTCAAATATTCGAGTCAAACCCAACTATCTGCTGAATTTAGTTCCAGATCTCAGCGACTCAGTGGGAATCATCACGGCTGTGGTAGCCGGCGTGTCTGCTAAAGGACTGGGAGGGTGGCTGGAAGCTTCGTATTTAAACACTTTTTACGCCAGGTGGATGGTGCTGACGAAAAAACTCGGATTTCCCAGTGTCATAGGAAAGTCGATGCTCTTTAAAAAAAGTACTTTTAAGAGAATTGGAGGGCTAAAGACTCTAGGGCACTATATCGCTGAGGACTACATGGCGGGACATAGCATCCAGAAATTAGATCTCACAGTCGAATTGATGCGATCACCGATAGAGCAGTTTATTGGTCCCTATTCCTATCAAAACTTCTGGGCTCGGCATTTGAGGTGGGGACGAATTAGAAAATCTATCGCTCCGATTGCATTCCTGATTGAGCCTTTATTTTTCTCAACAGTCTCTGGAATTATCGGTTCTTTTTCCTTGAAGGCACTCTTTGGGTTTTCACCTCTTTTGGTTTGGTTTTCTCACATGGCATTGTGGGGAATCTGTGATGGTTTGATTTATGGATTAATGGATCAGTTTTCCTGGAAAGCTCTTGGGGCGTGGGTCATCCGTGAGGCGCTAGCGCCTCTTCTTTGGATTTCTATTCTGTCTGGAAACACTGTTTCTTGGAGAGGAAGAGACTATCAGTTGCTTAAAGGTGGGCTGTTAGCTGAGGGAAGAACCACATGAATTTTCTTTGGGGGGCCGCGACGAGTAGTCACCAAATAGAGGGATACAACACTAATAACGACTGGTGGGCTTGGGAAAAAACAGGTGCAATTGATAGAAAAGAAGTAAGTGGGCCCGCAACCGATCATCGAAATCGTTTCCGGGAAGATCTTGGACTTGCGAAAGAACTGGGCCTGAATTCTTATCGACTCTCTATCGAATGGTCTCGAATCGAGCCAGAAGAGGGAAGATGGGATTCACAGGCTCTAGAATGGTATGCAGAAGTATTAGCGGAGTGTGAAAGATTATCACTCTTACCAATGGTGACTCTTCATCACTTTACTTCGCCCCTCTGGTTTTCAGAGCAGGGGGAGTTTACTTCTGAACTCGCGTATCACAAATTTGCGAATTTTGTTCGAAAGATCGTTAAGACTTTGGGAAATCGGATTCCCCTCTGGTGTACGTTTAATGAGCCCGTCATTATGTGTGTGGGGAAGTACTTGGCAGGCTTTCAGCCTCCCGCCATTTATGATCCCGCCAGCTGTTCAAAGATGTTTCGAGGAATTCTTAAGTCCCATGTCCGAGCATACGATTTGATTCATTCTGAAATGCCCCATCGAAGAGGGCCCTGGCGGCATCACCCCTTAATGGTTGGGTATGCGCATAATATGATGGATTTTGTTCCAGCCCGCCATTGGCATCCAATGGAGCGATTCCTTACTTTTGTGGGGCGAAGCTTTTACAACCAGAGCTGGCTTGATGCGACTACCGGTAAACCACAGAAATTTGGAGTGACGGGTCTCGTTCCCACGGCGCCCGAAGTGAAAGAAGCGCTGGGCAGAGTCACCACAGATTTTATTGGGATCAATTATTATTCCAAAGCGATCATGCGATGGAGGGCAAAGGGCGATCACTTTGAAACTGCTCCCGGCTTTCCGTTTGGAGTGGGGTTTAGTGATCCGGGACAACCGGTTTCTGAGATGGGGTGGAGCTTTCATCCTGAGGGGCTTCGCCGAATGATTCGCTTTGTTCGAACCTATGGGCTCCCTGTTTATATTACAGAGAACGGGATAGCAGATGGAGCGGATAATTATCGAGGCAACTATGTCCGAGACCATCTTCGAGTGGTAGCCACTGAGCTTGAACAAGGTGCGGATATACGCGGTTATTTTTACTGGTCGCTGCTCGATAATTTTGAATGGGTTAAAGGATTTCGCCCCCGATTTGGTTTAGTAGAAGTGAACTACGAAACTTTTAAGCGGTCGCCCCGGCCTTCCTTTTACGAGCTTCAAAAAATCATATCTTTACACCAAGAGGGCCACTCTGCCCCAAGCTCCAAAGTATTGAAATAATTAAGTAAAAAAACAGCCCATCCCTAACCAAATCTTAACACACTAAATAGCGCCAAATCCGTAAATTCTGCCGAAAATAGGTCGCCGAAAATCCAAGTGGAGGGTTTATGAGAAAGAAACTTTTGCTTTTAAGTTTTGCGCTATTTCATTCAGCTTTGTTTTCGCAGGCAACTACTCTGATTAATGGAGCAGGAGCGACTTTTCCTTATCCGCTCTACTCCCGTTGGTTTAGCGATTATCAAAAAGTTTCTCCCACTACCCAAATCAATTATCAATCCATTGGCAGCGGGGGAGGGATTCGGCAGTTTACAGATAAAACAATCGATTTTGGCGCTACCGATAGCCCCATGACCGATGAACAGTTAAAAAAAGTAGGTGAGCCCGTAATTCACATTCCAACTGCCATTGGTTCGGTCGTTGTCAGTTACAATCTTCCTAACCAGAAAAAACTTAAATTAAATTCAGATTTAATTGCCGCCATTTTTCTAGGCGATTTAAAGAAGTGGGAAGATCCCCGATTGAAAAAATTAAATCCTGATTTGTCCGTTTCAGGAGATATTGTGGTTATTCATCGCTCGGATGGAAGCGGCACCACAGCGGTTTTTACTGACTATTTGGCCAAAGTAAGTCCGCAGTGGAAGGAGAAAGTCGGTACTGGCACATCGGTGAAGTTTCCAGTGGGGCTTGGAGGCAAAGGCAATGAAGGGGTTGCGGGTCTCATCAAACAAACCCCCTTAAGCCTAGGCTATATCGAGTTTGTTTATGCAAAAACAAACCAACTTCCAGTGAGCACTCTCCAAAACGCTAAAGGGGAGTTTGTGGAACCTACTCTTGCAAGTTTGACTGCAGCTGCAAACGCCATGATGGGTTCAATGCCCCAAGATTATCGGCTTTCGATTACCAATTCTGCAGGTAAAGGGTCTTATCCGCTCAGTTCATTCACCTATTTGCTGATTCGCCAAGACATGTCCGGTTCAGAAAAGGGAACTGCTTTAGTTGGATTTCTCAAGTGGGCTCTCAAAGAAGGACAAAAAACTGCAGCTGCATTGGAATATGCCCCCTTGCCAGCAGCCCTAGAAAAAAAGTTACAAAACACGGTTCAAACAATCAAAGTTGCTAAGTGATTAAACCACCTAAAAGAAAAGACGTCCGTCGTGCAGACCGAATCTTTTTCTGGGTTATTCGGTCTCTCTCAGCTTTGCTAGTTCTAGCACTGGTGTCGATGGGGCTCTTTCTTTTTGATGCTTCGGAACTTGCCATCAAAAAAAATGGATTTGTTTCTTTTATTCTTAGTTCAGACTGGGATCCGGTCCAAGATGTTTACGGAGCTCTTCCGGTTATTTTTGGGACGGTTGTTTCTTCTCTCTTAAGCCTTTTGATTGCTTTTCCTCTAAGCGTCGGGATTGCTCTTTTTTTAAATGAAATCGCACCTGCGAAACTGGCTCGAGCCGTTGGATTTTTAGTTGAAATGTTAGCGGCCATCCCCAGCGTTATTTATGGGCTCTGGGGAATTTTTGTTCTCGTTCCCTGGTTGAGAACCCATGTTCAACCCTTTCTCATTGCTAAGTTCGGCTTTCTTCCCATTTTTCAAGGCCCCGCTTATGGAGTGGGAATGTTCTCTGCGGGATTGATTTTGTCACTCATGATCCTCCCCACGATTTCTTCCATCTCTCGAGAAGTGTTTGCTGCTATTCCTAGAATTCAACGGGAGTCTGCCTTGGCTTTAGGGGCCACTCGCTGGGAAATGATTAAGCTTGCGGTCCTAAAGAGTTCCAAAGGCGGATTGTTTGGGGCGATGATGTTGGGGCTCGGGCGGGCACTTGGAGAAACTATGGCCGTCACCATGGTGATTGGAAATCGGGCCCAGATAGTCAGTTCGCTTTTTGCACCAGCTCAAACTATGGCGAGCGTCATTGCCAATGAATACGCGGAAGCGACAAGCGATATTCATTTGTCCTCTCTTGCCCTTGTCGGTCTTCTTTTGTTCTTAGTCACTTTCTTAACTAGCAGTATCGCTCGAATTCTTATTTGGAGGGTGAAGTGACCACCCTCAGAAAACAAATCGGCGATTTCACTCGTCTTCGCTACAAACGGCGCAAAACTTTAAGTCTGTGGATGACCTTTCTTCTGAGCTTAGCCGCAATCGTGGCGTGTAGCGCTCTTTTTGCCGTATTTGGTTATGTCATTATTCAGGGGGCACCCCACCTGACTCTTTCTTTCTTTACGGGGCTTCCAAAGCCTGTGGGGGAAGTGGGCGGAGGAATGCTAAATGCATTTGTGGGAAGTGTGCTGATGGTTTTCTTAGCAAGTGTGGTTGGAATCCCTTGGGGTATCGCAACGGGATTGTACTTGTCTGAATATGGTCGGGGCCGATTTTCATTTTGTGTCCGCTTTTGCGCAGACATGCTTTCTTCTGTCCCCTCCATAGTGATTGGTCTTTTTGTTTATGTCTTGATGGTAAAACCCATGCACCGGTTTTCTGGGATTGCAGGTTCGGCAGCCCTAGCCCTGATTATGGTGCCAATCGTCGCCCGAAACACAGAAGAACTTCTAAAGTTGGTTCCCCAGCACATTCGAGAAGCGGGGCTGGCGCTTGGAATTCCCCGATGGAAAGTGACGCTCTGGATTGTCTTAAGAGGAAGTTTAGGGGGAATTACCACGGGTGTAATGCTGGGAATTGCTAGAATTGCGGGAGAAACAGCCCCCCTCTTATTTACTGCCCTTAATAATCGATTTTTCTCCATGGCACCTGATCAACCGATGGCTTCTTTGCCTGTTCAAATTTACACCTATGCCATTGCTCCTTTTGAAGAGTGGAATCGCCAAGCATGGTCTGGCGCTTTTGTTTTAATCCTCTTTGTATTTGTGCTAAATATCGTAACTCGGACAGTGTTAAGACCCGGGCGAGGAAGTGTAAGGGACTAAATGTCAGAAAGTATTTTAAAGGTAGAAAATCTCAATGCTTGGTTTGGACCTGTCCAAGCTCTGAAGAATATCGATCTTGAGTTTTCCCCGCAATCAGTGACTGCCCTGATTGGCCCTTCGGGCTGTGGAAAGTCCACTTTTGTTCGCTGCTTGAATCGTTTGCACGAGGAAGTTCCTGGAGCATCTGCCCAAGGGAAAGTAATCCTTCAGGGAAAAAACATCTACGATGTTTCGGTCGATCCCGTTCTGATTCGAAGAAAAATCGGAATGGTATTTCAAAAGCCAAATCCATTTCCTTCTCTTTCTGTCATGGAAAATGTGGTTGCAGGCCTTAAGCTCGCCGGGATCCGTCGTAAAAGCATTCTCATGGAAGTAACAGAGCGCAGTTTGAAGCAAGCGGCTCTCTGGGACGAAGTGAAAGATAAATTAAATCAACCTGGGACGAGTTTATCGGGAGGACAGCAGCAACGCTTGTGTATTGCCCGAGCCCTCGCCGTTGAGCCCCCTATTCTTTTGATGGACGAACCCACCAGTGCATTGGATCCGATTTCAACGGCAAAAATTGAAGAGCTCGTGGTGCAATTGAAGAAGAACATAACCGTGATTATAGTCACCCATAACATGCAACAAGCTGCTCGAATTTCTGATAAAACAGCATTTTTTCTTTTGGGAGAACTGGTAGAATTTGGGCAAACATCAAATGTATTTACCGTCCCCCGAGAAAAGCGAACGGAACAATATATCACTGGGAAATTTGGATAATGAAGAGAAGCTTAGATAAAGGTTTGGGAGAGGTGAAAGCTCAGTTAATCCAAATGGCTGGCTATCTTGAAGAAGGGGTCAAGTATTCTACTCTTGCCTGGAAAAATCGTTCACGAGAAATGATTGATAAAGTCAATCAAATCGAAGCCAAAGTAAATCAAGCGCACATGGATGTAGATGCTGCTTGTTTTAAACTCCTTGCGACCCAACAACCCCTAGCGTCTGATTTGCGATTTCTTTTATCGGTTGTGAAAATCAATACCGATTTAGAGAGAATGGCAGATCAAGCAGTCAACATTGCGAATAACACCGAATTTTATTTGAAACACCCGCCGTATCCTGATCTGGCGGATCTCATCAAAATGTCTGAGATTGTGCGCGAGTTGGTAAAAAGCGCTATTGATTCATTTATTAATTCGGACGCGAGCTTAGCCAAAAAGGTTCTGGATGATGATGACCAAGTAGATCAGCTAAAAGACAGAGTGTTCAAAAACGCACTTGAAAGTATCAAGATGAAAACGACAGATGTGGAGCAAGGATTGAACGTGATTCTCATTGCAAGAAATCTTGAGCGCATTGGCGACCACGCCACCAACATTGCAGAAGACGTAATTTTTAGCATTTCCGGTAAAGACATTAGACATAGCCACACAAGAGATAAGGGCGGCCCAAATGAAAAATAAGGTCCTCATCGTCGAAGATGAACGCGATATCGCAGATTTAATGGCCTTGCATTTAAAAAGAGATGGCATAGAAGTCGAGATTGCCGAGAACGGAGAACAAGCTTTTCAGAATCTTGAGAGCAAGAGTTTCGATTTGTTAATTTTAGATTGGATGCTTCCTGGGATTTCGGGTCTCGATATTTGTAAAAAAATCCGCCAGGCGGGAAGTAAGTTTGAAATGACTCCCATCCTTCTTGTGACTGCTCGCGCGCAGACTTCCGATATTGTGTTAGGGCTAGAGATGGGGGCCGATGATTACATTACGAAGCCTTTTGATCTCTCTGTTTTTCTTGCTCGAGTTCGAGCGCTTTTGAGAAGAGCAGGAAGAGTAGTTGAAGTCGGAACGGAAAATCAAATTCAAATCGGTCACTTGGTTCTAGACAGTGAAAGACACGAAGTGCGTTGTCACGCCGATTTGGTCGATTTAACACCGTCAGAATTTAAACTTCTTCATGCCATGATGAAAAACCGAGGACGAGTACTCACGAGAGAGAGATTGATTGAGTTGGTACAAGGCGAGGGTGTTTCGGTTATTGATAGAGCTATTGATACCCATATTTTTGGCTTAAGAAAAAAACTGGGTGAGTGTGCCAACTTGGTTGAGACGATACGTGGAGTGGGCTATCGCGTGGCAGACACCCTTTAAAATGTGATTTGTGCGTTTATTATCAAAACAATTTCCTTGGAGAAGCTTTTTTAGAGTCGCTTTAGTTCAGAGTTTTTTGGTTGTTGTTTCGGTTGGGATTTCAGGACTAGCGGGAAGGTATTTTTTTAAAAAGGTTTTTGTTGAACAGGTTCGGGCTCAGGTAGAACACAGTCTCCGCATCTTATCTAAAACAATCCCCCAAACCGTTCCCCCGACCTGGTGCCAGGAGTTTTCGGCAGGCACTAATTTCCAAATAGCCGTACTGGACTCTCAAGGAAAAACACTTTGTGATTCGTCATCCGAATCGGATGCACCCAACAATGAGAAAAATTTGATTGTGAATGTGCCAGTTCTCTCCAAGGGGTTTTCCTTGCGAGCTTCGCTGCCGTTGGATTCTTTGGGCGAGATGATTCGTGCTTACAATACTTCCCTAGGTTTTTTCCTAGTTGGGCTGACGGGGGCTCTGTTTTTAGTCGGACTTTGGTATGCACGAAGACTCGTGTTTCCCTTGGGAAGGCTCCTTGTCAAAACTCAGAATTTAGTTGCGAGGCACCCAAGTGTACTTACCGAGGAGGATCTTGAAGAAGAAGCCTTTGGAGAATGGTCCGATCTCGAATCAAGTATTGATGATCTGGGGAAAAATCTGGAATCAACCGTTCAAAGTTTGACGACAGAACAAGTCGAGCTAGATGCCATTATGGGATCTATTTCGGATGCTATTTTGGCGGTGGATCAAGACGAAATCCCCATTTTCTACAATAGCCGATTTGAAATGATTTTTGGCGGTGGGAAAGTTCGCCGAAACGTAAAGCTTTGGGAGATTTTAAGGGATCCTGAGATTCTAAAAGCTTACAAAAGAGCTTTAACAGAAGGGAAATCGGGAGGAACTCGCGCTTTTTCACTCGAGACAGAGAATCAGCCCAAGCGCTATTTCTCACTCTCCGTTTCACCTTTGAGAAGACATGGTGGAACTATTTATGGTGCCTTAGGGATCTTCCACGATATCACTGAGTTAAAAGCTGCTGAGCAAATGCGAATTGATTTTGTGGCGAATGTTTCTCATGAACTGCGAACCCCTTTGACTGCAATAAAAGGCTACACGGAAACTTTGATTTTAGACCATGAGAAACAAGGCGGTGCTGAATCAGACCGAGAGTACTTAGGTGTTATTGCTCGTAATTCCGAGCGATTAATGAATCTCATGGGAGATCTTCTCGAGCTTTCTGCGCTTGAATCAAGCCTCCTCTTACAAAAAGAAGTCATTTCAACTCGAGAAATTAGCGAACGCATTCTGAAACAATTAGCTCCTCGGCTGCAGAAGAAAAATCAGACTTCCGAGCTGAAAGTCGAAGCGCTTTCAGTCAATGCTGATCCCAATCGGGTGGAGCAAGTTCTCATCAATCTTTTGGACAATGCCAGTAAGTACACCCCAGAGGGCGGAAAGATTACGGTCTCTTGGGAGCTTGATCGAAAAGGTGGGCGCGACACCTTTTTAAAAATTCAGGACACGGGTCCTGGTATTCCCTTGGAGCATCTCGGGCGGCTTTTTGAGCGATTTTATCGAATCGATAAGGCCCGTTCGAGAGAGCAAGGGGGCACTGGCCTAGGGTTGGCGATAGTAAAACACATCATGCAAAGACACGAGGGAGCCGTTTGGGTCGAAAGCTCCCCGGGCGAGGGTTCCGTATTTACCTGCCGTTTTCCTGGATAATCAACAGCTTAATGCGGTGAGTTATTCCGGTATTTTTTTTTAAGTTTTGTTCGCATCCTGTGTGTTTTTTGTTAAGGTTACGTTTTTTTCGTAGGGAAAAAAATGAAACTTATATTTCTAGCGATTTTAGCTTCAGTAAGTTTTGCCTCTAATGAATCCGTTCGCCTGATGCCTTTAGAAAAGTGGCTTCCCCAACAGGAACAAATCGCTGCTAAAAATCTTTTCCGCAATATTTCTCCGGCCGGCACGGTCAAGGGTGTTGTGGTTGCTTCTCCTTCTCGTCAAAATCCCGATTATTGGTTCACTGGGTAAGGGATGCAGCTTTAGTCATGAGTGTGATTGTGGACAATTACTCCAAGGCCACTGCTCCAGAGAAGAAAGCCTATTTTTTAGAGATGCTTTTGGATTACGTTGAGTTTTCTCGGCTAAACCAAATGACCCCAACTCCGAGTGGGGGTCCGGGGGAGCCAAAATTCAATGTAGATGGAAGTGCTTTTGTTGGACCCTGGGGACGTCCTCAAAATGATGGACCCGCTTTAAGAGCTTTGACTTTGATTCGATTTGCCCGATCTCTGGTTGCTGAATCCAAATCAGATGAGATCCGCCGGATCGGTTCCATTATTAAATATGATCTCGAATTTGTATCTCACCACTGGCGAGAAGCTTGCTTTGATCTTTGGGAAGAAATCAAAGGCCAGCATTTTTACACGCTCCTTAACCAATATCAGTCGATGGTTGAAGGTTCCTCTTACTTAACGCTCTTGGGAGATACGGGAGCAGCTGAGTGGTATCAGAAGCAAGCTGAAGAGATGAAAGTTGAATTAAATAAATTCTGGGATTCTCGGCACAATCACTTGATAAGCACCCGAAATCGTGTGGGGGGGATTGATTACAAAAAATCAAACCTAGACTCATCGGTTCTCTTGGGCGTTCTCCACGCAAACACATCCGATATTTTTTCGGTGGATGATCCTAAAGTGGAAGCAACTGTATTGAGATTGAAGCAAACCTTTAAAACCCTTTACAGCATTAATCAATCTGGGCCTGCGGGAGTTGCAATTGGGCGTTATCCCGAGGACAAATACGACGGTTATTCCTCTCATGGAGATGGGAACCCCTGGATTCTGATTACCAATGGCTTTGCCGAGTACTATTACCGACTGGGTAAAATGTACCTGAAGAGAAAACGAATCATCGTTACCCCGAGCAATAAAGAATTTTTCCGTGACCTGGGATTTGATTTTTCTGTCGGAGTAATTGATAAAAGCTCTCGAACGTTCACTTCTCTGATTGAAAGGCTTCAAACTGAAGGGGATGAGTATCTTACCCGAGTCAAATACCATCTTGATTCAGATGGTCAGATGTCTGAGCAGATGAATCGTTGGTCCGGGTTCCTTCAGGGGGCACGAGATTTGACTTGGAGTTATGCTAGCTTTTTAACTGCCCTGGAATCGCGTTTTTAAGAGCTATGACAGTCTCAGACGACTCTATTAATCGCCAAAAAATTAGACTCTGGACTCATCGGCTTATTGAAGAATATCGCCACATTCAATTTACTTATAATTTAAAGACTAAAATCCCAGTCATTCAGATTGAAAACACCTCAGTGCGCTGGGGGGCTTGGGATTCGGTTACTCGTACCTTATCGATATCTCAACGCCTTATTGAAATGTACCCCTGGGAGACGGTTTTAGAGATTTTTAAGCATGAAATTGCTCATCAACTCATTACAGATGAGGGGCAAGAACAAACTATTCATGGACCTGCTTTTAAAGCTGCTTGTGAGCGATTAGGGGTAGCTTCGTGGGCTTGTCGAGCTGAAACGAAGGAGATTCCCAAAGAGTCGCCCTTAAGAGCGGGAGAGATTTCCTCGGAAGAGAAAAGGCTTTTAGAGCGAGCAGAAAAGTTACTCAGTCTTGCAACTTCAGACAATGAGCACGAGGCTCTGCTCGCGATGCAGCGAGTGCAGGAGCTCTATGCAAAATACAACTTGAAGCGAATTCAGGAAAAGAAAGAAGCCCAT
Source organism: Pseudomonadota bacterium (assembly GCA_009927005.1). GTDB lineage: Bacteria > Bdellovibrionota > FAC87 > UBA2466 > UBA2466 > RFNO01. Next base: position 19,951 of record RFNV01000282.1, read on the forward strand.
TGGGGATATCTTCTTTTAAAGCTTAAAAAGAAACGAATCGAGAGATACCAATCGGTTATTGCATCCATATTAAATGAACATTTCTTTGTGGAAGTCATCCATACCTCTCTTTATGATCCGGAATCCTGTTCAGATTTCAAAGTGCTCGAATTGTTAGGCACGCGAGAAAACGTGTTGATGGCCGAGTATGTATTTTATTTTTTAGAGAACCAATTAGCAGGACTTTGGAAAGCTTATCAACCCAATAAGAGCCTTGGGATTGCTACTCGAAACAGCTTTTACCTGGGGGTTCTTGAGGGCTTTAGAGAAAAGCTCAATAAGCTAGAACTCCCTACTGACAATTCGGTTTCTCTGATTCTCAGGCAAGATGAAGGTCTTCGAAATCTAGTTAAAGGCCGATACCCTAAATTGAACCGACTCCGAGGAAGCCGGCGATTGCACGACAATCAAGCTTATTCCGCGGGGAAGAGAGAAGGGCGAAGCCTAGTTATTCGAAAAGGGATTTCTAAAACAGATGGGTATTTAAAAAAGCTATTAAGATCTTAATAGTTTAGCGGTGCCCCCCTTGCGGCGAATGCTCTCTGAAGGTATTATAAAGGTATGAAAAATAATACCAAATCGAGTATTACCCTGCCTTCCAAAGAATATGCTTTGGTTTTGGAGCTAAAAAAAATATTAAAAGCGAAAAGCAATGTCGATGTGATTAGGCGTGGCTTATTGAAATTAAAGGAGGGCTCTGAGAGGGAATCTTTAAGAGCACAGTTTTCCGAAGCCTCTCAGAAAGTCCGCAAGTCCACATTGGATGAATTAAAGCTCCTCGATCATTTAGCTAGCGAAGGGATGAAAAAGAAAAAATGAATGAAATCGTAATCAAACATGGTTTCATGTATCTGGCTGATCTGAGCCCCAGTAGAGGAACTGAGGCCGGGAAGCTTCGGCCGGTTGTAGTCGTACAAACTAATTTTTTGAATGAAGCATACCATCCATCGACTTGGGTACTTCCTTGCACAACTCAATTAACCTCTGAGAATTTACTTCGTGTTCGTTTACCCAAAAATATAGCTGGTAATACAGAGGAATGTGATGTGATGATTGACCAAAGTCGAGCTATTGATAATCAGCGTTTTAGAAAAGAATTATTTTGTGTCCCGAGCCTATTACTGCGTGAGATCAAAGATAAATTGCGTTTGGCTGGAGACTTATAAACCGCTTTCGATAGCTAACTTTCCCAGAATCAGATCGCAAACGGTATTTTTTCGAGTTAATTTTTTCCAAAAAGTCATCTTGTCTGCATACTCATTAGCAAGATCTGCGTTTTTTAAAAACACCTGTTGAATCGCACGCTCTGCTCGAGATTTTAAATCCTGAGAAGAATTGCCAAGCCTTTGAATAAAGTCAGCTAAGTAGGAAAGTTTTTCTCGTGGCGACAAAGCGGGAGGAATACTGCGAATCAAATATCCTAATTCATGAGCTTGAACCCGATTGCTCCCTATTCGATTGAACCCGTGTTCTAAGAGCGCTTGAGCTACTTGCATTTCAGCGGAGCTGGCTTCAGAAGAACCAAAGCGTGCAGCGAACAGCTCTGGGATATTCTCAAAGGCTCGTTCTCGTTCTTCAGTGGGGGTTGTTGATTGAAGAAAAGCCCCTGCACGATTGAGTCTTTCCAATCGTTCCATGAGAGCGTCTAGAAAAACAGACTTGTTGTTCGTGTTTTCAAAAACGGATTTTTCAAGTTTATTGGTTAGTCCTCCCCGAATCGCTTTCACCGAACCACCGGTGAGTTGGGTATATCCATCGATGCTTCGAAGAATCCCCAAGAGGGTTTCTGGCTTTTCACGAACTAAATCGGTTTCGCGTTTCTTCAAAAATTCTTCGATAGCTTCCCACTCACCTTCCTCTTTCGCTCCACGATTTGGCATCGGAGAAAGAGGAGAACGGGCGTTGAGCTGTTTAAAACGGGGCAGTTTTTTGAAAGTATCAGGCCCAAAAGTGTTTTCATTCCAGGCGCTTTCCAAAATACGTTGAGCTTCTTCCTTTGCTGCTTTTTTGTCCTGATTTACTTCCACTGTACGAACTTGTCTTTTTTGAATGTCTTCCCAGGCTCTTTGTACTTCTTTAAATCTTTTTTCAGCTTCCGCTTTGGGCAGAGAAGAAACATCGGGGTGTTCCGCTCGTGCTTTATTCAAATAAGCTTTTTTGATTTCTTCTGGAGAAGCGTCGGAGGAAACCCCAAGGACTTGGTAGGGATCTGCAAATAGGAGCGTGCTCTCTAAGAAAAAAAGCACCCAGAATGTTAGCCAGCGGGAAGCCATCTAAATTCTCTGAAAAACCAAAAACCCCAGAAAACTTATCCAAGTAAGAAAGGCTAAAGTACGTGTCAGACTCATTATTTTCTTATCGGAATGCTGCAGCATTCCTTAAGAAGAGAGATACTTTGTGAGAAAACCTTCAAAAATTCGTGTTTGGCCGGTTTTGAGTAAGTAGTCCGTTTCACTTAAAAGCTGGATGCCCTTATCCAATTCTTTTTCAGACTGAGATTGGGCCAATTCCTGAAGTTTGGTTACAAAGAAGGGGTGAGTGCCGAGCTTAGGTCCAAGCACTTTTGGATCGCGAACCCCTTGTTTCATGAATTTTTGACAGCGGGCGACCAAGCGAAATTGCCGTACCAAAATCGAAAGTATTTTTATTTCCGATTCCCCTTCAAGTTGCAAGGCTTCGAAGCCCCGCATCACTTGAAATTTTTTCTTAGCAATCACATCTTCAGCAAACTTAAAAATATCGGCTCGCATCGAGTTTGAAAGCAGATCATCAATGTCTTTTTGGGTAATGGTATTTCGGTTTCCCACGTAAGTTGCAGCTTTTTGAAGCTCTTGCCAAACCAAGCTCAAAGACTTTCCAGAAAACTCAACACACTTTTCCCAAGCCGGACTTTCAATTTTTTTTCCGCATTTTTTTTCAAAGTAACTTTGCCACCTGGGCCATTCTCTATCGTAGGGCTCACTGACTTCCACCAGGATTCCCTTTTGCTGCACAGCCTTCACCCAAGCTTTTCGCTTATCAAGCTTAGAAGCCACTATAAGAAAAACAGTACTGTTGGATGGATTTTCAAAATAGGGCTTAAGCAGATCCATAGCACTAGCCGAAAATTTATCAAAGCGGTCACAGCGTACCAAACGCATACTTTCCGGGCCATCAAAAAGCCCTGGCAACATTTCAAGAGAAGAGAGAAGGTGATCTGCTTTACCAGTTTCCCCATCAAAGCACTCATAACTAAAAGCCGCTTCTGAATCATTTTTAATAAAGTGATTTTTGATTCGAGAAGTAATTTCTGAAATCTGAAATGGCTCTTCTCCTACAATGACATAGAAAGGGCGTATCTGATTACTCCCCAATTCCTTGAAAATGTGAGCCGCCTGAGACACTTAGAAAACCTCCACCATGGAATCGTAAACGTCACGCATGATATCTCGAGCAATCAGAGTGTAGCTGTTTTCAATGAGGGATTCAGTGGTCAAACCTAAGCTCGAGGGGGCATCGACATCCATCATTCTATTGAGGGGGGCGCTGACTCTCTGGTAGGCACTAAACTCTTTCGAATATTTCACCGTTTTGGTCTCAGGATCGACTAGTTCCACCAAAATAAATACTCGGACCCCAATTTGATCGGGAACCCGCTGGTAGGCTTCTAGGCGTTTTAGTCCTGCGGCACTCTGAACTTCCACTTCTCTTTGCACTTGTGAAACAGTTCCTCGAAGCTCAAATGCTCCTTCACTGCGTTCAGAAGACACTTTTTCTCCATGACTGAGAAGCTCTCGAATTAAAGCATTGGTGAAAACTATTTCAGAACCGACTTCTTGGGTTTTGTTGTGAAAAACAGGTACAAAAATTCCTTTGGGGCTCTTGAAGTTATCTTGGAGACGATGATTCAGAGTGTAACCGCAGCCAGAGAGCAGGCTAATGAAAAGCACACAGAAAACGGCGAATTTCTTGCCACACTGAGGGGAGACACAGTATTTTTTATGCGAAATCATCGGTCTGCCAACTTATATCGAGAGAGGGCAAAGAATGAAAGAAGTAGTCGTTGTTTCAGCGGTCAGGACCCCCATCGGGGCTTATCTT
>RFNV01000284.1 GCA_009927005.1 Pseudomonadota bacterium
TTAGGAATCGATACGTTTTTTGAGTTCTTTTCCTACTTTAAAAAAGGGCAGTTTCTTTTCGGGAACAAACACGTCGGCTCCCGTTTTGGGGTTACGGCCCACATAAGATTTATAGCTTTTTACAAACCAGCTTCCAAACCCTCGAATTTCAATTCGATCCCCTTTAACCATCGACATAAAAAAGCCGTCAAAAATAGTATTCACCAGCTCTTCCGCTTTTTTCTTAGTGAGGTTGGCTTTGCGAGATATCGTCTCGATCAACTCTGATTTAGTCACGATCCCTCCTTGGGGAAATGAGTGCACGCTAAGTACTTCATTATTATAAGGTTTTTTTAAAACCAATCAAAGAAAAAACAGCTATTGTGCCCGCCAGAGGTCTTTAGCTATGATGCCCCGGGTTTTTTATGCAATTGGGCCAGATTTTTTTCCTTTTTACGGTGGCGACCAAGTTGGTCGATATCGGCATGGTAGTCGCTGTTTGGTGGCTGAGCTGGTACTTGCGGTTTTCTGCAAATGTTTTTCCTCTAGCTAATGGGGTTCCTCCCATCGAGGTCTATTCTACGGTTTCACTCCCTCTGGCCCTTATTTTTAGCGCGGTGCTCCACATCGTTGGGGCCTACCGAGCCGATCGGGTTAAGTTTGGATTTCGGGCTGCCAAGAAAATTTTTGAAGGCGCAACTCTGAGCACCCTAGTTCTTGTCTCATATTTATATTTTACGGAACTCACCCGTTTCTCAAGACTTTATCTTCTCATTTTCGGAGTTTTAAGTTTCCTGGGACTAATGGTGGGAAGACTTTTCATGCAAATGGGTTGGACGTTCATCCGTCGCCAACTGATCTCCCCTCTACGAGTTCTGCTGATTGGATATGGAGATCTCTTAAAATACTATCTTCACGAGTTTGAATCCCTAAGGCCATTCCCTATTCATTGGATAGGAAGATTGGGGCCACTGGCTAGTTCGTCTGAAATGACAACAATTCCCTATTTGGGAGAAGATGATTTAGCTTTGTCTACTGTTCGGTCCCAGCAAGTTGATAAAGTGGTTATTTCCTTTCCCTCGAAAGATCCCAGTCGGTATGAACCCCTTCTGGCGCAACTTTCGCATGAATTAGCTAGCATTAAGATCATTCCTGATTTTGGAAAATTTAGTACTTTCACTTATCAAGCAGGACACGAACTAGGCATCCCCGTTCTCGAATTCAACGGCTCGCCGATGGGAAGTTCCGATAGAGCGATCAAACGCCTTATGGACATTGTCGGCTCAATCCTATTTTTAATTTTGTTCGCGCCTCTCTACGCAATTCTGGCTTTATGCGTGCGCTTCTCCTCTCCCGGACCTGTCATTTACTCCCAAAAGAGAATGGGGGCCGATGGAAAAGTATTTTCTATGTACAAGTTTCGGAGCATGCCTCTCGATGCTGAGAAAAAAACCGGAGCGGTTTGGGCTGTTAAAAATGATGACCGAGTTACTAAAATCGGTGGGTTTCTCAGACGAACAAGCTTGGATGAACTCCCTCAGTTTTTTAACGTGCTCAAAGGTGACATGAGTCTTGTGGGTCCCAGGCCCGAACGCCCAGTCTTCGTCGAGCAGTTCAGAGATCAAGTGCCACGCTACATGTTGCGACACAAAGTTCGATCAGGAATAACGGGTTGGGCTCAGATTCATGGATGGAGAGGAAATACCTCTTTAGAGGAACGGATTAATCACGACTTATTCTACATTCAAAACTGGTCGTTACTTCTCGACTTGAAAATTCTTATTTTAACTCCGCTTCGAGGCCTTGTTCATCCCAATGCGTATTAAGGACTGTCATTGAAAATTAAAGCTATATGAGAAAAGCTGGGCTTCTGGTGCTCTCAAAAGCTATTGGTAAAAACCACTTTCTAGAACCTAATTTTTATTTATTTAATGTGAGCAGAGAAGAACTTACGGATGTACGCTCAGTTCTCTTCGAACTTAATAATCCAGAATTTATTCACCTAGGAGATCATCTCTTTTTCTTGCCCATCATAAAATCTTTTGTAGACGCTGGTTATCACGTGAAAGTAAGCGTCTCTAAAACCATGTTTGATTTCTTCAATCGACTCCAGCTACCCGTGGTTTCAGAAGGCGAACCTTACGGCGCTTATGATTTAGTAATCAGCAGATTCGAACTCATGCCCGAATTAGCCAAATATAAGTCGCTCTTAGTTCATGTCAGTCAGAATTTGAAAATGCCAATTTGTAGCCAGCTCCTACATTCCTTTTCTCAATACTTTGAAAGACGGTTTTCTTCACAAGCAGAGTTTGACCCGTTCAATAACTCCACAATATTGAAACAATTAAAATTGCCTGAGAACAAAAGACTGGTTTTATTCAATGTCTACTGTGATTCCTCGGCTTACCTGGTTGGTCGACGTCAAAGAGCGCAATTAATTAAAACGGTTGAACGTTATGCTTCGGATTCTAATTATCAGGTGGTCTTTGTTGGGGCACTAAAAGATAAATTAGCTGATAGAGGCCAATATCGGTTTAGCCATATCGATTTGCGCGGAAAAACAAATGTGGTCGACATTTTTGAGTTAGTCAGGCACCCAAATGTTGAACTGTACATTGGGTTTGATGCCTTTGTGATGCACCTTTTTAGTCTCTCCGGCAAGAATAGCTTAGTAAAATTCAGAGGCAGAATTACCAAGAAGCAGTCGACTATGCTTTCTAAATATCACGTAAACTTATTTAGTGATCATCAGTTTGTAACTTTAATCTGATGATTTCTTTATTTTACTTGAAGAAGCTTTTTCACCTGCTGGAAAATCTCATCCACAGACGCATCTACCTTTTTAAACCTCACAACACCACTTCGATCTAAAATGACTGTCGCAGGAATATAGTAAGGGGGATTAAAAAATTCTTTTCCTGCATTATTTGGCGAAGCAGCGACTTCAAATGGAATATTGTATTTTTTTTGCCAGGCTTTTAAAAATTCCTCATCCGCGCCTTGCCCGTGCTTGAACCCTTCGGCCGAGAGAGAAATAATTTTGAGTGCGGAGTGTTTGATTTCGGGATATCTCGCTGACAGCTCAGACATTTCGTCCTGACATCCAGGACACCAACCCGTGCTGTAAACCAGGACACTCACTTTATCTTTCAGCTCTTTCACACAAAGTTCTTTTGAATCCGTTTTTTTCCAACAGAGTTCCGGAGCCTTTTCTCCAATTTCAACCACAGCTAAAGCTGGAAGCACCCACATTAAACCAAATAACCATACTTTGAGTTTCATAGCCCCTTCCCCTTTCTCTGAATTCCTGCTTTTACCAATTCATAAGCATTTACAATTCCGTAACCAAATTGATTGTCAGCTTTCTTTTCCGAAGTTTCTAAAAGCAATTGTTTTACTTCTGCGACAGTAAGCTTGGGATTTGCCTGCAGCAAAAGAGCTATGGCTCCGCTCACATGAGGTGTCGCCATGGAAGTGCCGTCCCATTCGGCATACTTATTTCCAGGGAGCGAAGAGGCAATCGCTACACCGGGCGCAGAAACATCAGGTTTCATTAAAGTGATGATCGTTTGTCCGATTTTCCACAAGTTCGGTCCCATACTGGAGAAATCTGCCACTTCTGAATTTGCATTGATTGCCCCCACTGAAACGACATCTGGTAAGCCCCCTGGCATTCCATTGGGACTCTTTCCAGAATTTCCAGCAGCAAAAACAGGGATGATCCCTCCGTTAATCCAGGCCTGAATCGCAAGGTGGTACGGTAAGAACTCTTCGATATCATGAATTCCTTCTTCGATATCGGCTCCCCATGAATTATTTATCACACGCGGATAATCAGCAGTGGTGGGGTCCCCGTCTGGATCAAACTGCCATTGCATTGCTTCGATAATAGTAGAATCTTTTCCTCCGCCGGCAGCGCCAAATATTTTGGCCATGAGGATTTTGCTCTTTGGAGCAAGGCCAACGTCATTTCCTGCAATAGTTCCTGCGACGTGCGTTCCGTGCCCGTGGTCATCATAATCATTAGCAATGGAATTTATAAAATCTCGAAAATGGGTCACTTTCCCGGAAATCTCTGGGTGTTTACTCTGCACGCCCGTATCCAAAATCCCCACTGAAACCCCAGTTCCATCGATATTGGGAAACTCTTCTCGAATCTGAGCCAATCCCATTTTTTCAAGACCCCAAGTCCCTGCTTCTCCTACCTCACTCAGTGAGGAACCGACCGGAGAATTGGGTTTCGGTGGCAACATCGGCCGCGTCTTATCCAGATACACACCATGTACCCAGGGTTCCTTTTTTAATTTATTAGCTGCTTCCACGCTCACATTGAGCGTCGCTCCCCGTACGAGCCAGAGATTTTTTATTTGCCCTTGGCTTCTGATTCCATTCCGAGAAATCCAATTTTCAAGATCGGAAATACTCTTTTTGTTAGATTCTTGTAGAACTTGAGTGTAAGCACCATGCTCGAGACTTCCGACGGCAATCTCAGCTTGTTTAAAAAGGACAACATACTGATCAGCAAAACCTGACAGGCCAAGAAAAGCTAAAGCTGCAATGGGCAATTTCATTGAGTTACCTTTCTTAGGAGGCCCTCTGGTATTCCCTTAATTACTTTGAGACCACTGGCTTCAGCCGTCTTTAAAGTATTCACTCCTAGGTTAAAGGAAATGGGATTCAGAGAGTCTTTCACGTAAAAATCTACTTTTCCGCGATACCCTTTTGGAAAATTTGCTTCCAGGAACTGAGAAAACTCTTGCTTCATTTCCGGGGTCAGAGTGGTTTTGATTGAGTTCTGAGCAAGAGAAGTCTCCAAATTGATCGGCTGCGAGGGAACAAACTTATATTGGCCCATTTGAAGGGCTGTTAGTTCGTAACCCAGATTTCCATTGGGGAGAAATCGAGCAGCTTTGATGAGTTGCCACTTCATTCTCTTTGTTTCAAAGCTCTTCGGTCTTAGGCTATCAAGCGCAGATGGCTTAAAGAGATTCTCCTCCGCAACATTTTTGTCATCAATTTCATCGATTGAATTTTCGTAATCAATGAGAAAGGCAATTTGATGATTGGGATTTAAATACACTTGATTCTGTTGAGGCATTGAAACCATTTGAATGTCAGCTCCATTGTATTGTGCCTTCACCCGAAATAAGGTCCCGTCTGCATTGGTTCTCACGTTGGTTGTGTAGGTTTGGGCATTGGGGTAGAGCTTGGTGATAACGGCAGAGACGCCCTGGCCAGAGGAAGTATTGTCATAAACTGCTTCGTAAACATAGAGTCCGGGCTCCTCTAAAATCTCGAGATCCAATTTAACAAACGAACTAGAGACCATTCCCGGTTGCCCCGGGTAGAGAACCACTGCGCAACCGCTCAAGAGCACGGCACAAAAAGGCATAAAGATACTTTTCAAGAAAAACCGATTCATGATTTTCCCCCCGGGAATAAAAAGAAAGAACTAGAAGAAAGAATTAAACTCTTAAGGAATTAATTTAATTATAGCAGCAACCCCTAAATCTGCATATCGATTCCAACCGTGTGCGTAGTAACGACTTGATTGTAAAATTGTCCGCGTGCGTCTGCTCCCGTGTAATAAGCGTAATAGAATCGAAAGGAATGATAGGATTCGGGAGGGTTGTTGAGGGCTAATCCCAACATCACTTGAAAAGAGGGATTTACCGGACTTTCTTGTCTCCACTTCAAATCAAATCCAGCGAACGGAACAAGGGAGTAATTGATAGGAATAAAATAGGAACTTCCTAATTGAAATGTCCAAGGACGTAACTGAGGAATGGAATTCACTAAATAGTGAATTCCCCCAAAAACCTGAAGTTCCTGGTAGGGGACATAACCAAATCTCAAGGCTATAAACTCCCGACTGTAAGCAATCGGTGTTGCAGAGCTCCCATCGGCTAAATGAGCAGAAATATGCGTCATGCGAAGTTGAGCTTGCCAATCTCCATAAGCCCCTTCGAAGTAAGCCCCGATGAGCCCATCAGCCGTTTCCAAGGGAAACCTCTTTTCGGCTTGTCGCATAGTAAAATATCCAGCGCCCTCTAACCCAAAATGAAAACCTTTTTTGGGTTCTTCGGGATTGGATTCCGCTGGTTCTATTCCTAAAAGTGAAAAGTAATTTCCAACTGTCGCATTAATGACCGAGTTTCCTTGAAAGTTGATCCCCATTCGGATCTCTCTCGGATCAGTGAAAGTCAGTCTAAAAGGACGTCCTTTGGGGAGAAGCTCTAGGCCCAAGCGGCTATTCGAACCGAAAGCACGACCTGCCAAAAAAAAGCAGAGCGATAATAAGAGAAAATGTTTCACGATTTAGAAGATTTCTAAAAGGCCATGCTGAGACCCAGTAAGTGATTTGCTTCCTCATTATTGAGCTGAGGAAATTCAACAGCATAATGTGCAGAAAGGCGTGGGCTTAGGAAACTAATCCCTGTGCTCCAATAAGAGGGATTTTGATCGGGTGCCCCCACTTGAAAGCGATATCCTGCCATCAAAGAAAAATGCCAGGGAGAAATATATTCAAATCCAAAGCCATACTCATAAGGAGAAACTTTTCCAAATTTTGAATGAGCAGACCCAGAGATGTAAATGGACTGGGAATACCCTATTCGCGCTCCAAGAGAAGTCTCTCGCTCTTGTTTGAAGTTCGCATTTCCTCCCCCCAAATTTCTAATCACCATTCCTAAAGAGGCAAAATCACCATTCCATAAGAGGCCGGCATCCGCATCTTTGAAACTCATCTCATTCCCAGAGCGCACTCCCCAAACCGCTTTGCCCGCAATTCCAACGGCAAGGTTTTGATTAATGCGAGATCCTAAGGTCAGACGGAGGCCTTGAGTCATCAAAGAGGGATCTACTCCCTGTTCTTTGAAATATCCGACCCCTCCTCCAACGGAGTTGGTTCGAGTATCTACGATGGAGGCAGAAAAGGATTTTGGAAATGCAAAAGTTCCATCAACCGTATAGGCCTCAGAAAACAAGGTTCCGGCAGGGTTAGAATAAACACTTTCGTTTCCCTGAAGTGCTCCTGTTAAGGAATGTCCTTGAGCACGTTCTTTGAGAGGCACAAAGTCGGAATAGGCCCATCCCCAAGACGAGAGAGCCAAAGACGCAAAACAAACCAACTTTCTAATTTTCACCGAAAACCTCCCTTTATGAGGACCAGGCACTGAAAGAACACGGTAGGAAAAACAAGTTTTGTCGAGTGCCCTGTTTAATAAGTTTACAAGCTATCTATCGATAAATAAAGCGCTCGGACCGTAGACTCAAAGCGTGCTTTTTTTAAAAAATTTCTGTTCAATCCAAACGCTCTACTGCTCAGCGCAAAAGGCATGGCACACCGCTTGCTCCTTCAAACCCCAACTCTTCTGTACGTGTGCGATTTTATTTTTGAGGGTTTGAATGAGCTGGATTAAGAAAATCATTGGCGCAAGCGTTCTCACAAGCTTGTTTTTTATCGCCCCTGAAAAAGCACTTGCAGAAACTTGCGTTAGCTGTGGTCTTTACAATACAGGGGGCTACAATCTTTACGTCCTGGGACAAAACCTAAACTCCGTCGTGAGCTGTGCAATGCCCACTCAAGTAGCTTCCCCCATGGTTGTTCCAGTTTACCTCAGTAATCCAACCGGATATCTCTCGAGCTTCACCGGCTCTGGGGGATGTGGAACTTTCACTCAAAGTTGCGGTTCGTGTTACGACACTCTGGGTTTTGGCGGGTACGGCACACTACCCATGACTCCTTCAATCGACTCCCAATTATTTCAACTCATCAGTTACCAAAATGTTTTGTTAAACCAATTGAGTAATCCGGTCCTGGGCTCCTACCCCACTCTACCAACGACTTACCCGAATTATTCTTATAATCCCTCTGTACCTCCCGTTTATCCATTTAATCCGTTCAACCCTTATTCTCCAGTGGGTCCTTACCTCCCCTCTGGTCCAACGATTCCTTCGATTCCAACGAATCCCTATGACAATTCTATTCCTTTCCCAACAACACCTTCTCTTCCTTACGGAGGTTGCGACAACGTCACCGTGATGTGTCCTCAGCCTGGAGTAAATACTTTTGAAAATACATTTCCTGGTGGGTCTGGAAGTAGTGGTGGAACAGTCACTGACTTAGTTCCTCTTCCCACTTATACCCCCTCCATTGGCGCTGGAAGTTTGCCCTCTAATCAGTATCAAATACCAAGGGGGTTAAGACGGCACCGGTAGGTGGCCCTTGAAACGGTTTTTGTGGACCGTATGTTGTACGTAGAAAGTATCGAGGCAGTTCTTTCTTAACTTGCCTCCTCCCCCTATATGTGGCCCCGAAGCACATATCTGTTAAGGAGGAACTGCCCCGATGCTGAAAAACCGGTTTCGAGAAAATTAGGGTTTATTTTGTGTTTTCAATTATTTAGGTCAGATCCGGTGAGGGTTTGACTTTTCCCTGGGTTGTGTTTAATCCTGAGTGTTCGGGAAAATCCCGGGGGGGATGGAAAGAATATGAATAAAACAGATAGAGAAAAGCTGAAAAAAGTTCTAATGAGTCAGTTAAAAGAACTTCAAACTGACGTAAACAAAGAAGTTGCTTCATTTAGTTCTAATTCGCCTTTGCCTGATATCAACGATCAGGCTTCTTTAGAAAGCGAAAGAAGCTTTGAACTTCGAATTAAGGACCGCGAACGCAAGCTTATCAGTAAGGTCTACGAAGCCCTTAAGAAAATGGAAGAAGGGACTTACGGAGTTTGTGAATCTTGCGGGGATGATATTTCCGTAAAAAGATTGATGGCTCGCCCAGTAACCACTCTCTGCATTAATTGCAAAGCTGAGATGGAAGCAGAAGAACGACGAGAAGAAATTATTCTTTCAACTGGCGGGACAACTAATCAGCTAACCTAAGGGTTAGGATTCCCAGAGCCTTAATCAGGCGCCGCAATTGCCTTAGTTTAAAGGGATTGAAACACCAGCTTCTGAAATAGAAGCCGATGGCTTTCCATTTCTTTTTCTCAAGTAAAGCTTCAGCCAAATAAGCGTAGTTTTGAGAAATGCCTTTGCATTTGGTCACCCACCCAAAGCGGGGATTCCCCAAATGACGGTACATGACCGCCAAATCAGCTTGGAACATTCTTTCCTGGTTGGCAGTTGCTGCTCCCAAGTGGTTTTTCCGATACTTCACTTTCAACTCAGGAACCCAAGTGAAAGAAATCCCCTGCCGAACCAATCGCAGCCACAGCTCATGGTCTTCGCACGATTGAACTTCTGCCGATTCATCAAAGCGGTTTTTTTCAAGAATGGCCTTCGTTACTAAGACTCCCGAAGGAGAAATATAGTTCCGTAAAAACAAAGTCTCAGGAAAATGAGTAAGATCGTCTTCTGTTGGCCCCCAAACTCCCAGGAAAGCACCACTCTCGGAATCAAAAAAATCAACCGAACAAAAACTTAAACCATCTTGTTTCTTTTCCGCTTGCAGTAAAAGAGTTTCCAGGTGGGTCGGATACCACAAATCATCACTATCTAAAAAGGCTATCCATTCGCCTTTTGAATGTCGGATCCCTGTATTTCTAGCCGCTGAAGGGCCTTGGTTTTTTTCGAGTCTAAAATACTGAATCGGATGATTCGGATTTTTGGAACGAAACTTGGCAACGATTGCTTCCGTAGAGTCTTTGGAGCCATCCTCGACAACAATGAGTTCCCAATCTTGATAGGTCTGCCCGCCCACTGTCTCCAGTGTTTGAGCAAGGAACTTTTCAGCACGAAAACAGGGAATGATTATAGAAATCAAGGGTTCACGATTCCTTAGAAGTAATAGGAAACTCCCAATTGAAGAATTTTAGAACTTTGAGATGCCTGACTAATCGGATCAGGACGATCGGTATCACCGCTAAAACTTGCTCCCGCGTTTCTAAAAATCAACCGGCCTTCTAAATCAACTTTTGAATTTAAAGAGTAAGTGCCTTTAAAAACAAAGTCCCAGCAGTTGATTTGACTTTGATCGGATCCCGAAGAAAACGGAGCTTCGGCAATCGAGGGAAAAATCAAAGTATTGATTTCAGCACCGAGATTTAAAGCATCATCATAGGGAATACGGATTCCTCCGGAGAGGAGCATTCCTCCATAAGTAATGCTAGAGAAGCGAATGGGCTCGGCAGTTCCAAGATTGTAGGACTGTTTTCCATAGCCCAATTTTGCATAAATCACAGGACCGCGCTCGGGAGCTAAGATATTCATCCGATAACCGAACTGCAGCCGAAAATTGGAGAGGCTAGATGACTGTTTCTGAAACTTTCCAAAACCAAACCCAAGACTGGTATCCATGAACCACCGACTCGTGAACCACAGTTCTCCTTCCAGCTGAGTTCCCGGAAAAAACAAATTAGTAGAATCTCCTCCCCCTGCCACGAAATCATTCTTAAATTCCACCATATCAGTTCCAAAGTTCACTGCTAACCGCCCCACTTCTCCCTTGGTAACTTCGAAATCAGCCACGAGCTCGGAAGCTGGGTCCCGATTCGCATCGGTCACTGACTGAATCAGCTCTGGGACGTCGTTTGTAGCCAGCTTTTCGGACAGGCGTATTTTGTTTCCGCTTAAAACTTCTAAAGGTTTTTTCTCCACTAAAACCCTTCCAAAAGAAATGTTGTCCTCTACTTTTTGGACTAAGATTTGCCCTGTTTCATTAAAGGAAAGTTTTCCATCTTCTTTTTCTAGAGTGAACGTGGGGAGCCTCATTCCTGGGGAAAAAGTCCCTTTTCCGCCGTCCAAAACAACTAAATATCCATCTCGTTTTAAGACCGTTCCATCAAAAGGAATGTTTTGAGTCAGTTCAAGGAAGGCTTGAGCTGTTTTTTGACCAAATTTATCTTGAGAGTAAGGTGGCTCAATTTTCTGTACTGCTTGAGCCATCACTTCTCCTGGCTCAACACTCACCAGAGTTAAAGTCAGATCAAAAAACTCATCCCGACGTACAAGCTCAGCAAGAATTGCAGCATCCGTATTTTTTTCTTTCAATGCTTGGACCGTGGGCCGGTAGATTTCCAAGCGCTCGGTCAAACTCCCGGCAACACTGGGTCCCGAAACGGCTTCAAGGTTTTTCTTGAGTTCAGCTGAAGGAGTCGCTTGGTAATTAAATCGCATCCGCTTTTGAATTTGAGAAATCAGCTCGCTTTCTACTTGTTTGGTGTGGATAGGCTCCGCAGGGGAGGCCAGCACTGTCAGAACAAAATTTTTAAATCCATATTGCTGATCTAAAGTGGGCGAAGCGATTGCCCTTCCGAGAGAAAAAAGAAAAAAAAGTCCCACCAAGCTGAAAATGGAGTGTTTTTGTCGCATAGCTACCATTGTAAGCCCAATTGAATTGAGTTCAAAGCGCTGGGAGTTAGTGCTATTTTGGCTGAGTGGATATTTCGAAACGCCAACTGATTCTTCTCAGCAGCTTCTGGGCCCTATTGGTCTTGATTTGGCCTTCTTCCACTCATCAACCCAGTGACGATGAATCGGGTGCTCCCGAATCTAAAACGGGGGAAGGCCTCTACAAATCAGTCTCGACCAAAGCCAATTTTGGTTTAGCGGGCGTCCGGTACTACGAGTCCTCACAAGGGGTCAAACACTGGCACATCGAATCAAAGTTTGCAGAACTCCATCGGAAGGAAAACTACGCTTTTCTGACGGACGTTGTTGCTGAGTTTTTTGCTAAAAATACTGGGAATGTGGTTACGACTCGAAGTGATTACGGCAGATCTTGGGACGATAAAAACATTATTGAGTTAGAAGGTCACGTTACTATTCAGTCTAAAAGAGGGTACCTCTTTGAAATGGATAAAATGAATTACAATAGTAATCACCATGAATTTACGTCAGATGATTTTGTTCACATGAAAGGGCCCAATGTCTCAAAACCCAGCATGTCCTTATCTGGCTTGGGTCTTCAAGCAGACATCGACCGAGAGGAATTTTTACTTAAAAAGAAAGTCTCGGCAGAGCGAAGAATGAAGGGAGCAGGAGCGTTAAAAATTGTTTCTGATTCCGGACAATTTTTTACTCATGAATCTCGTTCTGTTTTTATGGGGAACGTAAATGCTAGAATGCCGTCGACTTCAATTACGTGTGACGTTTTTGAACTCAGTATGGATCAAGACGATGAAACTGTTGCAGCTTCCGGCAATGTCTTTCTGAAAAATCGGGGCAGAATTGCCAGTGCAGAGAGCGCTCTGATCGAGCTAAACGGCACAGAAATCATTTTGGAAGGCAAAGCTCGTATTGATTCCCAAGATAACCGGATTGAGGGACGGAGAATAAAAATTTACACTGATGATGATCGCATCGAAGTCGATGAAGCCTCAGGGAGCTCGAAACAATGAAGTTAGAGGTCAGTCACCTTTCAAAAAGTTATAAAAGTCGCCAAGTCGTAAATTCGGTGAGCTTCTCCATTGAAAGCGGCAAGGTCGTAGGACTTTTGGGACCCAATGGCGCCGGAAAAACCACCACCTTTTATATGGTTGTAGGCCTAGTGAAGCCAGATTCTGGTAAAGTTACCTTAGGCGGTGTGGATTTAGTGGACGAGCCCATTTTTGAGCGAGCTCGCCAAGGTTTAGGGTACTTGCCGCAAGAGGCCACAGTCTTCCGGAAGCTTAGCGTCGAAGAAAATCTATTCCTTGTTTTGGAGAACTTGAAAATTAGCCGACAAGAAAGAAAAGACCGAGCGGAGAAAGCGCTTTCAGATTTGGGGATTTTGCGGCTAGCAAAAAGTAAAGCGGTGAACCTCTCGGGCGGTGAGCGCCGTCGTTTGGAAATTGCGCGTGCGCTGATCTTAAATCCAAAGTTTTTATTGTTGGATGAGCCCTATGCGGGGATTGATCCTCTCGCAGTGATTGAGATTCAGGGAATCATCAAGGGGCTGAAAGAAAAAGGGATTGGCGTCATCATTACGGATCACAACGTTCGCGAAACGTTGAGTAGTTGTGACGAAGCTTATTTGATTAAGGATGGAAAAATCTGGATGCACGGTTCACCGGAAGAAATTGTGAATGATGAATCGGCTAGGAAGTTTTACTTAGGCGAAAACTTTAAACTGTAAGAGAGCAAAAACATGGCCATTGGAATGAAGCAATCTCTGCAACTAGGACAAAACCTAGTCATGACCCCACAATTGCAACAGGCTATCAAGCTTTTGCAGCTCTCTCGAATGGAGTTAGAGAACCTCATCAACACCGAACTCGTGGACAATCCAACCCTCGATGAGTCATCAGAATCCGAAAGCACTACTCAATCGATGAATGAAGTGGAATCCGCCCCTGAGGGCTCCAAAGTAGAAGAAAATCCCCAAGCATCGGAAGACTTTAATTGGGAAAACTACTTGGAAAATGTTCGCTCCACTCCGAGCTTACCTGTTTATCGGGGCGGCGAAGACGAGCTTCCTTCTTACGAGAGCACCCTCACCCAAACTGCAAATCTTACCGACCATTTGCTTTGGCAACTCCAACTGGGAGGCCTAGCGGAGAAAGAAAGAGCCATTGGAGAAGTGATTATTGGAAATATCAACGAGGATGGCTACTTAACAACATCCGTGGAAGAAATGGCCCAAAAGGAAAACTTTGACCCCCATGAAGTAGAAGCGGTTCTTTATACGATTCAAAACTTTGATCCGATTGGGGTTGCTTCAAGAGATCTGAAAGAATGTCTCCTGGTTCAAATCTACGAAATGAAGCGAGAAGATGAGATGCTCGAAAAAATCGTGGAAAATCATCTTCCCGATTTAGAAAAGAAAAACTATCAGGCTATTTCAAAAGCGTTGGGCCTTTCGATGGAAGAGATTATCAAGAGAATCAAAATCATCGAGGAACTCGAGCCGAAGCCAGGCCGTGCTTTTGGCGGCGCTCCTTCCCACTACATTATTCCCGATATCTACATCGTAAAGCGCGGCGAAGAATACGTCGTCATGCTCAATGAAGATGGCCTTCCTAAATTAAAAATTTCTTCTTTCTACAAGAACCTCCTCGAAAAAGGAGAGTTCTCTCAAGCGCAAACTAAAGACTATGTGCAAGGAAAGCTTCGATCGGCCGTTTGGCTTATTCGCAGTATTCACCAGCGTCAGCGAACGATTTTCAAAGTAACTGAGAGCATTGTCCGGCAGCAAAGAGAGTTTTTTGATAAAGGGATTGCGTTCTTAAAGCCCATGGTTCTGCGTGACGTGGCAAATGATATTGGAATGCACGAATCCACCATCAGCCGCGTAACCACGGCAAAATATGTGCATACCCCCAGAGGAATATTTGAATTGAAGTTCTTCTTTAATAGCGGGATTAGCCGGGTGAGTGGTTCCGATGTGGCTTCTGAAAGCGTAAAAGAAAAAGTAAAAGCGATTGTGGCCCAGGAACCCCCGAAGAACCCCTACAGCGATCAGAAGATTGTTGAGCTCCTTCTTAAGGAAAACATCAACATCGCTCGACGCACGGTGGCTAAGTATCGGGAAATGCTGGGGATTTTACCCTCTTCAAAACGCAAAAAAGTGTTCTAAGGAGCACAATGTTCCTCTAAAGAATTACTCCCCGAAAGCCGTTTTTTGAGTAGTAACTAGCTTGTTTCACCACAAGGAGAAAACCATGGGTCTCAACATCACTTTTAAAAACATCGAATCCACAGAAGCCATCAAATCTTACGTAGAAAAGAAAACAAGCAAGTTTGAAAAGTACATTTCCTACCCCATGGAAATTCACGCTATCTTAAGTGTCAGCCGCGGCGAACACGTCGTGGAACTGACATGTCATGCGGAGTATCACGACATGGTCGCAACCGCGAAGAGCGATGACCTGTACGCTTCTATCGACCAAGCCGTTGTGAAAATCGAAAACCAAATGAAGAAAGAGCGCGAAAAGAAAAAAGGCCACAATGCCGCTCACAAAATGTCTCGCCGAGGCGATAAATTTGCACAAGACTTAGCTCCTGAACTTCCTCATCAAGGAAAAGCAAAAGCTCGCTAATTTTTTTCGCGACGCAATGGCTCACAGCAACAAAATTTCCTAACGCGCGTAATTTTTTTTAACGCGTCCCTCTTGCTTCTTGTTAACAATCTGTCACACTATTTGTAACCAGAGCATTTCATAAGAGAAATGAGGATCTGGGGTGGTGAAAATCAAAGTTGGTTTTCACTAATTTAGATTAACTCTGGTTGGTAGCTACCAATTTCACGGAGACACAAGCATGAATAAACATCTAAGTAGTATTAAAAAAACAGCAGTACTAGTGGCGGTGGGCTGGTTAGCAGTTCCCGCATTCGCAGGTATCGGTGGTTTCATTGACGCTCAGGTTGGTTCCAAATTAAGTGGAACTCCTGAACAATCTTTAAATTCAGAAATTGCAGACGGCGCAGTTTATCTGTCAAAAGAATTGGGCCGAGGCAAAATGATGGTGGATTTGCCATTCAGCTTCTCAGCTGCGAATGCTGATGTGAATACATTCGGCGGAGCAGGTATACCTGGAGCGGCTCTTGTTGCTGCCGGTTACGATTCTGCTTTCAGAGCTTTCAACACAAAAGCCCAAGCCTACATCAACTGGAGCTATGATTTCGGTCTTAGCTGGCAATTAGGTCGTTTTGACTCTCCGTTCTTGAACGAAGCAAACGACACCGTTGGCTTGAATGCTTACACAACCCAAGGCCACTTGTTCAGCTTACTCCCCAGAATGCACAACGGGTTGATGCTGACTTACGGCACAGGCTCTGTCACTTTGATGGGAATTGCTTCCCGTCAAGACGGTACAGTAGGTGCTCGCGCTACTGGCGCAGCTGCTGAAAACCTGGAATACGGCATTATGGGTAAATGGACTCGTGATGCTATGTACGTAGGCGCTGGCGCTTACTTACACAAACCAGATGCAACTTCCACTGGAACGCACCAAATCATCGAAGTCATGGCTGGAACAAAAATGAGCGACTGGACAGTCGACGCTCAAGCATTGTTCACAAAAGTGGCTACAAGCGGTGCTGAAAGCGGATTTGGTATCGGCGGAACGATCAACTACGCTGTCGACAAAACGTGGTCAGTTGGCGTACGTCCAAACTACTCCAGCAAAGTCAGTGCTG
The DNA here is from genome assembly GCA_009927005.1 of Pseudomonadota bacterium. GTDB lineage: Bacteria > Bdellovibrionota > FAC87 > UBA2466 > UBA2466 > RFNO01. The sequence goes on from RFNV01000284.1 coordinate 16,046, forward strand.
CTTCTTCACATGCTGCAGCCACCACGGGTTCCACATTGGAAATCGCCGTTGGTCCTCAAGTCAACCTAACAGACGACTTGAGAATGCGTGCTAACTACACGTACACCAGCGTGAAGCAAACTTCCGGTGCAACAGCTGATAACACCAGCGAATGGGCACTGTCTGCTGTCTACAAATTCTAAGCCTCGTGCTTAGTTGAACGGGAGGGCTTCGGCCCTCCCGTTTTTTTTTTGCCCAAAAGGTACGGCTTTACTTTTGGTGGCTTGCAACACCATGCGCCCCTGTCCCTTTGCCATTCAGCCCCTAACCAAAGACAGTAAAACGGGTCTTGATTAATTCACCTGGAAGGTGTACAAAAATGGCAATCAACTATCGCGTGGCTATTAGCCGACGAGCACTGAAAAATATCGAAACAGCTCCGCAGCATGTTGTTCTTAAACTCATGGCTTGGAAAGATGGTGTAGAAAGGTTTGGATTATTTGAAATGAGAAAATGGCCTGGCTTTCACGATGAACCTTTGCTTGGAACCCGCCAGGGACAGCGTTCCGTTAGGTTAAGTCGTTCTTATAGAGCTATTTACAAAATCACTAAATCTGAATCTCATTTGATACTCATTGAAGAGGTAACAAAACATGTCTATTAGCCCCAAAGAGCCCAAATATTTAGATTCCTCCCATTTACTAAATCGTCTTTCCAAAAAATCGTTAAGCTTTTCCGCCTTGCTTGAAGCTATAAGACTCGGGGAAGATGCAACTTTAACCGATTTTTCGAAGAAGCTTGGGATTTCGAGATCTCATCTCTGTGATATCGAACAGGGGAGAAAAACAGTGAGTCCCGCTCGGCGGCAACCTTTGCAAAAAAGCTGGGTTATTCGCAAAAGCACTTTATTGCTTTGGCTCTTCAAGACATTGTCAAGAAAGATGGCTTTAACTATGTAGTCAAACTGGAAGCCGCTTAAGCCCCACATGGATAACATCACTCACTCCCTTTTTGGCGCGACAGTTTCGGAAACCCTTTGGGTGGCGCTTCCAGAGAGCACCAAGCGCACTCTTGCGCCGCAGACTCGACGCGCCCTTTTTCTCGCATCTGTTTTCGGAAACAACTTACCGGATTTTGATTTTCTGTACGCTCCGCTCATGCATGCAAATCCTCAAATAGGCAATCTCCTCCACCACCGAGGACACACGCACACTGTCCCCATCGCGCTTCTTCAAGGTCTGCTGATGCTCGGCATCTGTGCTTTCTTGCAACGGGTTTTAAAACGGTTTCATTTCACCCGAGAATGGAAGTGGATTTCCTGGATGGCGTTCCTGGCACCACTTACCCATATTGCGCTCGATTTTTTGAACAACTATGGCGTCCATCCGTTCTGGCCAGTCGACAATACGTGGAAATACGGGGACTGGGTTTTCGTACTCGAGCCTTGGGCTTGGGCAACGCTCACCCCGCTTTTGTTTTTACTCGCTCCTACGAAAAAGGGAAAAACTCTCTATGCTACTCTTGCGATTTTAGGACTCGCTCTTTCTTGGAGTTTAGGGGTCGTCCCTTCTCTTATGTGTGGTGTGCTGACATTCTGGACGGTGTTTCTTTTGGTCAGCCTCTTCCGGATGGCGGATCGGGGAAAAGTGGTTCTGACTTGGTCGGCGCTTGCCGCCCTTCTCTTGTGTTTTGAACTGGGCCATCGCGCCACTCGTGAAATAATACAGAGGGAATCTTCTAACGATCCGCAATTTCGATTAATCGACCCCATTCTTTCCCCCCTTCCCGTAAATCCTTTCTGTTGGGCAGTTGTATCGGTGGAACAGTCTGAAACTCACCTAAGGCTTAAGAGAAAAATGATTGCGCCCTTTCCAAAGGTGATTTCAGTCACCACCTGCTCCACTCTTCGATTTTTTGGAGGGCAAGAGCCCGCGGAAACTCTCGTTTCCCTCTCTGAGCTCAAGTCACTCAGGGACCAGTACTGCGACGTGAGAGATTTTCTCCAGTTTTCAAGAGCGCCCTATTTTTGGAAAGATGAAACAGGCCTCTACTTTTCAGATTTGCGATTTGAACGGGCTAACCGTAAGAGCTTTGCTCGAATCAAAGTAAGTCCGCAGAGCCCGCCCTGTCCTAGCTCACGAGCCCCTTGGACTGTAGGAACTCTAGTTTTTTAAATACTCGGTGCATGCTGGGTTCTTTTGCGATTTGAAAAGCTTTCTCGAATGGGAACCAGGCAAGATCATTTGATTCCTCCTCTGCCAGCTGGATTTTCTCAGGCGAATGGCAAACACCTAAGTACCTCACATCGTAATGAAAATGTTCGGGCTCATTTTTTCTGGCTGGGATGAGATGGATATCCAAATCGATGATTTCGGAGGATAAAAGAGTCAACTCTTTGCAGCCGGACTCTTCTTCCGCTTCTCTTAGCGCCACATGAGCCATCTCACACTCTCCATCGCAATGGCCCCCCATCTGAAGCCATTTTTCTAATTTTTTATGGTGAAGCAGAAGCACTCTCTCATGAGAAGGATCCAGCAGGAAACAGCTCCCCGTAAAGTGTCCGGGATACTGTTCTCTCGAAAAGGGAGCTTCGGTTTTTAAAAGAAGCGTTTGAAACTGTTGAACGATGGTTTCCTGTTCTTGAAAAGGATTTAGCCGCTTTTCAAACCAATTTTTTTGATAAGCGGCAAGTGACTCAAAGAGTGAGTGCGGCATCATAGGAAGTCTTATTTGTTAACACAGGGTTTATAAACTCCCCACGGCGATAGCACAGCTTTAATAATTGTTCTTGGACTATTTTTCGGTTCTGAAACTGACTCAAACTTTTTAATCTCCCTTGTTGCTTAGCTAAAACAGTTTTCATTGCGGCAGGACTGTTTAAAAAACACTTGAGGATCAGGGCATTCTGAATGGGGTCTTCCGTTAGCAGCTCCACTCCCGCTCCTCCCATTGTTTCTTTGATACCAGTCAGAGGGCGATAAAATACCGGCACTTGCGACTTCATGGCTTCCACGACTGGGATACAAAACCCTTCGTACTCACTCATGCACACGAAAGCATCTGCCAAAGAAAAATATTCACTCAAATTCACATCTGTGAGTTTCCCCGTCAGAATCACAGACTGGCTCAAACCTAACTGTTTAATGAGCAGCTTTAAGTATTTAGTGTAGAGCGGATCGCCAGTTCCCACCAAATGCAACTGCGAGTGAGGCGGTAATTCTTTCCTCAAATGAAAAAATGTCTCTATCAAAAGCGATTGTTTCTTATGAGGAGCCAGTTTTCCCACAAACAACAGGTGCTTTGGCTCATTCTTTTCCAATTGCCCTTTCGAAGCGGGCTGGGACTCCAAGTGCATCAACGGGATCACCCCCGTCTCTTTGAAACCCATCTGCGAAAGCTCGGAAACCGAAAACTGGGAAACTCCCAACGCAGGCAATCCCCTTTTTTTAAGGATTCCCAATTGCTTTCTTCCGAGTTCCAGGCTTTTTTTGGCCTCGGAATCATGAGAGACAAACCTCACAGGTGGCTGAGAGTGATAAATAACAGCTTTTGGCACTTCAATGGAGAGCAGTTCTTTAAGACTAGGATTGTTTTGGGAGTGATGGATCAGCAGCAGATCACAGTCCCAAGCCGAGTCAGCTGACCAGGCTTGAACTTTTCCTTGAGGAAGATTTTTTCTTTGAGCTGAAAAAATCTTTCCCCCAATTCCTATCTCGGCTAAAGCTTCGCGAATAAAAAGCATGTGTTGGGTGACGGCTTCTCCAGCACTCGCCCGGTAATGAAACTGGTGAATTGAAATCATAGTTAGCGCGAAAATAGTTTCCCAATCAATCGACTAGCAATGGGGAAGACCCTTTGAGATTTCTCTCCAAACTGACTATGTAAAATCTTAAAAACTAAATAATCCAAGGGAGAAACGCGGCCCGGATGATAGTGCATTTCTTCTTGTTGAGATTTCTTCAGGCTTCTTCTGGCCGATCTCAATTCTTTTGAGATCTTAGCTCTCAGATCTTTATTTTGAGAAGCCGGTAAATCCGCTTGAAAAAAGAGCTTACTCACAAGCCTCCACTAATAGAGCACTCGCTTCCCCTCCCCCAATACACAAAGACGCCACACCGAGCTTTTTCTTTTCTTGTCGAAGGGTGTGGATGAGAGTGACCAGGATTCGAGTTCCGCTGGCACCAATCGGATGCCCCAAAGCAACTGCCCCTCCACGGACATTCACTTTTGCTTCGTCTAATCCCAGTTCTCGAATGCAACCTAAAGCCACTACCGAGAAAGCTTCGTTGATCTCATAAAGATCAATCTCTGAAGCTTTTTTTCCTGCCTTCTTCAAAAGTTTTTCGATGGCTCCCACTGGGGCCAGAGTGAACCACTCAGGCTCTCTTGCGAAACTCTCTTGAGCTATAATTTTTGCTAAGGGTTTTAATCCCTTTTTCTTCGCATAATCCAACGAACAAAGCATGACCGCGGCAGCTCCATCGCTGAGGCTACTTGCATTTGCAGCAGTCACTGTACCTTCTTTTTTAAATGCAGGCTTCAGATCTCCAAACTTATCGAGCTTTGCTCGATAAGGCTCTTCATCTCTTTCAAGATTTTTTTTCTCTTTTCCTTCAGTGTAAGGAACTGGAACAATCTCTGATTTGAACTTTCCGGCTTCAGTGGCTGCCATCGCCCGCTGATAACTAGCTTTTGCAAAAGTATCTTGATCAGCTCTCGAAATTTTTTTCTCAGAAGCGCAAAGCTCCGCGGAATCTCCCATATGGTTATTATGGTAAACATCCCAAAGTCCGTCGTGAATCATGGCATCGATGAGTTTTCCATGCCCCATTCGATAGCCCTCCCTGGCCTTATCGAGAAGATAAGGGGCTCGACTCATGCTCTCCATGCCCCCTGCCAGGACGACTTCCGCATCCCCAGCTTGAATCATCTGGGCTCCCAACATCACCGTTTTTAAGCCGCTCCCGCAGAC
>RFNV01000290.1 GCA_009927005.1 Pseudomonadota bacterium
TAATAGGGCTCTCTCGTAATATTATTGGAGTCTGTGAAGAAAATTATTCTCCGATTGACGCAAAGCGATATAAAATAAAGTGTCAAGTGTTATCGGATGCTTGGCAAATGTATGCAACTCTGTATGATTATTGTGTTAAGGTAAAAGACAGGCTAAACGGAGTAATTTCAATTTCGGATGAAAGAGTAAATATCGAAAAACAGATAGCAAGTCTAAAAGCTTCAATTTCTATTCTAAACAGCAATCTAAGCTCAATTAATATTTTGATGAAGCTGAGTGAAGATGACAAATTGAAGAATTTTGATGAAGTAAAAAAGTCAATTTATAACATTTCCAAGGCTGCTGATAATGTTCAAGATCGAAAGATTAAAGATGAACTTGTGTCTTCTATTGATTATTTGATTGAATTAAACAAGGACAGAGATCTCGAGAAAACTATATATGGACTACGGGGAGCAATTAATTCTAGAGAGCATAAATTAAAACAGTTGGAAATCTCATTGCAAAACAATATCATTGATCAAAAGATTATGGAGAATGATTTGCAAACTCTAGAATCTAATCGTTTTATTGAATTGCTAGATAAAATAATTTTGGAAATAGAGTCCACGCGAAATGAGAACAAAGAAAATGAGATCAAAAGTAAGTTACACAAAATAGCAATTTAATATTTTTTTATATTTGAAATCAATAAAAAAATTGAAAATGTAAAATGACTGTGGTGCCTAATATTTTTTAGTTTATACCATCACGTTTTAGCGTTTTTGCAAGTGAAACTCTAAACGACTCCACTGAAAAATGGCTGCTGGGTCAGATTTGCTTCGAGCACTTGAGAATCGCATTAATGAAATAGTTGATGCAAGACTTAAAGTAATGACTGCTCAGACTCCTCATGGTCATCATAGCGCAAGCGCAAGTGCAAGTGCAAGTGCAAGTGCAACTGCAACTTCTGAATACCGTCCCACGAGGGGAGGAATGGTTGATACAACAAGTTACATTACATCATTGAAGAATATCATCAGGGAAATTTTGGAAATCAAGAGGCAAACTAATGATACAATTTCAGAAGAGCGACTGATACAAATTTTTGATAAATTGAAGGTAACTAGTGATAACATTAAGACACTTTTAATATACGGACGTAAAATTCCTTTTCAGGAAGGAATGAATATTAGTGTCATAAATGAATGGGTGAAAAGTCTGAAGACAAGTTCAGGGACTAATTTAATTTCAGTGGAAAGAGGAATGGCAGAAATTCTAACTAAAATTAGTGGCAATATTGAGGTGTCAGAAGAGGAAACTAATTTGTTGGACACAAAAAATGCTTTGAGCGAGGAATTGCGACGAATTCAGGAAGCAGCGGAAGGTGTTAAGTCAAGAATGAACGATGTTGAAATTAATTTAAGAGAAGCCAAAAATCATTACGGAACGATAATCGATAGTTTGCGTCCTCCAACAATCAAAAATTAATTTTGACAAGAAATAATCATTTTTTTATTTGTTATTTCTTAATATAATGAACGCAAAATATTATAAAAAATTAATAGAGTTTAATATAAAAAGAGAATATT
>RFNV01000276.1 GCA_009927005.1 Pseudomonadota bacterium
CAGCGACTCAAAAATATATTTCTTTTGCGAGCGGTGATTTTGCCGAAATCATCATCTACAACTCCGCTCTCTCCGACACCGACCGCGCCGCCGTCGAAAACTACCTCATCGCCAAATAGGGCATCACCTAATGAAATATCGCGGACGAATAATTACGGCATCGCCTCCTGTTTACACAACAAGTTCTACATCGGGAATGTTTGATCTTGCCGAAGCGATGATACTGAAAAACAATACGCAGTGGCCTCGTGGTCCTGTTGCGCCAACAAATTTAGTTGCAACCGCCGGTAATGCACAACTTGCTTTAACTTGGACTGCTCCTGCTACAACTTACGGTACAATTACAAACTACCTTGTTGAATATACTCCTGCTGGTGGTGCAACATCCACAGTTCTAACTGGTAGCACCTCAACAAGTTATACACTCACAGGACTGACAAACAGTGTTACTTATACCGTTAGAGTAGCCGCAGTTAATTTTACTGCTGGTGATTTTAGTAGTCCGGTAAATGGAACACCGGCAACATTAGTGTCGGTTCAGTATCTTGTGATAGCGGGCGGTGGTGCTGGAGGAGGCGACCCCGCTACTTATGACAACGGACCGGGAGGAGGTGGTGGGGCGGGAGGATATCGCAGTAACACTGAAAATTTAACTTCCGGGGTTCAATACACCGTGACGGTCGGCGGCGGCGGAACTTATGGGGCAAAAAATGGTAGTAATTCTGTATTTCTCTCAATAACTGCCGCTGGTGGTGGTGGTGGTGGCGGTGATGGTTCACGCACTGGTTCGAGCGGCGGTAGTGGCGGTGGTGGTGGTGCTAATAGTGGGTCAGGAGGCGCAGGAAATACACCAACCACAGATCCATCACAAGGGAACCAAGGGGGAAGTGCTACTGGTTATGGCAATCGTGGAGCTGGCGGTGGTGGGGCAGGAGTTCCGGGAACCAATTCTAATGCGCCCGGAGCCGCCGGTCCCGGTGGAGCTGGCCTAGCCTCAAATATTACTGGTTCAAGTGTAACTCGTGCTGGTGGCGGAGGTGGTGGCAGTTGGGCATCAGCGGGGGGTGGTGCTGCGGGTGGCGCCGGTGGTGGCGGTAACGGAGGTACTTCCGCAAATGGATCTAATGGAGCAGCTTACACAGGAGGTGGCGGTGGAGGAGGCGGATTGCGCGCAGGGGATGTATATTCACCGATTGCTACATATGGCGGCAATGGCGGTTCAGGGGTGGTTATTATTAGAGCCCCACGAGTTGCAGCTTCAACCACTGGTTCTCCTACAGTCACTACAGTTGGAAGTGATACAGTTTACCAATTTAATGGTTCAGGCACTATTACTTTTTAGAAAAGGAGCTTCA
>RFNV01000163.1 GCA_009927005.1 Pseudomonadota bacterium
GTCTGACGGGTTGTATTCTAATAAGATTCTTGCGGTTGTGCGAGAGCTTTCTACAAACGCATACGATTCTCACGTTGATGCCAACTGTGTTGATAAGCCATTCGAAGTGCATCTTCCTACTCGCATTGAGCCATACTTTCATGTTCGTGATTTTGGTACTAGCATGTGTCACGAAGATTGTATGACTCTTTATACAACTTATTTTCGTAGCACTCGCAATAACAGCAATGATTCTGTTGGTTGTCTTGGTCTTGGAAGCAAAGCCCCATTTGCATATACTGATAGCTTTACCGTAGAAGCTTATTTTGATGGCCAGAAGCGTATTTATTCTGCTCATCGTGACCGAAATGGTAGTCCTACGTTTTCTTTGCTTGAAACTGTAGCAACTAACGAGCCAAACGGTATCAAGGTTTCTATGCCCGTCAAGAGTGATGACATGGAGACATTCCGACGAGAAGCACAGAATGTTTATCGCTATTTTAAGATTCGCCCAATCGTTACTGGCAATAATGCCATATCTTTTTTCGATGAGAAAGTTTTGCTTGAAGCTAACGATAAAACTTGGACTTTTAATACCGGAGATAGTTCAAATAAAATTATTATGGGCCAAATTGCATACCCCATTGATAATGATAGCATTTCTTCACGCTATGTTGATGATGACAAGATTGGCAACTTTCTTTGGCATTCAAGCGGTCTTAGGTTGTATGTAAATATTGGAGATGTTGATATTACTCCTAGTCGTGAATCTTTGTCTTATACAACTGAGACTAAGAAAAACATTCGTAATCTTCTTGAAAAAGTTGTAAATGATATTAAGGATACCGTTGAAGATTCAATCAAATCTCAACCAAATCTTTATCTTGCACGTAAGAAGTTTATTGATATTGAAAATCAGTGCCGATCTATTAAGTCTGCGATGGAAAGTCTTAATAAGGCAATTATGTGGAATGGTAAAAAGATTTTTGATACTATGGTGGGAAATAAGATCAATGTTGAGGGTCTTGGAATTAAGCAGCTTTATAAGTCTGGTTATCGCTCTAAGGCTGAAACAAACAAAGATGTTAAAACTATTGCTATGAACAATGAAATCGTTTTTTACGTCGATAATTGTGTACGTGGAGGTCTTGGTCGTATTCGTCAAAACCTCAAAGAAACTCATGGGGCTAATGGATACACTGTATACATTTATACCCCAAGTGAAGAAGAGACTATTGATAATAATAGACTTCTTGATATTTTGGGTAACGCAACCATCGATGATATTGTTCTCACAGATTCTTTGCCCAAGGTTCAGCGTCAATCTAGTGGCGGTAGCGGATCTACCGTTGATTATTCTGAAGTCAATTATTACGACGAAGAGGCTGGAAATATTTCAACTCAAAACTTTAGCGTTAAGTTTGAAGATGCAGTCTATATTCCAACAAAGAAGGAAGAATGTATTTTGGGGCGACATACTGTTAATATGCACACCGTAGCAAAGATTATTGGC
>RFNV01000035.1 GCA_009927005.1 Pseudomonadota bacterium
CTTAAATATGCAGCACTATTTGAAGTTAAATTTGTATAAGCTGTATTCCAAAAAGAACTCAAAGATTCTATAATAGAATCAAATGAATTTAATAAATTTATTTCATTTTGAATTGCACTTAAAGCATATAACGTAGCATAAGATATGGGTTTATTTAAATCACTGGTGTTATCAACTGCACTTAATCCAACATCATTTGACGATAAAACTACGGCACCAAATCTATTATTAACACTAGTTACAGCAGATCCTGTGTTTACAGTTATTGATTTTTGATCTGCTGTATTTCCGTTTATAATAATAGATGTTTGGTCTGGTGTATTTTCGTTTATTATGATGTTATCTGACATTTTATTATCTAGTTACATGTGGGGCTATGAACCAACTTCCACCAATTTCAGTTTTAACTTCACCCGTGTTAAATATTATTTTTATATCGTATATATATTTTCCAGTAGGTACATCTATGATTTGCGAGGGAACCGAAAACGTACCTGCTGATACTGGTTGTAAAATCGTTATTAATGAATTTCTTGTTGAAAGTTCTAAAACAACAGGACTATCAATTGCAAGTCTAACTTGCATTTTTATAAGAGCATCAGTTAAATTACGAGCAGATCCATTTAATTGAACGGTAACGGATGGTATACCATCCCATGTATCTCCAGCAATATGATCGGGTAAATTATAAGTAATCATTACCTATTACTTATCTTAATTTAATGTGTTATACTGGGGTTGGTGTGGTAAACCCATAAAACCCACTAAATTGTGGAAATTGTGGATATTCACCAACACTCCCCAATGAACCTGTGACGAAGATTGATCTAATATTACTGGTAACAGATGGTGTTGGTAGAGGTTTTGTCGGAGTTGGGGTATGAGAAGCTACGGGTAATGATGTAGCTTTTACAACAGCTACTTTATTACCAGCAACAACCGCAGGATTCTTAATTTTTAATTTAATACCCCTTGGCATAAATTAAAAATTATAAGCAATAACTCTACCAGAATTTACAGCAATTCCTCGGAAGGTCCCATGAATTACTGTACCATTTGAGAAAACATCTGTGTTTGCTACAGAATTACCATTCCAATTTGCAGTTAATCCAGTGAATGTTGTGTCAGATAACATCTGAATTGCATACCAATTACCACTAATTGGTGTTGAAGATGTAATATAAGTACCACCATTAAAACCATTTACATCAAAAGTTGCTTGTGCAAACAATGGTCTATTTTGATCATTTACTACTGATATAAAGGAATTATTCCAAGCTATAT
>RFNV01000249.1 GCA_009927005.1 Pseudomonadota bacterium
TGGGATGTCTACTAGTAAACGCAAAACATATAAATCCACATAAAATTTATTTATTTTCATATATTTGTTGGTCCATTTAATTTTGTTGTGCATACGTTTAATATTTTCCACTTATTGCTATATTTACATATAAACATTTATTTATATAATAAAATTATGATTTTAGATGAAGAAAAAAAAGAAACTGACTAAAAAAGAAAAAGAACAACTAAAAAAGAAACGAAAATTAATGATGGAAAAGAAATTAAAAAATGTTCAAAAAACTATAAATGACATTGGAAGTGATTTTACTATTCCAACCAATTTATTTTATAACAAAACTAATACAATTCTTGGTTCGATCTCAATATTCACAATACTTTTGATACTTACAAAGGTAAAATGTTTTTTAATCGCATTGATAGTTCACAAATTATGGCTGATGATATTTCTTCCGATCGAATGAAAACTATGCAAACTAAATTATTATTAACAAACACTCAAAAATTAATTATTGATAAATGGTTCGATATGTATATTTTAATGTTTAATTCTACTACTAAATATATTAAAACTAAATTATATAATTCTGAACCAATACCTTCCTTACCAATCTCAAAAAAATATTATTAGATTCTAAAAATGATATTGAAAATAAATCAAAAATGACTATAACTGATAAAAATGGAAAAATAAAAAATGTAAAGGTAGATAGGCATCTATTGGATTATGCAATAAATGATGCGCTAAATAGATATAGATCTTGCCAAACCAATTTAAAAAATGGTAATATTAAACATTTTCGATTAAGATATTTGAAATTAACAAAACCAAATAAAATAATTAAAATAGAAAAATTAGCTTTTAGGGAGAACACATTTTACCAATCAGTTTTGGGTGATACTGTTAAATGTTTATCAAAAAACTTTAATTATTCAGAAAATATAAAAGGAGTAGCAATATTAACAAAAAGGAAAAATGATTATTATTTATTATCAAAACATAATAAAGGGCTAAAATTAAATAAATATAAAGATGAAACAATTGGAATAGATTTGGGAACGAATCCAATGGCCACTGGATATACAGATCTTGGGGTTGTTGTAATAGGAAAAAATATGTCAAAACAAATAGGGAAGAAAATAAAAACAATTGATAAAATAAATAATCTAAAGGGATTTTTAAGTGAGAAGAAATTAAGAATAACTAATAAAAAATACAAAAGAATTCGAGATATGGTAAATGATATGCAATGGAAAGTAGCGAACTATTTAACAAAAAACTACAAGAACATTTTTATAGGGAATTTAAGTACCAAAAAAATGGGCGAAGGAAAAATAGATAAAAGAGTGAAAAGAATAGGAAATTTATTGTCAATTTGCAGACTAAAACAAAAGATAAAATATAAGGGCGAACAGAGAGGATGCAAATACAAAGAGATAGATGAAGCCTATACAACACAAGTATGTGGAAAATGTTCGTACCAAAAGAAAACAATAGGATCAAACAAAACATACAAATGTGACAGTTGTAAAATAACAATGAATAGAGACTTAAATTCGGCAAGAATAATAACAATGTTAGGAACCCAGAAAACAAATAAAAAATGAGCCGAGTAGAGGGGAGTCAATTAGGATATAGAATGAAACTTTAGTTTACGCAACTAAAGCCTATATTTGACCGCATGCAACCCTCGTTAAAAATCAAAATAACCATAAATAATAAAAAGAAAGAGAATTCTTTAGGGAACCCTTAATTTCTTCAATGTTATGTTACATCCAGATTTTATCTGGATTTATATGGTTATGCGTAGCGGATTATATCTACAAAAAGCAAGTTTCATTAGATTATCACGGTACTCCAAGTTATCACCCCCGTAGATACATCCACATACCATAATAATTTTTTCTTGTCCATCTATTTTTTGTATATTAATTTTTAATGCTGCGCTATTAATTAGCCCTTCATCACTAAACTCAGTAATTGTCACTCCGTTTTCCCCAAAAGTTGTATCGATCGAACCATCAGTATTTAACCTAACGATAAATATTTTTCCTGAATAATCGAAACTATCGACTTCAGATATTAATTTAGACTCATTATATACAACTCCT
>RFNV01000011.1 GCA_009927005.1 Pseudomonadota bacterium
GGTCAAGGCTCTGGATTCCAATATGTTTATGGTGGCGGTGGCGGAGCTGGTGGATATTTGTCTGGTTCTACCACATTAGATACAAATTCTATTTATACAGTAACAGTTGGTGGTGGAGGTTCTGGAACATCTGGAACAGGCTCTGCGGGCAATGCTGGTAGCAATTCATCTGCAACATTTTTAGCAACAACTGCTATTGGTGGTGCTGGTGGTGCAACTGGTGTAACTGGTGGTTCTGGTGCTGGTGGCGGTAGCTATTTAGGCGGTAATAGTTCAGGAACTTCTGGTCAAGGTAACGCAGGCGGAGCAGGAACAAGTTACTCAGCAACTGGTGCAGGTGGTGGCGGAGGTGGTGCTAGTGCTACTGGTAATGCTGGTTCAACATCTGGTAGCGGTACTGGAGGTGCTGGTGGTGCTGGTTCTGCTTCTTCTATCTCAGGTTCTAGTGTTACTTATGCAGGTGGCGGTGGCGGTGGTGGTAATGCCGTAGCTGGTGCTGGCGGTTCAGGTGGTGGTGGAACAGGTGCAACTTCTGGAAATAATGGCTCAAGTGCAACTGCTAATACAGGCGGGGGCGGCGGTGGTGCATCAACCAATTCAGGTGGAAACCAAACTTCTGGAAATGGCGGTAGCGGTGTAGTAATCATCTCTTACGCTGGTTCACAACAATTTACTGGTGGAACAGTAACAACCTCTGGCGGTAATACTATTCACACATTTACAAGTAGTGGATCTTTAATTCCAGCTTATGCAGCAAACTATTTAGTTATTGCTGGTGCTGGTGGTGGCGGTGGAGATAGTATCGGTGGTGGAGCAAGCGTAGGTCGTGGCAATGGCGGTGGAGGTGCTGGCGGTTTAAGAAGTACAGTTACGGCTACTGGCGGTGGCGGTTCTTTAGAATCAGCATTGATCCTAACAAAAGGAACTTCATACACTATTACTGTTGGCGCTGGTGGAGCAGGTGGAACATCTGTTGTTAATGGAACAAATGGATCTAATTCTGTTTTTAGTTCAATTACATCAACTGGTGGTGGCGGTGGTGGCAGTACAGTTAATGGAAATTCTGGAGGTTCTGGTGGTGGCGCTCCAGGTGACAATGGTGGAACTTTTACTGGCGGTAGTGGTACTGCAAATCAAGGTTACGCTGGAGGTAATGGTTATTTTGGTGGAGCTAATGATGGTTCAGGTGGTGGCGGTGGTGGCGCTGGTGGTATAGGAAGTAATGGAAATGGAAATGCAGCAAATACTGGAGGTGCAGGAGGTAGTGGTTTAGCCGTTTCAATTACAGGATCTTCTGTAACTTATGCTGGAGGTGGCGGTGGAGGTCGTGGGGGTACTGCAACTGGCGGTGGTGGCGCTGGAAATAACGCTGGAAGTGGAACTGCTGGAACAGCGAACACAGGCGGTGGTGGCGGTGGAGGTGGTGGACCAACAAGTCAAGGCGCAGTATCAGGTGGTACTGGCGGATCTGGTGTTGTTATTATTTCCGTACCAACTGCAAGATATTCAGGCACAACTACAGGTTCTCCAACAGTAACCACATCAGGCAGCAATACAATTTTGACTTACACATCATCAGGAACTTATACAGCTTAAAGGAGTAAATATGTCACATTTTGCAAAAGTAGAAAACGGAATAGTCACACAAGTTATTGTGGCTGAACAAGATGTCATTGATAGTGGCATCTTTGGTCATGGCTGGATTCAAACTTCTTACAATACAAGAGGTAATGTTCACTATGGTCAAGATGGTCAGCCTGATGGCGGTGTAGCGTTAAACAAAAACTATGCTGGCATTGGATACACATGGGATGGCACAGGCTTTGCTGCTCCACAACCCTATCCAAGCTGGACACTAAATCAAGACACTTATTTGTGGGAATCACCAGTACCTTATCCAACAGATGACAAGCAATACACTTGGGATGAAGCTACTACCTCTTGGGTAGAGGTAGAAAATGGGAATTAATGCGTTTACCAAGACTGGCAATACTGTTGTTTTTACGGCTGCGGTTTCTGCGCCTACTCCAGTTCAAGTAACCAATAGCACTATTGGTGGAAACCAATATCGAATTATTAATGCTGGAACAAGCGTTGTATTTTTGGGTTATGGCACAACGGCTGCTGAAGCAACCACAGCGTCAGCCAATGTAACGAGTAGTGGTGCTGCTTTTCCATTATTAGCTGGTACAGACGAAATATTGACTTT
>RFNV01000342.1 GCA_009927005.1 Pseudomonadota bacterium
ACACGTGACCCTCGATAGTTGTCCCATGAGAGGTGACAAAGGGATGGTGTCACAACAAATAACTTCTTTGAGCGGGCTTTCTTTGATTCTTTCGTAAGCGGTGCCTGAGAAAACACCGTGAGTGCAAGCAGCGCTTACCGATTCGGCCCCTTTTTCTAACACGACATTGGCTGATTGAATAAGAGTACCAGCCGTATCGATCATATCGTCGACGATGACTGCATGTTTACCCGCTACGTCTCCAATAAGATTCATTGCTTGTGCTTCATTGGGGCGAAGTCGACGTTTGTCGATGATCGCCAATGAACAATCGAGTCGTTTTGCGTAGGCTCGAGCGCGCTCAACCCCCCCTGAATCGGGAGACACAACGACGAGTTTGCTTAAATCATATCTTTGGCGGATGTGATTCAAAATAACGGGTTTTGCGTAAAGATGATCGAAGGGAATATTGAAGAATCCCTGAATCTGACTTGCGTGCAGATCCATTGAGATCACCCGATCGACCCCAGCTGCTGTTAATAAATCAGAAACTAGTTTCGCAGTAATTGGCACTCGAGGTTGAACTTTTCTATCCTGACGAGCGTAACCATAATAAGGCATTACCGCAGTAATTGAATTGGAAGACGAGCGCTTGAGCGCATCCGTCATGATCAAGAGTTCCATCAAACTGTCGTTTGTGGGCTGGCAAGTGGGTTGGATAATATAAGTGTCACAACCCCGAACACTTTCGTGTACTTCAACAAAAATTTCACCATCCGAAAAACGTCGAACTTCGGCCTGGGCCAATTGCATGCCGAGTTCATCGGCGATGGATTTGGCGAGCGGGACGTTTGCTGAACAAGTGAACAGCTTAAAGTTGTCCCCTATATTGAAATTGGTTGGCTGCATATTAGTGCGCCATGCTATGAAATTTTTGCAATAATTACAATGCGTTTTTGGGCCTTGGCAGGACTCTGAAAATGGTAAGAATTTAAATGTTTAATAACGTAAAATCAATTACTTATCCCTTTTTGGCTTCAGGGTCTCCTCAGGGGAGGCCAAAGTTCTAGGGGCCTCTTTAGGAGGGGAAATCTCTGGATTTGTGTCCAAACTTGTCTCGGCAAGCTCAGCTACAAAGGCATCTGCTTCAGAGCCTTGAGGAGAAAAAACAGGGATCTGGATAGTTCCTTTCAAGGTTCCTTTCTCACCACTAAAGGGGGTTCCCAGTTTAGCATCAATAGTCAGGGTGAGGTTTCTTCGTTTGAAAGAAAGTTTTTTTCCCGAGTTAGGTATCGAAATTTTATCAGCAGTTGTCGAGGGAGTTACGCTTATTTCCCCAGATTCCGAAAAGTGAGTTGATTTTAATTTTTCCTGATCTTCTTGAGAAAATGTCATTTGACTAGAGTTCAGAATCAAAAAAGCAGATTGTCCCTGATCTTTGTCAGCTTTCGAAGTGTCTTGAAAAGAAAGCTTTAGAGGTTTGGATGTGGGAAGTTCCTCAATTCTTAAAGAAAGCGAACCGAACTGAGTAATCAAATCCGGTACAGAAGCATTTCTGTTCCCAAAAGCAAATTGGATAATCTGATTTTTTCCAATGGTTTTTGCAAAGGAAGAGGGCAGGTTTTTTCGACTAAAAACTAGCCCCATAGCGTAATGAGGTTTTCCTTTGGCGAATTCAAAAGTTTCTGTTTTTTCACCGACCTTAAACTCCAACTGGCCGGTATTTTCTAAAGTTTCAATGGAAATGAAATTCGATGATTGTCCGGGAAGAGGGACTTCGGGGAAAGCGCACTGAAATGCCAAAACAAAAATGAAAAACAGGATTTTTTTCATGAGGTGATCTCTTTCCAAATGGTTTCAAGATGCTCCATTTTAACTTCGTTGTACCAAATAGGATCCTGACCTTTTTTAAATACAGCTACGGTGGTGCCAACCGAATTGCAAAAGCCCAAACAACCTGTGCGAGTGATCCAATGGGTGTTGTACAGTCCCAGTGTTTTCACTTTTTCTTTCAGTTGCTGATAAAACTCCAAACCTCCGACTTTCGCGCAGCTTGCTCTTTCAGTTTGTCGGTCATTTACACAAACAAAAACGGCTACCTTGCAAGTTTGCGAATCTACTAATACCATAGCGACATCATAAAGCTTTTTTCCCAATAACGGTAGTGCTTCGGTATTGTCACTATGAATCAGTATCTGCATGTACAAGCTCATCGAGGTGCCAGCCTCGAAAAAAAAGAAAACTCAATTGAAAGTATTCAGCGTGCAGCAGAACTAGGTGTCGACAGTATTGAAATCGACGTTCATCTACTGAGAGATGGCATGATCACTGTTTTTCATGACTTTTTTCTGCCGGGTTCAGGAAATTCTCAATTCATTTGTGATCAAAACACCTCGACCATGAGAGATTTCGGGGCTCCCAATCTCCCGGATGTTTTCGAATGCCTTAAGTCGATGTCCTCACGATTGTTGTGGTTAGATATCGAAGTCAAATACCTCGAGGAAAATCCCAATAGTCCTGAAAGAGAAAAGATCGTTGATTCTGTACTAAAGACTGTTTCTTTTAATTGGGAATTGAATCGAACTCGATTTCGATCGTTTGATTGGAAATTGCTTAGAGTCTTTCACAAGACGGTTGCAACTTTTCAAACCATTCCTCTGCTTGGCAGAAATGAAAACGACTTCTCAAAAGTGTTGGAGCTTCAGCCAGAGTGGATTGCTCCGTATTTTGGAACTTTAAACGATAAGACGGTGGCTTGGGCCAAACGGGCAGGGGTGAAGCTCATGCCTTATACCGTCAACTCGCCTACCGATTGGAAAAAAATAATGGATTGGGGAGTCCAGGGAGTAACCACCGATGACCCGAGGGGCCTCTTATCGTTTTTGGGA
>RFNV01000285.1 GCA_009927005.1 Pseudomonadota bacterium
GGAGTAAACCGCAAACTGCGCGCTATTGGAAAACTTCCCGGTGTGGTCTATGGCCTTGGGAAGAATTTAAATATCGCAGTCGATCCTCGACCGATTAAAAAGCTTCTCCTGGAAGAAGGGGGAAGAAATAAAACTCTTAACCTAAAAGGGGAAGGTCTCGAAGGACGTTTTGCTCTTATTAAGGATTACTTAGTTGATCCTTTGAGCCGCGAACTTCTCCACGTCGATTTGCTTGAAATTGACATTACCAAGAAGATCGATGTGACGGTTCAATTGAACTTTATTGGAAAAGCTGCCGGAGTTGGTGAAGGTGGGGTTCTCAACATCGTTGAAAGAACTGTCATGGTAAGATGCTTGCCCACAGCGATTCCAAAACACATCGATGTGGATGTCAGCGCTCTTAATATCGGGGATTCAATTCACTTAAATGAACTTACTCTTCCCGAAGGCGTTGAAAAAGTAAGTCACATGAATCCTACCTTGGTTGGGGTAGTACCTCCTGCTAAGGAAGAAGAAGCTACACCTGCTCTCGCTGCTTCTGCTGAACCTGAAGTGATTACGGCTAAGAAGCCTGAAGCTGAAGGTGAAGCGGGCGCTGAGAAAAAAGAAGAAAAGAAAAAGTAGTCTGACGACGCTCAGGTGGCTTCGCAAGGAACTCGATTTCTGGTGGTGGGGCTTGGGAATCCAGGCCCCCAATATGAAAATACCAGGCACAATATTGGCTTTCATGTCATTGACGAGTTAGCTCAACGTTGGAAAACCGGAAGCTTCCAAAAGAAGTTTAAAGGTCTTTTAGGTGAAGCCAGTTACGGCGACCAACGGGGTCTCCTCCTCAAACCTCAGACCTACATGAATCTCTCGGGAGATTCAGTGCGAGAAGCGGTTCAATTTTACAAAGTGCCTGTGGAGACTCACTTGATTGTGATTACTGATGATCTCGACCTCCCTCCAGGTTCCATTCGAGTACGACCTTCAGGAGGCACTGGGGGACATAACGGGCTAAAGTCGATTACCGAAGTGTTTTCATCGGAGGATTTTCCGAGAGTTCGATTGGGGATTGGGCGCTCTCAAGTGATTCCGACAGAGTCTTATGTCTTAGGAGTCATCCCCCCAAATGAGAAAGAGCTTTATTCTCAAGCAGTCAAAACTGCAGCTGATGCGATTGAAATGTTTTTGAAAGATGGAATTCAAAAAGCCATGAACACTTTTAACAAGAGAAAATCAAATGAGTCTTAAATGTGGAATTGTCGGTTTACCAAACGTAGGAAAGTCTACGCTTTTTAATGCTCTCGGGTCTGCCAAAGCCGAAGCTGCTAATTACCCTTTTTGCACGATTGAACCCAACGTCGGAGTGGTTGAGGTTCCGGATGCTAGGCTATTGAAGATTGCCGGGATTATGAAGTCTCAAAAAATCGTTCCGGCCTCTACCCAAATTGTAGACATTGCGGGGATCGTAAAAGGTGCCAGCAAAGGTGAAGGCCTAGGCAATCAATTTCTCCATCACATCCGGGAAGTAGACGCGATTGTTCATTTGGTTCGATGTTTTGAAAATGAAGATATTGTGCACGTGGATGGGAGTGTGAATCCCGAAAGAGACATTGAAGTAATCAATACAGAACTTCTCCTTGCGGATCTTCAGGCTCTTGAAAAAAGGATCGATAAGGATGCCCGTATTGCTAAATCAGGAGACAAAGAAGCTCGAAAAAACATGGAAATTTTTGAGGGATTAAGAACTCACCTCAATGCTGGGAAACCAGCCCGTTCCTTCCCAATTGATCCAGCAGATCTTCCCCGTCTATCTCAGCTGTTTTTACTTACTCTGAAACCGATTCTCTATGTGGCAAACTCGACGGGAAAACCAGAAGAAGCTGCGCACGTGGAAAAAGTAAAGGGAATCGCAGTAAGCGAAGGTGCCCAGTTTACTGTGATTGATTGTGCTCTCGAATCCGAAATCGCCCAATTGCCCGAAAATGAGCGTACCGAATATTTAGAAGGTTTGGGCCTTACAGAGCCAGGCCTGAATCGTTTCATTCGAGCAGCTTTCCAGCTTTTGGGTCTGATTACTTATTACACTCTCGGCCCCAAAGAAGCTCGTGCTTGGACGATTCCCGTTGGCACCAAGGCTCCCCAAGCAGCTGGAGTCATTCACTCTGATTTTGAAAAGGGTTTCATTTGTGCTGAGTGCTACAAAAGTGATGACCTTGTAAGACTTGGTTCCGAACAAAAGATCAAGGAAAGCGGACTTTATCGGCAAGAAGGAAAAGAGTACACCGTTCAAGAAGGTGATGTGCTTTTGTTCCGGTTTAATGTGTGACCTCGATGAGTGGCCAAGTAGAAATCAGCGGATTCACTATTGTTAGAAATGCTGGAATCCTTGATTTTCCATTTAAGGAATCCGTCCGTTCGGCTATCCCGCTCTGTGACGAATTCATCATCAATTGTGGAGATTCTGACGACAACACGTTTGCCCTGTGTGAAGAGTTACAACAGGAATTTCCGAATAAAATAAAAATCATTCAGACCGTCTGGGAACGCGCCAATCAGACCGGTGGCTTTCAGTTAAAAGCCCAGTCAGATACCGCCATGAAACACTGTCGCGGAAGTTGGCTCATCTATATTCAAGCAGATGAAGTTTTCCATGAAGCGGATTACCCCCTCATTCGAAAAGCCATTCAAAAAGCTAATGGCCTCTCCGAAGTGGATGGGATTGTTTTTGATTATCTCCATTTCTATGGGAACTATTCTTTTTTAGCTCAAGGACGCAACTGGTATCGACGAGAAGTTCGAGCCTTTAAGAATGGAAGAGACATTGAATCTTTTCGAGATGCTCAAGGGTTTAGGCTGTCCGGAAAACGGCTTAACGCCATTGCTTCCCAGGCTCGGGTCTTTCACTACGGCTATGTCAGAAATCAAGAAGGGTTGATGAAAAAGACCCACCAACTATCCCAATGGTGGGGAGAAGTGCCCACAACTAATGAAAAAGCTTTCCAGATTTACCGGCTTTTTGGACTGACTTCCTTCAAAGGCACTCACCCCCAGGTCATTCAAGAAAAGATTAGACATTCTAATAATTTAGTAGATCCAAGTCAGTGCGAACGCCGCTGGAATAAACGTGAACTCAAAAACGCGGTCACGTTGCTGTGGGAAAAAATCTGCCCCTTCCGATTGGGCGAATATCGAAATTACAATCTTATTTCACCCAAATCAGAATAGCCTTTGACTTTTTGTGACGCCTGGCGCAAAAAGGGGCCAGTTGTTAGTTTTCTTGGAGGTACCTAAATGAAAAAGTTAATCGTTAGTTTGGCAGTTCTGGGCTCACTGGTGAGCTCGGTTTCTCAAGCTCAGTATGTTTATCCAGTTTATCCAGCTCCGTTGGTTCCTGTTTATCCGGCTCCGATTGTTGCTTATCCAGCTCCAGTCATGCCAGTGGTTCCAGCTCCAGTGGTGCCTGTTTACCCGGTTGCTCCCGCTTGCGGTTGGGTCACAGTTCCTACTTCCGCTTGGCAGTGGGTACAAGGACCTTTTGGTGGTTGGCACCTCAGATGGGTTACGACTTACCAAAATCAGCTGATTTGCCGCTAATAATATTGGCTTAAATCGGAAAAGGAGATGCCGCCCTTAAAAGGATTGGCGTCTCCTTTTTTTATTCCTTCAAGCGTTTCTCTTACTCGGGCATTTCCGGGGTCTCTTCTCTGGGCTTCGACCAAATAATCTAAAGCTTCTTGGCCTCGGCCATCTTTAAAAAGAGCCCAAGCAGCGAAATAAGGACCGCGCCATTCATTTGGGAAGTCTTCGGCTGCTTCTTTGGCTTTTTCCTGAGCACGAGCAGTATTGTTGGAACGAAATAATTCGCTCATCAGCTCCGCTTCTAAGAGTTCAGGATCGGAATTTCCCAACTCTTTTGCTCTTCTAATCGCATCATCCAATTTTCCCCAAGCATCCCCGTTGGCACCCGAAGCTTGCTTAGTTGCTAAAAATAGTTGCCCCAACACTTGGGCTTTTCTGGCCTCATAAAGCGATGGCTCGAGTTCGGAAAGTTTCTCAGCAGCTTTTACACTTAATTCTGGATTGATTTCTCGATTTGCTAGCATTTTATCAATCAACACTTTGGGATCGTTGATTTGTTCAACTTTGAGATTTCGAGTCAAAAAATCGGAAAGTCCTGCTCGGTAATAATAGAGCGCGACTAAACACTGGGCTGAATTTGCTTTTGGCCCGCACGTTTTATTGAAATGATCGTGTAGGTTTTTTAAAGCGGGCGGGACCGAACTACACCGCTCGCTTTTCGTTGCTGCTTTAATATCTGGAAATTCGCTTTGCCCTCGAGTTAGGTCAAATCCCCTCAGAGTATTCCAAAATTCTAAACACTCTGGGGTTACCTCTTTCCCTTCTCCACCAATGGCATCGCGGGGAGCCTGGTAGAGAACTGCCATTTTCTCTCGATTTTCTTGAGCGCGTACTTCGGCATCTGCTTCACTTTGTGGTGCTTGGACTTCGGGAGCCTGAGCCAATCCCCACCACAACACTAGAACGGAAACGACAATACCACACCCGATTAAAATATTCTTCTTGGACACTAGTTTGCCTTATCTTCTAATAGTTCAGTAAATAACACTTGGGCCTCTACTCTGCCCCCCTCTGAATTTCCAACCAATTTGTTAGTCACAAAGAGCCGATTAAAGTTTGCCACATAGGCTTTTCCCATAAACACAGCAGGAGACCCCGGCAGCACCCTTATTTTTCGCTGCTCCAATTTTTCACGCAACATTCGGCTCATTTGCTCAGTCACTAATCCAAGAGAATCAAAGAAATCGAGATCTTCTTGTTGCAAGCGACGCCGCATTTTGTTTGTGGCTCCCAGAAGATGATCTACCACGGAAGATTCGTAGCTCAAAAAGAGAACCATATCTGGAGTCACTTTGTCTTCTGAGACAAAACTTACGACGCTTGTGAAGCCTCCATCAAATCCGATGAGATCTGATTGAGACGGCTCCTGAGCCATCGTCGCTTTTAGTTCATACTCTGCCAAACTTTGCTCGATTACTTGGGGCAAAATCTCAAACGACGGAGGAGAGCTGGTCATTGCTTCTTTATTTGATGTCTCTGAAAAATCTTGGGGCAGCCTAAAGTCGCCGGCTAAGTAAAATGAGTAACCATTGATTTCACATTGGAAACAGTAGGTGGGCACTCCCAAAGCCCTCATGGGCTCGCCTAAACCGTAGTACGTCAAGGGAGCTGATGGTTGAATGGTGATGCCGACACCAGCACAAGCTTCAGCAAACTGATTTCCCATCAAATTTCCAAACTCAGAGAGTGAACCCAAAGCTCTTTTGTTCCCAGTTTTTTCTTTTGAACCCGTGATAAATGGATGAATGACTTCTTTTAAAGTAGATTCGGGCAGATAAATTCCCGCAAATCCCCTTCTGTCGCCATTGAACTGAATCAAAGCACCATAGGGCAACCCAATGCCCTTTGTAAAATCTGCTTCTGGACGCACGCTAAACGAACCATTTTTAGCCAAAGGCAGTAAGAAGTTTTCAACGGCATTCAAGTGGTATTTACCAATAAAGAGATGGGTCTTATCATCATTACGGGTTGATCCCCAAATCAACTGAAGCATTCTCGACTCCGAACGCCTCAATTTATTCAAAGAGAAAGACCCCTGCGTTCTCGATGCGGTATAAAAGCTTTTTAGTTGAAGGGCAGCTTCTTGAAGAGTCTGAATTGTATATTCACTGAGAACTATCTTTTCCTCAGAGAGGAGTTTCAAAACCTCTTCAAAAGGATAAAGATAGCTCACCACTCGATTCCATCCCAAGAACCCGCAGATCCCCTTCATGAGGTGGGCTATGCGGTAGGCTTCGTAAGCTGATTGAAGGGTTTCCTCGGATCCCAAAGCTTGAAGCGCACGAACAAACCGCTCTTGATAATCTGTCAGTTCATCTAGGAGCTGTATTTTTTCCTCTTCTTCTTTTCGAAGAACTGCGTTTTCAGCTGGAGCTGAAATAGGAGAAAAATCTTCGTTGATGGGTATCAGAAGTTCAAACGAGGTCCCATGAGTTGAGGTGGAGACTAACCGTATCGTCCCGCCAACAGAATCCAATGACTTTTTCACCACATCCAGTCCCAGCCCTCTGCCTGAAACAAAATTGGTTTGTTTTCGAGTGGTAAACCCGGGCTGAAAAATGAGCTGGGCCAATTCCTCATTGGGCTTGGAGTTGGCTTCCTCAATATTGAAAATCCCTTTCGCAACGGCTCGCTCTCTTATCGCACCAAAATCCAAACCCGCTCCATCATCAGAGAAAACAATTCTTAAAATCCCCTGATTGAAGCTTGCGAGAATTCCAATGCGGCCCGCTGCTTTTTTCCCATTTTGTTCTCTCTTCAGCGGTTCTTCTATCCCATGGTCTACTGCGTTTCTGATAAGGTGAAGAATAGGCTCGTAAATGAAGTTTAAAAGGGTTTTATGTAAATGGAGCCAAGTACCCGTTAACTCTAAAGCGACTTGCTTCCCTTGGTTTTTGGAAAGATCGTTCACCAGTTTTTGGGCTGGCGGAAAAATCGTATCCAATGAATCAGTACGCAATTGATACAACGAGCGCTTCATTTTCTTGATTTGGCCGCGCAACTGGCTTCGAACCTCGGGGCCCTGAAGAAGACGTCTCTCCAGTTGCTCCAAATTTTGCACTTGTTCGACAAACGAATCGATTTGTCCTGAAAAGACTCGGATTTTTTTGGTTTGGTCGATCTTTCCTCTCTCAACTATTTCGCTTTTCAATTCTTTGGAGGTTGGCTGCAAAGCCACGAAGACATTTAACAAACCATAAGGCGTTTCGACCGGACAGCGAAATAAGCTAGAGCTGTCGGGTGTTACTTGATGATTTTCACGAAAGCCAGTTCCTTTTCTCAAATCGCAGCGAAAGGATTCCTCTGAAAATTGCTTTTCAAAATTTTGCACGAGAGTTTCGTGAAGGCTAAGTAAACCATTTTTTAAAACGAAAATATTATCACTCTGGGTAGTTCCGGACTGCGTAATCCCCCGAAGGGTAGAGCCATCGCAACCCATTCCAATTTTTCCTTCCAGATCGCCTCGGACCAAGGCCTCAATCCAAAACTCTTGGTTCATGGGCTCGGAAATTTGCTCTAACGTGCCAAAAACAATCTCTGATTTCAGCAGGGGGCATAGAGATTCGACGAGAGCTTTGGTGAGAAGATTTTGAAAGGGAAACTTTTCCGAATTGAGTTCGGAAAACTCTATTTGTTTTAGCGCCAGATCACCCATATTTGACTTCCTTCTTTGGGGATTTGAGCAGCTCTAAAGCCTTTTTTAGCTTATCCAACGTGATCGGTTTGACCACAAACGAGCGCACACCTAACTCTTCGGCTTTCAGTCTAATTTTTTGAGATAAACTCGATGTGATCACGATCACTTTTGCCTGCGGATCGTATTTAAAAATTTCTTGAGTGGCGTCGAGGCCATTGAGCTCCGGCATCACGATGTCCATCGTCACCAAGTCGGGCTTAGTCCGGATATATTTATCGATGGCTTCTAACCCATTCTTCGCCTCGCCAGCTACGGTGTAGCCGCACTCCTCCAGCAAAGACCGCAGCTCTAGCCGAATCGAGGCCGAATCATCGACAATTAAGGCACTGTAACGCATCGCATATTTTTCGGTTAAAGGGGGCCCAGACTTAAACCACAAATTATGGGATTTCTTTCACAATCTAAGGCTTTAATTGAAGAAGGACGGGGCAGTGATCAGACCCCATCACTTCGGGCTGATGGATAACGTTTTTGAGGCGATTGGCAAAGGCTTGATGGGTTACCCAGTAATCTAAACGCCAACCAATGTTTCTTTCCCGAATGGTCGGGCGGTAGCTCCACCAAGTGTATTGTTCGGGTGAAGAATTAAAAAGGCGAAAGCCATCCACATACCCAGAGCTTAAAAGCTTATCCATCCAGGCCCGCTCTTGCGGTAAAAAACCAGCATTGTCTTTATTTTCTTTTGGGTTTTTGAGATCGATTTCTTTATGGGCAATATTAAAATCCCCACAGAGCAAAACCGGCTTTTTAAGGTTGAGCTGGTTTAGGAAAAAAAGCATCTCGTCACAGAACTTTAGTTTATAGCCCAAGCGAGCATGATCTCGCTGGCTATTGGGAAAATAGGCATTAATCAGAAAAAAATCACCATATTCGAGAGCGAGAACCCTTCCCTCTCGATCGAACTCAGTCTTGTTCAATCCCCCCAAAACTTTCAGTGGCTCTTTTTTGGAGTAAATAGCGAGCCCACTATACCCAGCTTTTTCGGCAGGATGAAAAAAGCTGTGGTACCGCTTTGGATTGATTAACGAAGCGTCTAGTTGCTCTGGACGAGCCTTGATTTCTTGTAAGCAAACGATGTCCGGACTAAGGTCATCAAACCATTTTAAGAAGCCTTTTTCGGCTACCGAACGAAGGCCATTTACATTCCAAGTAGCTAATTTCATACCGTAGACGATAGAAAAACCCTGTGCTAGAAGTAAAGCTTTTCTA
>RFNV01000367.1 GCA_009927005.1 Pseudomonadota bacterium
AAGTACAAATTATTGGGTGTCTTTTTGTTAGTTGTGGTGAGCGGTATCTCCACTTTCTTCTTTTTCACTCGAAAAACGTTTTTACAAGATAAGAAACTCTTTGTGTTGGATTGGAGCTTAACGACGTTAAAAGCCAGTACGAGCGAAATTAAATTGGAACTGAAAGGTCGGCTAGACGAATTGCAAGTGATGTTACCCCGATTATTCTCCGCTTCTGAGTCCACCCCGATTAGCGATCCTAAAGTAACCCAAGGCTTGTCGAATCGGCTGGGGCAAGAGGTTTTAGCTGTCACTTTTTACCAAGCCACTGGTGGAAATTACTCTCCTATTAGAAAACACACAAACAAGAAGCTTCTGGAAAGTCTGGGACTTAAGCAGGATGCTTTAAAGGAGTTGGATTCGGTCAGACCGCTTAGTTCAGCTGATTTATCTGCTCAATCACAATTGATCTTAATTAATCGTTCGGCAAAGTTGTTAGGCGAAAAGAGTAACAAGCAACTTCCCGTGTTAACTCTTATCTTCAATGGGAACATGGTTAGTGATCCTTCATCAGATACCGCTATTGCTGTCGATATCACTCAAGACTTCCTGCAAAAAACCCTTAAACAATCCGAATTAGCAACTTTATTTCTGGTGTCTCGCAAAGGAGATCTCGTGAGTCACCCAGATGACGATCAGCTTCTAACGTTTTCGAGCAAGCCGTTTGACCATCCTGTGTTGAAGAGAATTCAAACCACTTCTCTTCCTAGAGAAGCGCTCGAAATTGAGATAAACAACGAAGCCTATCTGGCTAATTTAGCCAACACCGGAATTGGAGATGTTTACTTGGTTTCTCAAATTAAACAGTCCGATGCTTTCCGAGCACTAAGCGTTTTGACCAAGCAATCGTTTCAGATCGGTCTCCTAATTATTTCACTAGCACTCATCGCAAGCGTTGTGTTCTCTGCAAAGTTAACCGAGAACATCAAAAAACTTGAAAGTGCAGCAAGGGAAATCGGTACAGGAAATTTTGATCTCAAAATGAATATTACTTCTGGTGATGAAGTTGAAAAAGTAGCTTCGGCCTTTGAGTGGATGACCGGTAAAATCGTAAGTCTCCTCAAGGAAACAGCCGAGAAGGCTCGAATGGAAGAAGAGCTAGCCACAGCGAGTCTCATTCAAAATACCATTCTCACTCCTCCCCAACTTCAGATTGATTCAACAGAAGTTGTTCCCTTCTACAAATCAGCATCTGAGTGCGGTGGAGATCTCTGGGATGCCTTTGTAAAAGATAATAAACTTACAGTCCTTCTAGGGGATGCTACCGGACACGGAGCTCCTGCTGCGATTGTTACCGCAGTTGTAAAGAGTTGTATTGCTACACTGACTGAATTTCACACTGGTTCAGCACTGACTCCAACAGAAATGCTCACTCGGATCAACGAAATCGTTTTTCAATCCTGTAAGGGACAACTCCTTATGACCATGAGTGTAGCTCAGCTCGATTTAGACACCGGACTTCTCACGATTGCAAATGCTGGTCATGAAGCGCCTTTTTATGTCAGGCCCAATAGTAACCTGAATACCGATGGAAAGTCCGCAAAACCAAAAGCAGAGGCGCTTTTTGTGCGGGGTGAGCGTCTCGGATTTCAAGCACACTCACAATATGAAAGTCTGACGGTTCAACTCGAGCCCGGGGATACTGTCCTCGTTTATTCCGACGGTATTTCTGAGGCAAATAACCCTGAGGGTAAGATTTGGGGAGAGCGTGCACTCAAAAATACTTTTGCAGCTCTTGCCCATGAGCCACTGGACACGATTAAGAGTTCACTTGTGAAGGCAGTGGATGAGTTTGCCCAGGGAGCACCCCAGAAAGATGACATCACTTTTGTGCTCTTTGGATGGAAAAAGGCGCATTCGCAATTAAATTCGAGAGCAGCATGAACTCATCCAATACAAAGTCGCGTCGCCCTGTTCCCGAAGTAAAAACGGGACTTTTTTCAAAGCAGGAAGGCGCCGAGGCGATTATTAACAATGTTCGCCATGTCCATTCGTCAATTTTGGGTTTAAATGACCCCTGCTGGAAGGCCACTGAGGCCTCTTTCAACGGGACCATTCTTCCCTACCCCTGGGAACTTTCTAGTCCCAAAGTGCTTCTGATCAGTCAAAGCCAGAAGCGCTCAGAATGTATTGAGGGCTTAGTTGCCTCAACTCAGTTTGGGCAAAAATCTCAAAACAGAGAAAGACTAAAACTTGTCACCGAGGAACTTCTCTCCAACTCCTTTTACCACGCATATAAAAACCAATCGAAGCAAGATAAATATGAGCGCCTTTCAAATGTCACCTTAGCCCCTGGAGAGGAAGTCAAATTGTCCTATGCCGAAAATCGGAACGGATTACACCTGGTAGTTGAGGATCAGGGAGGCTCGCTCACGTTTGAAGACTTTAGGGGTTGCTTTTCTCGCTGCTTTTTCCGCACAAACAAGGAATTTGCCTTTGATGAGAAACACTCTGGGGCGGGCTTGGGTCTATACCTTATCTATGGGGTAACAACACACTTGAGTATTCAAGTTGAACCCGGGAAAAAGACACGCTTCTCGGTTTGGCTTGCACAAACAAACCAGTTTGACCCTGATTCGTTCTCATTTAATTTTTTTGAGGAGTAACAATGCACAACGATAAATTCAAAGTAGAGAAAGTTGTCGTCGATGGCAAAGAACAACTACGATTGACTGGGATAATTGATGAAGATACGGACTTTGCAACCCTTGAGAAGAGTTCAGGGCCTCTTTACTTAAACCTTTCGGGAATCACCGGAATCAATTCACTGGGTATTCGTGGTTGGGTTAATTTTTGGAAAACACATACAGATAAGCCAGTGTTTTATGTTGAGTGTCCTCCCGTTATCGTCCGTCAGATGAGTATGATACCCAGCTTTTGTGGACATGGAAGTGTTGTTTCTGTTTATGCTCCGTACATTTGCAGCAACTGCGAAGCGGAACAACTGGTTCTTGTTGGATCGGATGCGCTTGCTTCCAATCCACCGAAAATCGCTGAGTCTTTCTTGTGTACCAAATGTAATGCTGGGGAAATGGAATTGGATGGTAGCCCCAGACAATATTTTGCGTTTAAGAAGTAAGAACTTATGGGTGAACCAGCTGTTAAAATTGTAGCTCCGCTAGATGCGTGGCTCGAGGAATTCAGAAGTACACTTGAAATCTTTCTCGATGCCTACTGCGTTGTCGACATTGCTGGAAAAGTGGTCGACTTCAATCTCGCTTTCACCGAACTCGTCGGGGAGTCCCATCGCAAAATACTCAAAATCGGCAATTTCTCAGATCTCGTTCGCCTTACCTCTGACGTCAATCCCTGTATTGATGTGATGCTCACAGAAAAGGCATTGCGACTAGATGAAGTCATGGGAAGCTCTAAAGCTTACCCCGAGCTTAAGCTAATCATTGGAGCGGTACCTGTTTTCTCAAAGAGCAGAGAAGTTGTGGGAGCACTCATTACCCTACGAAATGTAACTGCCGAAGCAGTTCTTCTCTCTAAGTACGACGAAAAGAAGAAGGATTCGGTGACCGATGGACTCACTTCGCTCTACAACAAAGTTTACATGGAAGAGACGGTCACAAAGTCTATTAAAAACTCCCTGAGAGATCTGAGACCTGTAACCTTGGTAATGTGTGATATCGATCATTTCAAAAAAGTGAATGATACTCATGGGCATCAAGCCGGTGATTATGTACTAAAAATAGTGGCAGCAACTCTAAAGAACATGATGCGTGAGACAGATTGTGCTGGTCGTTTTGGCGGTGAAGAATTTGTTGTTCTTTTAAATAACTGCAATGAACAAGGCGCTGAGGTTTTCGCAGAGCGCTTCAGAAAAGGGATTGAAACCACTTTGTTCATTTTTGAGGGAAAAAGAATACCCGTTACTTTGAGTCAAGGAACGGCAACTCTTAATAGAGCCTGGGAGGACGGGCTTAATCCCGAGGCTATCATGACTGAACTCTTTCAACAGGCTGATACCGCTCTTTACCAAGCCAAACACGCAGGTAGGAACAGAGTTATCCAATTTAAAAAGTCTTAAGTTCCAAGACCTGATCCGCTATTTCAAACACTTGAGTTACCATCGCCGATTCCTCATCTCGTTCACTATTTTGAATTCGAGCGACTAAGCTTTGGATCTCGCTTGCTTTATCATTTATCTCTTTTAATTGTGAAGAATCCATCAATGGCTCTAAATCTTTGGTCTTGAGTCCTTGCGGTTTCATTTCATGGGCGACCGATTGGGGTGATTTTTCAGTAAGCGCAATATGCGTTTTCACTCCACCGTTAACTGGGGAGTGGCCAAGGGGGGAAAAAAATGCGCTCGTAGTTAATTTAATGACCCCAGTATTTTTTTCTAATTTTAGATTTAGAAAAGGATCATTGAGTCGGATGAGTTTTTGAACACTCCCCTTACCAAAAGTAGTCGGGCTTCCCACCAGAATGGCTCTTTGATGGTCTTTCAGAGCAGCTGCAAGCACCTCCCCTGCACTAGCCGTTTCTTCATCAACCCAAACAATTAAAGATCCAGTGTAAATGGGTTTCTCAGTCCAATCCGCTTTCAACGTACGCAGCTCTTCTCGGTCCTTTATTCCTACAACTGCTTTGGGGCCTAAGAAAAATCCAGCCATGGTAATCGCTTCTTCGAGATACCCCCCCGGATTCCCTCTTAAATCTAGGATCAAGGCATTCAAGTTGCCTTTCTCTTGTAGGGTTTCAATTTGATTTCTTAAATCTTCGGCGCTGCTTCGCTCGTTCTCATTTTCCGAACCCAATCCGCCTCGACCATAGAAGCTCGGGACTGAAATGAGAGCTATTTGCTTATCGTGCTCTTTTTTTACTTGGAGTGTTGCTACTTTTTTATCTTCAAAAACTTGAGTAGTCCGCTTAAGTGTTTTTACTGAGCGGCCATTTTGATTTTCCAAAGTGAGCTCAAGCTCAGTTTCGTCCTCTCCCTTTAACAGTTGGGCTGCCTGTTTGAAGCTGAGTTCGGATAGGCTTTTTCCATCAACCTCAACAATTTGATCCCCCGATTTAATTCCCGCTAAAAAAGCAGGGGACTTGGCTGTCACTTCCGTGATTTGGAGTCCTTTGAAAGACTTCTCAACGGTAATGCCCACTCCGGCCGATTTTCCGGATAGCTCTTCATAGAAGTCACTAAACTCGCTTTCTGAGAAATAGGTTGAATAAGGATCAAGTGCACCGAGGAGCGCTTTTACTAAAATTGTTTTGGAATCTAGGTCATCGGGAAACAAAATCTCTTTTGCTTCGTAGGGAACACTCTCTAGAAATGCTTTTTGTCGTTGGGCAAGCTCCTGGGGAGTAGCAGCAAACGAATGGTATTTTACTGGAGCTGGTGTGCTGGCCGATTTTGGTTTTAAAGCGTTTCGAGAGTCTAAGCGTTTTTTGGCCATCGCCAGAGTTTCATCAAACCAGCTGGTGAAAACCCCACACTCGTTCTTCTGAACAAAAGAGTTCCAGCGTTTGGATACTTTTTGACTGAGTTGATTAACTTCCGTTTCTAAAAACAGAATGTAGTGGGGATCTGCCTTTTCAGCAAACAGAGCAGCTACTTTTTTAGCAAAGCCAGGATCTCGCAGCGAGGGCTCGGTGAGTCCGTGATTTTTCCGACTCCACGAAAAGATTTGAATCACATCAGAGCAACTCGGAGCCTCACCAAAAACGGATTCTTTTTTCTGTCCGGAGCCTTGCCCTGAAAAAAGAACGCCCAACCCAATGAAAAGCGAACCGAGGAGAATACGCCTACAAAACAACCCTGTGCCCCCTGTGTTTTTACAGAATACTTCCAGCCCGAAATTTAACGCAATGTATCATAGTGAGACAGTCTTTTGTAGTGACATTTTAGGCACTTGGCTAAGTCCCCTGAATGACTGATCCAATACCTGACGAAAAGCAAGATTTCTAGCTTATGGAAAATACAGGGTTTTCCGATAAGAAAAGGACGAATTGTAGAAAGGTTAGACGGGTTTTCAATTGTGTTTTCAAACACTTAGGTCATGTCCCGTTTTGACCTGGAACTCAGGAGTTGCTACACTAAGAGTATAGAACGTTGCGTCATAACAACTTTAAGAACCAAACAACTGGTAAGGAGTAACAACTATGTTGAAGCAATTCCTAAAAGACGAACAAGGACAGACAACGGTCGAATACCTATTGATCATTGCCGTAGTGGTAGTGGTGATTAGCGTGCTCGGAAAGCAAATGCAGCAAAGAATTGGTCAGCTAACGAACCAAATCTTTGATCAAATCGGTGGGACCGTTAATGGGATCATGAAAGGCGCGGCTCGATAAAAAGTGCCGCTCCTGCAAGGAGAATGATGGACGTTAGGGGCATCCTTAAGAAAACTCGTGGGCAAAGCACCGTCGAGTATATTCTTCTGGTTGCCTTTGGTGCCATCTTATCTGCGCAATTAGTGAGTTTCTTCAACGGTGTTTTTAATGAAGGCTTACAAGAGCTGGAAAAAAACATCGAAATCGAAACTCGCACGGGCGAAAAATTCGCTCGTTGAGGTCTGTTCATAGGGCTCGTCTGGCTTCCTAAGTAACGTAAGGGGGACGTATGGCCGGAGCTTTGGAAATAGGAGTGTGGTGCTTGCTCTTCTTAGCAAGTGTCACCGATGTTCTTTGGGGCAAGATCTTTAATGCGCTGACCTTTCCCTTTCTAGCGGTGGGGTTGAGCTTTCGCTTCTTTTCTTTTGGGTGGGAAGACTTGACCGTCGGGCTTCTCTCCGTCGGCGTCGCTTTAGCCGTTTTTTTTCCTCTTTATTTTTCTAAGATCATGGCCGCAGGTGATGTGAAACTACTCATGGCTGCCGGAGCTTGGCTGAATCCTTCGCAAACTTTGAAATTAGCGGCGCTTACGATTGTTATTGGTGCCCTCGCTGGAATTCTTATTCGCCTATTTCGCAATGGCTTGAAAGATCTGTTTCGATCGAAACTCACTCGGATTCCCTTTGCGCCAGCTTTTTTATGTGCTTTTTCGGTTTTAAAAATAGCGGAGACTCGTGGATGGACGTTCAATTAAAAACCGAAAAGGGGCAAACGGTAGTTGAGTTCCTGCTATTGACTCTTGCTGCTGCAGCTACTGCTTTATTTATTCTGCCGGAATTCGGAGATTTTACTGTGAAAACGATTGAAGACATTCGCTCGAAACTCGGCAGCGTAGCAAAAGATGGAGAGCTCTCAGAAACTGAAAAGCAACCGGGACAAAGAGGACATCCCTCGAACTCGGACCGGTTCAAAGCTTTACATTTTTAGAGGAGAAAATGAAACGTCTCATTCAACTTAAGAATCGAAAAGGACAAACGGCTGTTGAGTTTACCTTGATTTGTCTTGTAGTGTTCTTCTTTCTTATCTTTTTCTTAAGCCTCTCTTTTGTGCTCGTTCTCAGTCAGTACATGGATTACGCCACCTTTATGGCAGCAAGAACTTACAAAGCAGCTCATGGCGATCGGGGGAGTCAAATTGCAAAAGCCCAAGAGGTTTTTGAAGCTTATGTCAGTCCTGTTCGAGTGAGTGGACTGGTTCGAAATGTTTCTAATCTGCAATTCACAAAAATCAATCCAGGCGATCGAGCGAATCTCTCTGAAGGGATCCGAGTGAATTATGATTTAAATTTGTTTTATCTCCCTCCCCTATTTTCAAAAAACAAAGTTGATAGCGTCATCTCTCTTACCAGTGAAAGTTTTTTAGGAAGGGATCCTAACTTTGATGAATGCGTAGGCTTTTTTAAAGAGTTTACAAATCGTTTAGGAATCAATGCGGGTGATCTGGTCAGTCGAATGGAGGACAACGGATGTTAAGTTCTCTTAAAAATCGAAAAGGACAAGCAGTCGTTGAAATGGCTATATCTCTGCCATTTTTGATTTGGCTCATTTATTACACGATCAACGCTTACTACTCGATGCGGACAGCTCAAGTGGGCCAGAAGTATGCCGCGATGAATCTATATCAACGCACCGATTACAGAGCCAATTTCGTGGTGGATAAGGTCGCAGATCCGAATGGACGGTTAGCAGTGCGTAATTTTCTTGCGGTGCAATATCAAAATGCCAATGAACGAAATACTCCCAAAAGAAAAATCGTAAAAGGGCCGATCAGTATAGAGACAACTGTCGGGATTTGCCGAGAACCGAGGTGTGATTAAATGAATCGAACTATTCTACTTGCTGGTTTGGCTTTAGCCATAGCTATCGCTTTGGTTATTGGCTACACGAGCATGAGACAGTCCGAAATCACTCGCGGCTTCGGAGAGATGATTGAAGTCGTCGTAGCGAAGGAGAATATTCCTGAGTACGGACTCATTCGTCCCGAACAATTAACTACAGCAACCATCAACAAAAAGTTTGTCCAGCCTCAAACGATTCCCCCCAGTTTAATCTCGGAAGTCCTAGGACGTTCAAGCTATGTAAATATCTACCCCGGAGAACAAATCACTCTGACTAAGCTCATCCAGCAAGAAGGCAAACCGGTGCTAGATAAGCAGCTCGAAAAAGAAAACCGGGCTGTTACGATTCAAATATCACCCCATACAGGTGTGGGAAAACTCATTAGACCAGGAAACCGTGTAGACATCATGGTAGCTGCTAAATATGAAAAAGAGCAGCCGGGCGGAGCGGGCCCCAGGGGCTACGTCGAAGTAAAAACTGTTTTCCAAAATGTTCTGGTTCTTGCGACTGGAAAAGCAGTCGTTCACAGCGTTCCCACTCGTGTGAATAGAGCGGTTCTTAGCAGCCTTGAGGCTGAGTTTGAAAACCAAAGAAGAAAAGATCTTTATCAAACAGGTTTAGACCCTTCCACCACTGCACGTCCCGACGATAATTACAATACGATTACGGTACAACTGCCTCTGGCAGAAGCTGAAAAGCTCATTCTGATTCAAAATGGTTTTGGGGATCAGGCTCTTTATTTGACTCTCCGGAACTCAGCGGAAGAGGCGGTTGTTCCTCTCCCAACCACCCTTTTGGAACAAGTCATTGGTAAAGAGAGCGCCTTAGGTGACAGCAAAGTAAAGTTGCCCGCTTTACCAAAATATGAACCAAGGTTTTATGACTATCGGGGAGGGCAGCCCTATCCCCAATGAGCGATGGATAATTAGTATGGAAAAAAGAGCAACAATCTTATCAATCGGTCTGTCGTTCCTGGCGATGTATTTGGTGTGGCAATACATTTCCGGAGAAGATGAACGTCTCAAGAGCGAATATCAGGTCACTGAAAATATCGTAGTGGCCAAGCGCGATATTCTTCAGTATGAAACGATTCGTCCCACTGACATTACGCTCCTAACGGTTCCAGCCAAGTTTCTTCCTCCTGGCCGAATTGGAAATCAAGAAGATGTTTACGATTCCGTAGCTGCAATCCCCATCAGCAAAGGGGAATTCATTCTGGACAACAAGATCATTTCGAAAAAATATTTACTCTGGCTTAGACTCCCAAATCACAAGAGGAAAACGAGCTATTTCGGTTCCCGTAAATATCAGAAGCTCTGTCGGATACCAATTACGTCCCGGAAACAGAGTCGATTTGGCCGCCGTGTTTGAATATGATGTCGAGCAATTTGGCAAAGTAAAGCGGGTGAATGAAGTAAAAGTGTTCATCCAAGACCTTCTGGTTCTCGCCTCAGGCAGAACCATTCAGACAGAAGCTCCGAAAGCAGTCGATCAGCAAATCATCAGTCAATTGATGAATGACAAAAACCCAGAAATCCCAAAAAACAAGACAGAGCTTCGAGAAACCCTTAATTACGCCAAAACAGATGCCAACTATGCGACAGTTACTTTAGAGGTGACGCCAGAACAAGCACAAACCATCGCCTTTGTGATGAGTACTTACGGTTCCACCCTCACACTTTTGATGAGAAATGCGGACGACAGAACTATCACATCCAAAAGAAATCAAACTTTGGAGGATGTGATGGGACCCGATTCGTTTTTCGTTCGAGGCCCAAAACCACCAACAGCTCAGAAGCCTCCAACGGTTAAATTTAATGATTTCCAGGGAGGAAATCTGGTTCCAGTTACGGAGTAGTGGAACCGATTTTTAGGAAGGATGTAGTCATGAAAGCTTTTATTCTGGCGATTCTGCTGTTTGCTCCGATTTTTGCTCTGAGCACAGAGGATGAGGTAGAAAAAGCAACACCTGATGAAGCGGTGATCGTTAAGGGTAAAGATAAAACTCTTACTTTACCTATGGGGGCCTCTCGCATTCTCCAGTTTCCCTTTGCTGTGGGACCCGTAAACTTGGGCGACGAGTCAGTTCTAAAGTATGAGCGATATAAAGAAAAAGGGGTTCCTGAAATCACAAAGCTCATGCTAACCCCGAAAACTCCCGGAACGACAGATCTGACAATTCATGATACGAGTGGCGTCCCGCGTATTTCCTATTCTGTTCGTGTCACTAGAGAGGATCTCGGTCAGGTTATGTCCCAGCTGGAAGAGCTCCTGGGAGATATTGAAGGATTAAAAATCCGGTCAGTTGGGGGAACAGTTGTCCTAGATGGTGAAATCGTACTTCCCAAGGATATGGTTCGAATCAATCGAGTCGTAGAAGCCTTGAAAGAACGAGATACTAAAAAGGGTTCTGTTCCTGTTAAGAATCTTGCCACGATTAGTAAGCTCACAATGACCATTCTTGCGGAAAGAATTGAGCGTGAAATCGGCTCGCCTGAAATCACCGTCAAAGTGATCAACAACAACTTGTTTCTAGAAGGAACTGCCGCTGATGATACCGAGGGCGACAGAGCGAAGGAAATTGCCCGCACTTACATGCCAGAGGTGGTCGTGTACAAAGCCAAGGGAGACGCTGACGTTCGAGAAAAAGCCGAGGGCGGTGAATCTGGTGTCCCCACCATTTACGACTTTTTGAAAACTCGCCGAAGGGCTTCTCCTCCCCCAGCACCAGACATTAAAATCACAGTTAACTTTGTCGAACTGAGTAATGAATATGACAAAGCTTTTAATTTCAATTGGCGGCCCCTGTCCGAGGATCAAAGTGCGGTAAAATTTGATAGCGCCGCCGGTGAAATCACTTCGACTCTTATTGCCACGATCAGTGGTCTTCTACCTAAGTTAAGCGCACAAAAAACTCACCAGCACGCAAGAGTACTGAAACAACAGCAACTCATTGTTAAGGACAAGTCGGACCAACCGGGAACGATTGACAGTTCAGTCGACATTTACTCGAGCGTGCTCAATGCTAATGGAGTTGCCTCTCTGACTCAGGTTCCGGTGCAAAACTCTCTTAAGATTAAAGCAGCAACTATCGACGGTTCAGATAGCATCGATTTAGGCATCCAGCTCTCATTGGGTTCAGTAATCGGTAATAACCAAGGGCAGCCAATCGTTGCTCGTAATTCACTTGCAACCACGATCAACATAAAAAATGGAGATTCAGCAGCTATCGGTGGCTTTGCTATCGACGAAGCCCTTGCTGGTTATAACAGAGCGCCTACTGCAGCAGGCGCTTCTGGAGCGGGGGCATTTGGTCAAAACCAAAACCAGAACCCAAATCAAAGTCCGCTTTTTAATTTGAATCGCTCTAAGGCATTTGATCGCAGAAAACAGCAATACATTATTTTTGTAACGCCCGAGGTTTTAAAAACAGCAAGCGCTGGAAACGAAGATATGACTCGCAAATTTAGATTAAACTCAGGGGAGAAGTAAAAGATTAAACTATGGCCGGCACTCATGTCATTTCTATTATTGGTGGAAAAGGGGGAGTAGGAAAATCTACTTTTGCCGTCAATTTCGCAATTACCACCGCTATTGATACGAAGGCCAAAGTATGCCTTGTGGATATGGACCCAAGAGCTTGCGGAGACATCGCTCTTCTTTTGGGTGTAAAGAATAAACGCACTCTCCTCGAGTTGGGCCAACACGAGGGAAAATTTGATCCGAATCTGATGAGCAATTATGTATCTCCCCATGCTTCGGGGATACATTATATTCCCAGTGTCCTCGAACCTGAGCAGATGGGTCAACTCGAACCGCAGCAAGTTGCTCGCGCGTTCCAGCTTCTTCAGAGTGTCTACAATTACATCATCGTCGATTTGGGTTCCGACATCGAATCCCAAAACGTAAAGGCTCTAGAAGTGAGCTCCATGATTGTTGTCGCCACTCTTCCTGAGATTTTAGTCCTCCATCACACACGAAAAGTTATTGAAAAGATCCAAAACCTTCTCTTCCCTGCTGAACTAATTAAATTAGTAGTAAATCGTTTTACGCCCACCAAAGGAATATCCCCTCAAGTGATTCAGAATAATCTCAAGAAACAGATCTTAGGGATTGTTCCCGAGGACGAACCGACCACCGTTGCTGCCATGGCAAAGGCACAGCCCTTTATTTTAGCAGCGCCTAGGACCGAGATCACTAAAGCCTACTTCACTTTGTTTCGAACGATTCAGCAGCAACAGCTCCTAGAAAAGCTTTCTCAGATAAAAAAACCAACCGATACAGCGACTCGTTTAGGCAGCACCAAAGGCCCAAAGGGATTAACGGAAGAGAAAAAGGCGCCTTCGCAAGTGGTGTTTGATCGAACCCAGATGCGGGATGAAAAGCCTTCCGATCAGTGGTCTGCTCTGAAGCAAAGAGTTCACAAACAACTCATCGAGACAATGGACTTAAAAAAAGTAGATACCGAAACGGGAAATGATCCCAAGAAAAAAGCGGTTTTGCGAGAGAAGACAAAAACTGTTGTCGTGGAACTATTAGAAAAAGAGGAACATCCGTTCCGATCGCGAGATGAAATTCAAAAACTCGTCAAAGAAATTTTGGACGAGGCACTAGAACTCGGGCCAATTCAAGATCTTCTGAATGACGACTCGGTTAGTGAAATCATGGTCAATCGGAAGGATCAGATTTTCATTGAGCGCGGAGGCAAACTTGTTCTCAGCAATGTAAACTTTTCGGGTACTGCCCAGCTCCTAGGTGTGATTGAACGAATTGTGTCGAGTGTTGGACGACGAATAGATGAAAAGCAGCCCTACGTGGATGCACGCCTAGCAGATGGCTCTCGTGTTCACGCGATTATTCCGCCTCTTGCAATTCAAGGTCCCATGTTGACCATCAGAAAGTTCTCAAAAAACAGAATTACTTACAAAGACCTAGTGAAGTACGGTTCGATGACTGATGAAATGGCGGATTTTTTGAGAGCTTGCATTGAAGCAAGACTCAACGTGGTTATCTCCGGGGGTACCGGCTCAGGTAAAACTACACTCTTAAACGTTTTATCATCCTTCATCCCCACCGGAGAACGTATTGTAACTGTCGAAGACTCCGCTGAGTTGCAGCTCATTCAAGAGCATTGGGGTCGACTAGAGACTCGCCCGGCCAACATGGAGGGAAAAGGCGAAGTTACTATACGAGATTTAGTACGAAACACGTTGCGTATGCGCCCAGATCGAATCGTAGTGGGTGAGTGCCGTGCCGGAGAGGCTTTAGACATGCTTCAAGCCATGAACACGGGTCATGATGGCAGTATGACCACTGTCCACTCAAACACCCCTCGAGACTGTATCGCTCGTTTGGAGACACTCTGTTTAATGGCAGGAATGGATCTTCCCGCCAAAGCGATTCGGGAGCAGATAGCCTCAGCGGTAAACCTCATCGTACAACAAACTCGTCTTTCTGATGGATCAAGAAAAGTGACCAGCATTACTGAAGTAATTGGGATGCAAGGGGATGTAGTTACTCTTCAAGAGATTTTTGCTTTTAAGAAATCGGGGATGGATAAAAACAGAAAAGTTATCGGCAAATTTGTTGCCACTGGGTTCATTCCCAAGTTTATCGACGAATTG
This sequence comes from Pseudomonadota bacterium, assembly GCA_009927005.1. Taxonomy (GTDB): domain Bacteria; phylum Bdellovibrionota; class FAC87; order UBA2466; family UBA2466; genus RFNO01. Next base: position 13,844 of record RFNV01000367.1, read on the forward strand.
GATGCTCAGGGTATTAAGATTCCTCGGGGCATTTTTTCAGTGAGTTAATTATGGAAGCTTCGTTACTACTAAAATTTGGAGCCATCGGTTGGGTGGGAGGAAGTCTATTTTACGGTCTGTCTAAAAATGGGCGAGACCTCTATTCTTGGCTTGGCGGTAAAGGCACCGGACAAATAGACCAAATGGCTGTGAAACTGGATCTCATGTTTATTGAGATTTCCGAGAAAAATCTTTCGCGCTTTTATCAGGCCTACCTGTTCTTTCTTTTCCTCTTGGGAGTCTACCTCCTGTCCCCAAACGTTGGGGCGGGTTTTGTATTTGGCCTTCTTTTTGTTTGGATGGGATGGACTCTTCCTCTACGAGCTATCAATATCCTCTTTTCTCGAAGAATCAAAAAGTTTGTGTTGCAGATGGTTGATGGACTGAGCTTGATGTCGAATGGACTTCGTTCGGGATTAAACGTTCCTCAAGCTATCTCTATTGTTCAAAATGAACTCCCTAATCCTATTTCCCAAGAATTTGGAATGATCCTATCCCAAAATAAATTAGGTGTGACTCTAGAAGATGCCATGAGCAATCTGTCTAAGCGGATGCCCCATGACGACATTGAAATGTTTACAACAAGCGTTAACATTCTTAAAGAGACCGGGGGTAACTTAGCAGAAACCTTCGATACGATTGCTTACACCATCCGTGAACGAATAAAAATTGAAGCAAAAATCGCAGCCATGGTATCCCAAGGTGTTCTCCAGGGAGTCATCGTGGTTCTGATGCCATTTGCATTGGGTGCAATTCTCTATCAGATTGATCCTGAGCGAATTCGACCGATGTTTACGACGGTTCCGGGTTGGATCATGTTGGTTTTGATGATGACGTTACAGTTTTTAGGGGGGTGGACCATTTGGAAAATTGTACAAATTAAAGTTTAGTTTTCCAGCTAATCGGTTCAAGTATAATGGTGAAAATGCAAAAATTTACTTACATTCTTGGTTTCTTTTTGGCCGTATTCACCCTGCAGTCTTTTGGGGTAAATATTAATCGCGTTAATGGAAGTTTAAACATTTCCTACGTTGATTTTAGCGTTCCTGGATATGCCGTGCCTCTCGAACTCGTGCGGTCCTACAATTCCATCACAGCCCTAAATGAAACTTCCGGGTGGTCTGGAGCCTTCGGGTGGGGTTGGACTTCGCCGATTGAAACGACCCTAACAGTAACTCCTGAAAAAAAGGTGATTTTGCGAGATGGTGGCACTGGCAACAATGTCATTTTTAGCTCAGCCCAACCCAATGAAAAAGCAATTGAGACCTTCAGTGTTCGAGTTAAGAAAGCTTTTTTTGAACAACAGAAGCGTCGAAAACTTTCTGAAAGTGAACTCAGCCAATTGGAACTCCCCGCCTCCATGATCGAGAAACTTAAAACGGAACCTCAGTTTCGCGCGGAAATTGCATCGCGCTTTAATATTACAACTGATCCGGGATCGGAGTTGTTAGTTTCTTCAGACTATGGGTATCAAACACTTCAATTCCGCAAGAACCAATGGTTTAGAGAGAAAGATGGCATAGTCCAAATCTTTGATAAGGATGGCAGACTCATTCGCCAAATTGATAAGAACGGATTTTATTTTGAATACCTATACGGCAACTCAAATAAATATCAAATAACCGAAATTCACGATCAAGATAAAGTCACGAGCCTAAAGTTGACCTGGAAAGGTGACAGAATCGTTTCTGCTATCGATAATCGGGGCAGAAAGTCCTCTTATCAGTATGATGGGTTAGGAAACCTGACTCAAGTCACCGACTCCAATCAACAGACTTACGTTTTTAAATATGAAACAAAAAAGTTTCCGCACCTCATGACCCAAATTGATTATGTCTCTGAAAGCAAAGGGCGCCCCCTCATTTCTCGGGGCTTTCGGTACGACGAAAGCGGACTGATAACTTACCACCGCGATAAAGATGGACTCGAAACGCTTTACTCCTACGGCCGAAACTCAACCAATCCCGATTCAAACTTTTGGACAAAAACGACATATAAATCCCCCGTAGGGCAACAACAGGAAACCTACGAAGAATTCTTTTTAAAGCTAAGAACCGACGGATCAAAATACCTCTATAAGCAAGATGTGAAAGAAGGTGGCGTTACCTCTTCTACATTATTTTCTTCTTGTTGTGGAAAGCCTTTGCAAATCACTAAAAATGGGGAAGTAACCAATTTCAAATATACCTCTGATGGCTTACTCAAAGAAAAAATAGGTCCTCATGAAGCCATTAAAATTGAGTACGAGCCCAAATGGAACAAAGTGAGCAAAGTGAATCAAAATGGTGTGGTATCCACTTACGAGTATGATAATCGAGGCAATTTAACAAAGGCATTCAATTCAAAAAATGAAAAGGTGGCCCTTTCCTATGACAAATATGGAAGGATCACTGAACTCAGCGATTTGGGGAAGAAAACCATTACCTTTAAGTATGGTCCCTTAGGAAAGCCCATACTCATTTCCGATAAAAGTATTGGCAGCGTGAAAATCTCATACGATCCAGATGGTCGAATTCTTAAAACAGAAACTGAACTACGCGCCTCAACGAATCGAAGACCCACCGAAGAAGAGTCAAAAGAGGTCGTAAGAAAAATTCTTGGTGGATTTCAAAACCTTCTCGATATCATTCGCCCAGCGGGTATCGGATTAAGCTCGGAGACCTAAATATGAAAAAAGACCTATTTCCTCAACTGAAGCAAAAAGCCACTGAAGTAAAAAAGCAGGCCCAAAAGGTAACCCATGAGGCCAAAAAAACGGCTGAAACCGTGAAAGACATGGTTCAAAAGGCGGTCGAGAGTGTTGACCGTTCGAAGATAGCCAAAGGCTTTGAAGTCGGTTCCAAAGGGGCAAAGCTGGCCGGGAAAGGGGCTAGAGCCGCTTCGGCCGGAGCCGAGGCCGTCGCTAATACCCTGGAAAAAACCGCCGAGAAAATCAATCAACTAGGAAATCGCATTAAGAACAAGTAAGCTAGAGCCCTTTTTTATGAACCGAAATACTGATGATTTTCCGCTAGGGGTTTCTCCTTTTAACTTTTCTGATCTTTATAATCCCCTTCGATTAAAGGACCTGCATGAGGAGTTTTGGGCCTATTGCCAGGAAGTAGCGCCACAGGCGGTTGAAGATTTCAAACGTTTGGACCAAGGGGGCCTCACTTCTGGACAAGAAGGAGACATCCTCATCGGAGTGGGTCGAGTAGTTGGTGAGTTTGTGGCACGACTTTTTAACATCTCGGGCCAAACTAACCGGATTAAAACTGAAACCCAGCAACTCTCTCTAGTATTTCGTCTCAAAAAAGATTTCCTGAACACGCGTGTTTTTAAGCGATTTCAAGAACCGGCTATTTCGGATGCTGATTTTTTAAAAATCGATGATTCGGTTCAACATCTTTTGCGGCACTTTTCTGCAAGTCCAACAGCTGCGGAGAAAAAATTTGCTGGATTAGTCTGTTTTCTTTTGGACTGCGAAGCAAAACTGAAGAAGTCGAATCTAGAGATCTCAGAGAATCAAAAATTGTTGAGTATCTGTTCTCATATTCCTCTAAAAACTCCTGAAGAGAAAGTCGCTCACTCGTTGAAACTGCTAGAAGACTGGGCTACCCAGGTTTACGTAGGTGAGAACCGAAGGGTGAGAGTTAAAGGATGGCTATCGTACATCCGAGCCGGAAAACTCGACTTTGAAAATCTCGTTCACTGCGAACATGCGGATCAGAAACTACCCGAGAAACTTCAAGGACCATCGAACCATCTTCGTCATCGTGATGGGTTCAAATTGACAGATGAGAGAATGACACCCGAAGAGGTTCTGAGGGAAGTCGACTACTGCATTCTTTGTCATCCAAGACAAAAAGATTCTTGTTCAAAGGGATTTCCGGAAAAGACCGGAGGGTTCAAAAAGAACCCCCTAGGAATTCCGCTCGAAGGATGCCCACTGGATGAGCGAATCTCTGAGATGCACACTTTGCGAAAAGAAGGTCAGGCGATTGGTAGCTTGGCGATGGTCATGCTCGACAACCCGATGTGCCCGGGAACCGGTCATAGAATCTGTAACGATTGCATGAAGGGATGTATTTATCAAAAACAAGATCCGGTAAATATCCCTCAAATTGAGACAGGAGTTTTGACTGATGTTTTAAACCTTCCTTATGGCTTTGAAATTTACAGTCTTTTAACTCGCTGGAACCCACTCAATCGAAAAAGACCTTACGCTCTTCCCTACAATGGTAAAAATATTTTAGTAGTTGGATTAGGCCCTGCCGGCTACACCGTTTGCCATTACTTAGCGAATGAGGGATTTGGAGTCGTTGGCGTTGATGCTTTAAAATTAGAACCAGTAGATCCGCGCCTCACTGGAAAAGGAAAAGGCACTCCCAAGCCAATCAAAGACTTTTCGGAACTCAAGGAAGATCTCGACAAAAGAGTCCTGATGGGATTTGGCGGAGTGTCTGAGTATGGCATTACCGTTCGTTGGGATAAGAATTTTCTTTCGGTCATTTATCTTTCTTTATTAAGACGGAACAACATTCAGTTTTATGGCGGAGTTCGTTTTGGCGGAACCATCACTTTAGATGATGCTTGGGAACTTGGATTTGACCACGTTGCTCTTGCTACCGGTGCTGGAAAACCAACCATCATTAACATTAAAAACAACCTTAGCCGAGGAATCCGAAAAGCTAGCGACTTTCTCATGGGTTTACAGCTCAATGGCGGCTTTAAGAAGAATACTCTTTTTAACTTGGAAGTAAGACTTCCGGCAATCGTCATTGGCGGGGGCTTAACTGGGATTGATACGGCAACAGAACTTTTAGCCTACTATCCAATTCAAGTTGAAAATGTGCTGAACCGGTTTGAGGCGCTTTGTGCCGATCTTGGGGAGGCTGCTGTTTGGGCCATGTGCTCCGAAGAAGAGAAACTCACCCTAACGACTTTCTTAGAACACGGAAGAGCTGTTCGTAATGAGAGAACGCTCGCAGAAAAGGAAAAAAGAAAGCCAGATTTTATTTCCCTCTGCAGAAAATGGGGCGGAGTTTCGTTGGCCTATCGAAAACGCATGCAGGACTCACCTGCCTATCGTTTGAATCATGAAGAGATCATTAAAGCGTTAGAGGAAGGCATTTACTTTATAGAAAATGTCAGCCCCACTGAAGCGGTAAAAGATCGATTCGGAGCCGTTGAGGCATTAAAATTTAAAAAAGCAGATGGGTCGGAAATCACCCTTCCCGCCAGAACTGTTTGTGTCGCGGCCGGAACGAGTCCTAACACGATTTATGAACGGGAGTTTCCGGGTGTTTTTAAGCTAGATAAGGATGGCTACTTCTTTCAAAAGCATCGTCTCGAAAAAAAGGATGGCAAGTGGCATCCGATTGAAGTGGCAGAACATGAGCGAAATGCTTTCTTTCTCTCCTACGAAAGAGATCAGCACTTTGTTACTTACTTTGGAGACAACCACCCTGACTATAACGGAAATGTCGTTCGGGCGATGGCTTCTGCAAAACATGGGGTGCCCTTCATCTCTGAACTTTTTCAAGCAGACATTAAAGCCTGCGAGAAAGAGCCTTATTCTGAAGCCAAGTGGACGAGCCTTAACAAGTATTTAGATGCTGGCCTAGTACCGCGAATTCACGATGTGGTGAGATTAACTGACACCATCGTGGAAGTAATCGTTAAGGCGAAATACGCTGCCAAAAAATTTGAACCCGGACAGTTTTATCGACTTCAAAACTATGAAACTTTGTCTCAGGGCCTTGAGGGAACCAAGTTAATGACAGAAAGCTTGGCGCTCACGGGAGCTTGGGTAGACAAAGAAAAAGAACTCCTGAGCATGGTCGTACTAGAGATGGGGGGAAGCTCCAGACTTTGCTCTGCCCTACGGCCTGGGGATCCCGTTGTAGTCATGGGACCCACAGGAACTCCAAGTGAAATCCCTGAAAACCAGACAGTGCTTTTAGCTGGTGGTGGACTGGGAAATGCCGTTTTATTATCCATTTCTCGAGCAATGAGAGCTAAAGGCTGTAAGGTTCTTTATTTTGCTGGTTACAAAAAAGGGGCCGATGTTTTTAAGAAGAAGGAAATCGAAGACGGCACGGATCAAGTCGTTTGGGCTGTAGACAAAGGGTCCGCTCCAATTTCTGCAGATCGACCGCAGGATAGAACCTTTGTGGGTAATATTGTAGAAGCGATTCTTTCTTATGGAAAAGGAGACCTCCAAGGCGCTCCTCTTTATCCTTTAGATACTGTGGATCACATGTTCGTCATTGGTTCGGATCGTATGATGGCCGCAGTGACCGCTGCCCGCCATGGTGTCTTGAAGCCTTTTCTGAAGCCAGACCATGTTTGCATTGCCTCGATTAACTCACCTATGCAATGCATGATGAAAGAAGTCTGTGCCCAATGCCTCCAACGCCATGTGGATCCAGTAACGGGTAAAGAAAGTTTTGTATTTTCTTGTTTCAATCAAGATCAGGTTTCGGACTGTGTGGATTACACGAATCTCAATGACCGTCTCAAACAAAACAGCCTGACTGAAAAATTAGCTAATCGTTATTTGGATATTTTGTTTAAAAAAGGCCGGGTCGAGAGAATTTAACGGACCTTCCG
>RFNV01000220.1 GCA_009927005.1 Pseudomonadota bacterium
AATTCATTTAGCTGACGGGTTTGCTTTTGATGAGAGACCCAAGTGCCCAAAAACTCTCGAATGGATTCTTTAAACTGGGATGCTTTTTCAGGGGATAGATTTGCAATTAATTCCACATGTGCTTCGGGATGCATTGTTCAAACGAGCGAGCTTGATTTCCCCGATCGCGAAGCTTCTTCGTCTTATCGAGTTTAGCAAGGTTTTCGGCGGGGTAGATAAAATCAAAGTAATCCGGGGCCTCGGAAGTGGAAATCTTTTCATGGGCGAGCAGAAGCTTATGGACTGGCTCGGACACAAATGAAAACTCAGCTTTTATCCCTTTTTGCTTTTTATCTTCGATGATCTTTCGAATGAGTTCTGCTTTCTCGTCGGGACTACCTCCCAAAGGCTCAACAAAACTTTCCTTTCCTTCTTCCCCTGTTTTCTGACTGGATATGAGGATTAGGTTTCCGTGACGTGAAATCTCCATGGGCCATCCAGAGGCCCATGCGGCCAGATAATTGGGAGAAAGAAAAGAAGCGTTATTCGAAAACAATTTGTTAGAAGCAGACAAATGGTCCTTGAGAAGCTCCAGATGCGAGGGGGCCATGGACTGAGTTTTAGGATAGTGACTCAGTTCTTGAGAAGGTCGGAGTTGAAAGGGATTTGTGATAGTACCCGGGTCGACAATCACTGTATGAGAAGCTTTTTCAGGAACAAACTCATAAATTTTTAATTCCTCACCCTCAGGAATTCCTTCGCCTTTGATCTCTCTTAACCAGGGCTGGGCGTCTGTCTTATAAAACGGTGAAGGGCCAAATACGATAAAACGAAAACGTTTTCCTGAACTCAGACCAACCGTTCTTAGGTCCTCAAGAATTTTGTCAAAAGTCTGCCCCGAGACAGGATTAAAAGCGTAATAAACATCTGCCGGCTCAGGTTTGAAGTCAGGATCAGCCAAGTTTTGCTCAAGTAAATGGACCCGATCATTTAGTTGCCATTCTTTTGCAACTCGAGCGCCCTCAGCGATACGGTCTTTCACAATTTCATACCCAGTAATGCTGAGTTCGGGATAGCGAGTGGCTAGAGCAAGACCCAGTCGACCAAATCCCGCTCCCAGATCAACGACCTTATCACCGGGTTTTAGGCGCATGGAGTGAAAGAGATTTAAGATTTCCGAATAGGGAGTGAGAAGAAGTTCTGGACCAGCAAAAGAATAGGTTTCTTCCCCTTGATGGCTGTCATTAAAGTCTTTGCGGCTGGATTTTTGAATCTGTTCGCTGATCTTCCGTGTCTGAATCCCTGAGGCAAGATCAATGAGCGAATCGAGCTGCGCTTGGTGATGCCAAGACTGATCGTGATAATCCAAATGCTCAAGGAATAGCTTGAACATCTCTTTGTGTTCCTGAGGGGTAGCCGTTCTTCCCAAGTGTGAAGCGACTGCTTCCGCTGCAGACCCAATTCGTTTTTTCAAAATGCCCCGAGTGAGTTTGTCTTGGACTTCAGGTTTCTGTGAAAGAAGATTGTTTGCTCGCGGATAAATAGAAAGAATTTCGTTTGTGGCTGGTTTTAGTTCTGAAGGAATGTGTTCTTCTGGCAAATTAGGGACTTGCCACCTCAGAAGCATCAGCTTTTCAAGAAGGCCCCTTTTTTCGCGGGAGGAGAGGCGAGAAAGTTCCTTCTCGAATTGATTGGCGGGAAGAGAAGCAAACGAAAATAGGTCTCTGTTCTCTTGGGTTGAAAGAGGTCGGTTTTCTGTCGGTATCAGTTTTGGAAAAAGGCTTTTGCAAATAGCAGGGAGGTTCTGTTGGCGAAAAGATTCTGCGTGCGCTCTCGGAGTGAGCGCAAGAATAGCGACCGCTATCGAATGAAAGACCCAGAACTTCATAATAATCTTATATTAAGGAAGCAATAACGGAGCCAGGCCGACCAGCCTGATGGGAAAGCGAATACATTGAGAATACGTCAAAATAATAGACCGAAACTTTAAAATAAGCGAACTCGCCCAGTTCTTACCTTTTTTCGAAAATCCGAGAAGCTATCTGTTCCTTGGATGTCGATTCGTTTTATTTCAAAACGATTTGGAATCGGCACCCAAGGCGATACTCGATTTCCGATTCTAAAAGCAGCTCTTATTCCGTGATCGAGTAGGTTCTTCTGGAGTTCTTCTGGGTGTTTGGGGCGTGCGCCAAAGGGATAGGCAAGTACTTTTAGATAGGGAATACCCCACGTATTGAGCAGATCTTCTGCTTTTCTGAGATCCTCGGTGACTTCACTCGGTGTAAGGTCGCGGTAGTTTGGATGACTATGCGAATGCAAAGCTACTTCCATTCCGGCATCACACCATTGCTTGAGTTCTGCCACCGAAAGATAAGGTGATTCAGGGTTATTCTCTCTTTCTAGAATGTAAGCTGTGGTCACAAAAAGGCAGCCTTTAAACTGCTTCTTTGAAAGAATGGGGAGAGCTTCTTCGACAAGACCTCGATAACCATCATCGAAAGTGAGTAGGACTGGTTTTTCGGGAAGGGACTCTCTTTCTGTTTCGTTCTCTTGAAAATTTAAAAACAAATCTAACGAAATGGTCTCATAACCAAAGAAATACAACCATCTGATCTGTCTTAAAAAATCAGAGGTGTTTACCGTTAAAATATCTTTTTTAGCTGATTGGATCGCATGGTACATCAAGACGGGAATGCCCTTTGGATTTTTTCGATTCAATTCAAAAAGCTTTAGATATTTAACAGTCGAGTAACTGGCACTGAGAAAACACCAAAGAAATCCGTAGTAGCCATCTAAAATGCCCAACTGAAAAATATAGCGGCGAAGAAACAAAAAGGGAAAACGCCCAAAGGCAAACAGGGGATTTGTTTTCTTGCCTTTTCTGTGAAGTTCCTTTGCGCCCAGGGACGTATATCGATTGAATTTAGTAAGATAGTCATCCAATGAAAAATAACTATAGTGAAGAACCGGCGCCCGAAAAGTAGAAACCGGGTCTTTAGTTTCAACCCGTTCATGAACGAGAGCAGAGGTCATTTGGGCTCTTCTGCGATCGAACAAGCGGATAGGCCTAGCCTTTGTTCCCGAAAATGAGAGCTCTTTTTCTAAGAAAACGAGCTTTTGATTAATCGAATACGCTGCGTACTTATTAATAGCATCCGAACTCAGTAACTCCTCAACTTCTTTTTGAAACTCTGGAGTCACCAACTCATCTGAATCAAGATTCAAAATCCAATCATGACTTGCTTTGGAAAAAGCAAACTGCTTTTGCGGTCCGAAACCATCAAATTGTCTAAAAAAACATTTCGCGGAAACCCTCTCACAGAGTGCTTCAATTTCTTTCGAAGGATGGGAAGTAAGAATAACGATCTCATCCGCCCACCTAACGGCTTCAACCACTCGTTCAAAAAGAAGGGAGTACTGGTGCGCAAGCAAGACAACAGAAATAGGGTGCAGATGCTTATTCATGGATTTACTTCAGTGAAAATCTAAACAGCTTTGACTCTCAAAATCAAGGTGGGAATGGCCGATCCGACTCCCAGTATCAGCGCTAGTCCAATTTCTTTAAAACTCAACTGGGAAAAGTGAAAAACTCCTCCGATATCTGGAACTCGAACTAGTAAAAGGGTGAGCCCGAGAATGGTCAAACCCATCAGGATTGCCCTTAAAGTAGTGGCCTTTCCAGTTTCCATAAAGATAAAAGCAACCGTTCCAAACAGCACCGTCGAGAGGGAAAGGGTTCGAGCGGCTTCAATATCGAGTGAATCGGGGCGCATTCGATAAAGGCAAAGACTTACAAGGCTGAGGAGGCCCCCTGCAATAACCGATTCCCCAAACCGCCTTGGAGAAAGCAAGGTTTTGCTCTGACCTTCAATCGATGGAAGGCTCTCAAAACCAAATGCGGATACCGGATGGATGATCAATTCCAAAAGTACAATGTGGATGGGAAGAAGGAGATCCCCCCAACCGAGAAGGGGTGGTAGAAAAGCCAGAACAATAATCGGAACATGAAAAGCAATAAGGTAAGAGAAACTTCTTCTTAAATTCTGAAAAATCCTTCGTCCTTCGAAAACCGCTTTGACAATTCCTTTAAAGTCATTTTTCAGGAGGATCATCTGAGCGGTTGACCGGGCTACATCGGTTGCATTCACTCCCATACTGATTCCGATATCTGCTAATTTGAGAGCTGGGGTATCGTTGATTCCATCTCCGGTCATTGCAACCACTTTGCCGGTTGCTTTGAGAGCTTGGACCATTTCATACTTTTGTTCCGGCAAGACTCTTGAAAAAAGGGCCCCTTGTTGGAAGGCCTTCCACCTGTCCTCCACTTTCATTTTCGAGAGTTCATCTCCCGTAAAGAGCAACTGGTGATCGTGTTCCATACCGATTTCATCGGCTACAGCATGAGCTGTGCCTGGATGATCTCCAGTAAGCATTTTTATTTCTATCCCAGCTTTCTGGCATTCCAGTACAGCATGACGAGCAGATTCTCTCGTTGGGTCATTAAAAACGAAAAGCCCGATAAAACGGAGGCCTTTTTCATCTAAAGTTCGTTCCCCGGTGCATCTGCCTTCTCTGTAAGCAAGTCCTAATACCCGTTTTCCTTTTTGAACGGCAGCATTGGTAAGTTGATTCAGTTGATTCCTCTCATCTGTTGAGAGGTGGCAATGCTCAATGACTCCCTCCACCGCACCCTTCATAGCGATTAAACACTCGCCTTCTTGGTTTTGCCAAACGTGAGACATGTGCTTTCCCAAGGGTTCAAAGGGATAATCCCACTGCAAGTGCCATCCCTCGAGAAGGTTTTTATACGGGTTGCCTTTTTCTACGATAGCCGCTTCGAGAGAATCAACAACGGCCACTTCACAAGCCATTAAAGCAGATTTCCAAAGCAGTTCGGGATTTATGTCTTTCAAGGGAGTGAGGCTTTCCAATTGGAATCGGCCCTCGGTGAGAGTTCCCGTTTTGTCGGTGCAAATCACATCGACGCTCCCGAGAGCTTCGACACTGGGAAGGGATTTAACCAGAACGCCATGTCGGGAGAGCCGCCACGCCCCCAAGCTTAAATAGAGCACAAATACTAAAGGGAACTCTTCAGGGATGGCTGCCATTCCAAAAGTGACCGCAACAATTAATGATTGAATCCAACTATTCCCTCGCCACCATTCAATGAGAAAAAGCAATAAAGCTAAAAAAAGGGCAGCAATGAAAAATCGTTTAATTAAATGATTAACCCTCTTTTGAAGGGGGGTGTCTTCAGATTCTGTGTGCTTTAAAAGCGAAGCAATACGACCGATCCGTGTGTCTTTAGCGGTTTTTTGAACTTGTCCAATCCCTCGCCCCTGTAACGGGGTCGTTCCCCCAAAGAAGTCGGCACCTACGCTTTTTTCTACGGGGACCGATTCTCCTGTGAGGGGTGCCTCATTGACACTCAAATTGTGAGATTCAATCACTGTTCCATCTGCAGGAAACAACTGCCCCTCTTCAAAAACAATCAAATCTCCGACAACGATATCTCTCGTCGGGATTTCCTGAACCCTCCCATCTCGAATCACTTTAGCGGTATCGACGATGCTCGAGTGAAGAGCTTTCAAGGCCCTGTGGGCTCTGACTTGCAATAGGACATCGACTCCCGTGACAGGGAGGTAAGCAAAAAATAGGATAACCGCATCGGTTTTACTTCCTACGAGAAGGTAGAGAAGTCCCAAGGACAACAACATCAATCCCATAGGGTCAAAGAGTATTCTGCGAGCTTCGGACAATGTGGACTCAAACCGAGAAGGAATAATTTGGTTAGGCCCCTTCTCCCGAAGACGTCGAGCAGCTTCTTCCGAGGACAAGCCGGATAATGTCTGATTTGGTTTGGTCACGCTCCAAAAATTAGTTCTAAAACTGATAAAACTGAAGGAGAATCTTCTCATGAGAAAAGTTCTCCTTGCTGGCTTCTTCCTGGGGGCCCTTTTTGTTTACTTTAAGAACACCACTGCGCCCTCTCGTTGGGTCGTGTGGAGCTTTAAGAATATTTCAAAGGCGTTTCAGATAGATGCCGGCCGAGAAGTGATTCGTCCCGAGGCTCTAGCGATGAGTAAAATAGCCTCCACGAGGTCTGACAAATTTTACCGTCTCTTTGGTGAGCTAAAAACCAGTCAATACATTAGTTATCCAGCTAGGGAATATTTATATCCCATCAGAATTTCAGAGGAGGCCTCCCTTGTTTTTGTAAAACAAGGTGAAAGCCCCCTTGCTGGCTGTAAACTCCTCAAACGGGAAGGGGAGGTGAATTTGTATGAATGCGCTCAATCGAACTAGCAGCATATCCACCGCTTTTGCCCTCGGATTTATTTTTCTTAATTTTATCAATTTAGTTGCTTGGGTTTTAGGATTTTACGTTCCTCCGGTTATTTACCTCCTTGCAATGTTAGCTTATGTGCCTGTGAGTGTTTTAAATTTAAAAAGAGACTGGATGATTGTGGCTCTATTCAGTTGTTTCATTTTGATTATCTTAGGGGCCCCTCTTTTCGATTGGGATGCTAGGTACATCTGGTTTTTTCATGCAAAGCGAATCTTTATTGATAATAACCTCTATGCACAGCTAGATAATTACTTTTGGGAAATACACAACGATTATCCAGTCTTGGTTCCCGCTATTGCCGCTTCATTTGCAAAAGGGGTAGGTTTTTGGAATGAAGTATTTCCGAGACTTTCCATAATTCCCGTTCTGTTTCCGATCTTTCTGGTTCTGAGTTTCCTGTTCAAGCGAACGGAAAACTTTGGGTTTGCTGTGATTGGCGTGCTCTTTATTAGCAAACAGATCTTGGTGAATGGTTATATGGATGCCATTTTGGGGCTTTATGGAGCTGCCGCTTGTCTACTCGTGGTGAAACTGGATTCCGAAGGGTGGGATCGACGTGCCTATTTTCTACTGGTTTCGATCCTTCTCAGCCTTCCCATGATCAAAAATGAAGGAGTGCTTATCTCTCTTCTTATTTGCGCGAGCTTGATAGGGGTTTTTTGGGAAAAAAAAGCGGCCCTGGTCCTCCCGGCACTCACTTTTGTGATCTACTATTATCTGTGGAAACGGCACGTGAAGGGTGCGGGAATAGAAACCACAGATTTATTTGTTTCGGGAATCCTGAAGCGAGCGGTAAGCCGGCTAAGTAGCAGTGAAGATGTTTTAGAAATTGCAAAGTGGGTTTTTAGTGTGTCTGGGATTTACTTTCTCACTCTCATTCTTTTTATGAAGAAGTTTTGGAAGAGCCTAAAGCAATGGAGATCGATTCTCTTTTTTGTGTTGAGTTATAGCTGCGCCATGATCGCTATCTACTTAATTACGACTCTGGATCTCAAGGAACATTTGAGTCATAGCGTTGATAGGACATTCTTAGTGGTAAACCTGAGTATCTTTTTGATGCTGCTCAAGTGCTATGACCGCCGAGGCTCTCAAACGCACTTATCGTTTGAGCAGAGCTATCCCAGCGCTATTAATCATTGTTCTTAAATTACGGGGTAAAAGGCGGGTTGCGCCTTTTAGAAGTGGAGCTCCTGTGGGGGCCCGACCAATTCTAATGGCTTCATCAAAAGAGGATTTGAAATCCACTGGTTGCCAGCCATAGCGGCTGAAAAACTGAGGTCCTTCTTTGGGGGCAAACGCCATTTCTGAATTAGCCGCTTTGAACTGTCTTCCCCATTTAAACTTAATCAGGGCAAGTTGAACTGGCCCCAGAAGCTCTGCGAGCCAAAATCGAAAGGGAGAATGCTGAGCAAGCTCCTGAGCAAGCTCAATCGCCTGAATAGGAGTCAGGTACATCAGGAACCCTTCGCTTACAATTAAAGTCTTTTTGGAGTCACGAGCGACTTCCGAAAAGAAACGGGCTCGTTCTTCCTGGTTGGCCAAATCCAATTTTACTAAATGATAATCACATTTCGGCTTGTCATTTTTGAGTGTGGTTTCCTTGTGATTGGATATCGAAGGCAAATCAATATCAAACCATCGAAGAGCTTGAGGAAGTTCTAAACGATAAGCTCTAGCATCGAGTCCCGCAGCTAAATTGAGGACCGTATCGATATTTTCCTCTCTTATTATTTTTTGGATCCACTGGTCCAGAATGCAGGTCCTGGCCACTAAAAACCAGGAGGAACGCCTTCCTGACCGTAGGCTATCGACAATTTTCATTCCTCTTTCCCCGACTAGCCTTTTGGCAAAGGGGTCTTGAAAAAGAGCATCACTTCTTTCGGTCTCAAGAGCGCGGTAGGCGGCGACGAGATAAGCCGTATCTGAGATGTTCTCAATCATGCGCGCCCCCGGAGCATTCCGTGCCAGTAGAGCTTTGGAAGAAGATAGCGTTTTAAGATCCACATGCTTCTGCGTTCTTTCGCAGGGTTTACAGGAAAGGAGGGAAGAAGTTTTCCATCGTAACCAAACTCAGCCAAAATCACCTTCCCCACTTCAGTGACTAGGGGGCACGAAGAATAGCCGTCGTATTTCGCCTGCGGCGGTTGCTGATTCATTACGTTCAGGAGATTGTCTACGACGATGGGAGCTTGTTTTCGAATGGCAGCTCCTGTCTTTGAATTGGGAACGCCAGTCACATCTCCAACCCCAAAAACATTTGGAAACAGCTTGTGTTGAAGCGTGAATTTATCTACCGAGAGCCATCCTTTTTGGTCCCCTTCTTTTTCAACAAGGGCACTTTCCAAAACGACTTTGGGAGCGACCATGGGGGGAACCACATGAATCAAATCATAGTTGAGTTCTTGATCAGAAGTGTTTCCGGCTGAATCTGTCACTCTAAAGGTTGCTTTCTTATTTGCACCATCGATTGAAATCAGTTGGTGTTGGGTAAGCAACTCTATGTTTTTCCTCTGAACGACCTTGGTGAGCGCTTCTGCAAAAACCGGAATCCCAAAAATCGCTTTTCCTGCCGTTGCGAAGAAAATTTTTGTTTTATTTCGAACTCCCGTGTTTCTAAAAATCTCATCGGCGAGATACATGATTTTTTGGGGAGCTCCCGCACATTTGATGGGCACTGGTGGCATGGTAAAGAGCGCTGTTCCTCCTGAAAAAGATTTCAGCATTTGCTCTGTTTTATCGACTTGGTCGTATTCATAAATGGTACATACGCCATTTTTTCCGAGAGCTTCTGTGGCCCCAGGGATTTTCTCCCAGGCTAAACGCAAGCCCAGAGCGACAACCATGAAGTCGTAGGTAATTTTTCTAGCTGAATCGGTTTCAATTTCATTTTCCTGGGGATTGAAACGCGTAACACTCTCCTGAATCCAATCAACACCCTGGGGAATAAAGTCCACTTGGTTTCTTTCCGATTCTTGTTTGGGGAGTACCCCAGCTCCGGAAAGGGTCCAAAGCGGTTGATAGTAGTGCTTCTTTGCGGGATCAACGATCGCAATCTCTTTTGGAGAAAGTTTCTTGGCGAGTCGAGCCGCTACTGAAAGTCCCCCGGAGCCAGCTCCCAGAATAAGGACCTTGTAATGCGCTTTCATGGATACCTCCTAGGCTTTTTCAGTTATTGGGATTGATAAATAGCTTCTCCCATTAGCGTGAGGCCTTGGATAGTGGCCAGCATCGATATTGAACTGGACTGAGGGAAGAAGCAGCTTAGGGGCAGCCAGCGTTTTGTCTCTTTCGCTTCGAAACTTTACAAACTCAGCTTTCGTCGTCTTGCCGTTTAAATGGATGTTCCCGGCCTTTTCCTTTCCAATCGTAGATTCAAATTGCACTGGTCTGCCATTGGGTTGATAGTCATGCCCTGTAAAAACTCTTGTGTCGTCTGGAAGCGTGTACAGTTTCTGTGTAATTGAGTCAAAGAGCGTAGTTGCATCCCCTTTTGGAAAATCACACCGACCCACTCCAGAATCAGGCATAAATAAAGCATCTCCCGTAAAAACCGCGCCTTCAAATAGAAAGCTCGAGCAAGCGGGAGTGTGTCCCGGAGTTAGGATTACCTTGAAAGATAAGCTTCCTGCTTGAACAATCTCACCATCTTTTAGAAGCCTATCAAACTGGCTACCGTCCGTAGCTAAGCTTGGCAAATCGAAGACATCCTTAAAAACCGTTTGAACAATGCAAATCTTGTCATTGATAGCTACTTTTGCCTTAGGAAAAGCTTGTTTTAGGATTTGAGATCCTGACAAGTGATCTGCATGGGCATGGGTTTCTAAAATAAGATGAATCTTAAAGGGCTTGGTTTCAAGAAAACTTTTCAGAGAATTAAACGATTCTCTGCTCGTTGAAGAGGAAGCGGGGTCGTAATCTAAAACAGGATCAATCACTACTGCATCGAGTGTTTCAGGATCCCAAACGACATAGGTCAAAGTGAAAGTCTTTGGGTCAAAGAGTTCTTTTACTTGAATCATTGTATTCTCTTTCGTGATTGCCATTTTTCAAACACCCACATGACGGTGAGCATGGTCCCTACAAAAACCAAGGCAGAATGGCCAAGCCCCACTACGGAAGTGAGTGCCGGGCCCGGACAGAAGCCAGCTATTCCCCAGCCTACACCAAAAAGGGCTGAACCCAGCATGAGAGAGCTATCTAATTGCCGATTGGTGGGGATGAGAAATTCAGGTGTAAAAAATGGCTTTGGCGCCTTTTTGACCCATCGATAGCCAATGGAATAGATAAGCACAGCACCAGCCATCACAAAGAGAAGACTGGGATCCCAAGAACCAAATAAATCTAAAAAGCCCACGACTTTCTGAGGTTGAGTCATTCCCGAAATTCCCAATCCGATAGCAAATAAGAATCCACAGAAAAGAGAGCCGATGTTTTCTCGATTCATGTCGTTAATCCCCAGCGATTCATGACCCACACTGTGAGTATTCCAAAAAACATAAAGATGCCGGTGGCAAGCAACGAGCGAGGAGAGATTCGGGAAACCCCACAAATTCCATGTCCACTGGTGCAGCCGCTTCCCAAACGGGTTCCCCAGCCCACCAAAAATCCCGCCAAAATCAGATGGAGATTGCTCCGAGATAAAGTATTCTCTAATGATTGCGGGTGAAAAACCCGAAGAACGAGACCGCCAAGAATCATTCCCCCAAAAAAGAAATAACGCCAGCTTTGGGCTCTAGTCGAGGAATTAAAAGCCCCGCCCACAATCCCACTGATCCCCATGATCCGACCATTTAAAACCAGCATCAGAATCGCAGCTGAACCAATTAAAACTCCCCCTAAAAAAGCATTTCCAATCATTGAAATCTCCAACTCTGTAATTTATTCCTGCGCAAGAAGTGCGTCTAGGAAAAACTCACTTGGTTCTGTAATGGAAAACCCTTCTCAAAAGCAGTGATGTTTTCAAGGGTGGTGGTCGCTATGTTTTTTAAGGCTTCCTGAGTTAGGAAAGCTTGATGAGAAGTGATAATCACATTTGGGAAAGTAAGCAGCCGCGCTAATACGTCATCTTGAAGGACATCCCCGGAATGGTCTTGAAAAAATACTTGTTCTTCTTCCTCATACACATCTAGACCCGCGCCTCCTAAGTGCCCCTTCTTCAAGCTCTGAATGAGATCCCGAGTGTTTACGAGTCCCCCTCGGCCTGTGTTAATCAACAGAACTCCTTTTTTCATTTTAGAAAGTGAATCTTTATTGATGAGATATCGAGTTTTTTCGTTCAGAGGAACGTGAAGAGAAATGATGTCAGACCTTTGGTAAATGTCATCGAGATTTGAATAGCAAGCTCCCAATCGTTTCGCCAAATCCAGATTAGGCTTGATATCATGAAGAAGAACTTCACATCCAAAACCCGTCATGATCTTAGCAAATACGGCCCCAATTCTCCCTGACCCGATTACCCCTACCGTTTTACCGTGAAGGTCCATTCCCACAAGGCCATCAAGCGAAAAATTAAGCTCTCGGACTCGCATGTAGCTTCGATGAATTTTGCGATTGATAGTGAGAATTAAAGTGACTGCATGTTCAGCAACTGCATAGGGGGAGTACTCAGGAACCCGTAAGACAACCAATCCTAGCTCTTTAGCGGCTTTTAAATCTACGTGATTAAAACCAGCACTTCTCAGGGCAATTAACTTCACGCCTTCTTTACTTAATAAACTCAGACTATCTCGGTCCAACTTGTCGTTCACAAAAGCACAAACACAAGAAAACTGGTCAGCGAGTACGGCAGTCTCTCTACAGAGCCTTTGCTCGAAAAAAAATAGCTCGTGATGAAATGCCTCATTTTCTTGCTCAAAAATGGGCCGTTCAAATTTGTGTGTGTCAAAAAAAGCTACTTTCACAAAAAAATCCTCTTAAAGTTTCATACCTCGGTTCCTTTTCTATTGGCGAGTAAATTATGAAGGGTTAGATTCCAAATGACACAAAGGAGTAGGCTAATGAAAAGAAAAGTTCAAAATCAAATGCGAGTGCTCTGGGCCATTGATCTTATTGCGGCGGACAAAAAGGTGCGGGCGTCCGCGGAGGCACTATTAAAAGAGTTCTCTAAAACAACTTCCTTGGTGATCCACCCGGCTTACGTGGTGAAATTTTTTGAGCAATCCCAATCCCTCACTCATGGGGAGCTGAAAAAGACTTTCATCGCAAATGTAGAAGATGCAATGAAAAGATGGCTGTCCGGGGTGAAGCTGAAACTTGAGAATCCGAGAGCGATTCTTCAAAAAGGAGTTTACCTTCGATCGGATGTCGATGCTTTGGTTTCTGAGGGAAAAAAAGTAAAAGCGGATTTCATTTTGGTAAATACACATGCTCGAAAAGGGTTTTCACGTTTTTGGATGGGGAGTTTTGCGGAAACCTTGATGCACCACTCGGCGCTCCCGGTTTTGTTTTTGAATCCTTCATCAAAACCCGTCTCCGGGATCAAAAGTATTCTTTTTCCGACGAATTTATCTCCAGATTCTCAAAAGGCACTTCGAAAGGTAGGAGAAATGGCTAGTCGCCTCAGGGCTGAACTAGTTCTCTACTACAACGTTGAGTACTTTGCCGCAACACCGGGTTTGGCGCTTTCTGAGACAATGGTTTTAACTGAGATTATTGAGAAGGACGTCAAAGAGAGGAAGAAGACCTTAGACAAATGGGCGAACCAGATGAAAAAGGATTATGGGATTAAAGTAAAAGCCATCCTAGATGACACTGACGTTCGAGTTTCCGAAGGAATCATAAAAGCCTCAAAAAAGCTGCCCTCGTGCATGATTGCCATGGCTTCTCAAACAGGTCCTATTTTATCCGTACTAGTGGGAAGCACTACCCGGCGAGTAGTAAGAGAGGCCGGAGTACCCGTATTGGCCATTAGATAATTACTTAAAAGGTGTCCAACCCAGGGAGTGATAGATTTTAACACTTTCATTGTTTTTTCCTGGCCAAGCAGGAAAACAAGCATCGATGATTCTCGCATCCATGATGTGGTGGACAATTGATTCTTTGATCTCACGAACAGATCTTTTAGTTTTTGCCATTTCCTTTTCGAGATCTTCTACTTTCAGATCCTTCGAACTTTCTTCCAGTTTTAATAAGTGTTTCTCAGCAGCTTCTTCGACGGAGTGACTTCTGAAAACTGTATCGGGGGTTCCGGCCGAGGGACCTGCAGTAATTAATTTACTTTCAGAGTCATAGCAGCACTGCTGGGATGGAGTTTTATCTCTCAAGAGGTCTGAAATTTTTGGATCAAGGCCTTTGAACCACTCTTTTCCAATACATTCCCAAAGAGTTTCTCTGGGGTCACAATTTTCTGGACGACTAGCACCCAATCGCAAGCATTTGTAGGCCCCGGGATGATAATGCGCCGTGCCCCACTTGTTGTCTCCCACCCAAGGAGGACTTTTTGGCACTTTGGCGGGGCAGCTGGGCAAATTAGAAATCCAATTCTTTCTATCGATTGGATCGCCTGGAAGGCCAGCACATTTGAGACCTATAAAGTAGTAAGTTAGGGATTTTTTTCCCTCTGGTGTTTGGGTCAAATTAGCTATCGTGTTTAACTGATCAAAACTCACACTATTTCTAGCTGCATAGAACTGAAGGAAATACTCTAAATTTTTTTTAAGGGAGAGGCCCGGGCCGTACACAACTGGTGGAATTTTACAGTTTAACTTAGCAACTAAGTCTTCAATATGATTTTTACAGGTTTCAAAGGTCGCAAATGGATTTGGTTCTTGGGGTCTTAAAACTTGAGAATCACTGTGTTTGAGTTCGGAAAAACCCAAGACTGAAAAAACTATGAACAGCGCATGAAGTAGAAGTTTATTCATTAGGAAAGGATAAGGGAAATGACTCGCCTTGTACAATACGCATAGTCCCTAGTTCTAGAGTTCAAAAACTATGGTAAAAGAGAAAGATGAAAACTTATTTCCTTTTACTATTTTTGTTGGGGAGTGTTTGTATGGCAGTGGAAGAGCCAAAATTTGAGATTTTGGAACGTTTTGGTGATGTGGAGATTCGTCAATATGGTCCCGTTGTGATTGCAGAGACGGAAGTGGAAGGGGAATTTGGAGCAGCTGGAAATGAAGGCTTTCGGCGAGCTGCTTCTTATATCTTTGGAGGCAATCAAAAGAACCAAAAAATCAATATGACCGCTCCAGTACTTCAAGAAGAAAAAGATGGAAAAAAGCGGGTAGCCTTTGTCATGCCCCAAGAGGAAAAATTTACAACATTGCCTCGACCCAATGATTCAAGAGTGAACCTCAAAGAAGTTCCTGCCCGGAAAATGGCGGCGCTCAAGTATTCAGGAACGTGGTCGGAAGAGCGATATCAAGAGAAGGTGAAGGAGCTTCTCGATTTGCTAAAAAGCAAAAATCTAAAGAGTAAGGGGGAACCGGTCCTTGCTCGGTACAATCCGCCCTGGATTCCTTGGTTTCTAAGAAGAAACGAAGTTTTGATTGAATTAGAGTAGTCGGAATACTTACCGATTATGGGAATTGCTGGATGACGTTTTGGGCGATTTCCAGAGAGTTTGGACAGGACTCGCCGTACATTAATTGCCAAAGACGTTCGATTTCCTCTTTGAGTCCTTGAAGTGACAGGGCGTTTCCTGCTTCGCGGTGCTTTAAAACGTAAGCTGCGATTCGAGCTGCTTCGGGCTCATACTCATCTTCAGGTGCACCATGAGGTTTTCCGGGTTGTACTTTCATGGGATCCCAGAAAGAGATGATCTTCATGATCTTAGTTTTTGTCTCTGCAAATTCTGGATGAGCAGCCATAGCAACCCCTTATTTCTTACACGATGTACAAAAATGTTAACTCGTTCGAATGGATAAAAAAAGAAAAATTCTGAAAATATTGAACTTTTTTTGATTGTGCGCGCCGCGTAATTTTGGTTTTGGAGTTTAAGTGGTTTCCTGTCCTACGTCTAAGTAGAGCTCTTTCGTATCGTCGTTGTATCCAAAATACTCGGCGAATCGTCCCCAAGTGATAAGTGAAGAAAGAAGATCGTTGGGGTTTTCATTGGGAAGCCATTCAGTGAGTTTTTCGATTACTAAATCTACGGGAAGCCGCAGCGTGGGGCTTTGACGCAGGAGCTGAGCAACCTCATTAACTAAGGAGAGCTCCCCATAAAGTTCGTGCAGCATCCGCTTTTGCACGTTGATATCCCCTTCCACCAAATGCCTTCCTAAATCGGTCAGGATTACTTTTTGTTTTGGCGTGTCCACAAGATCCAAAATTTCTGCCGCTTTTACTAAAAAAAGTGTATAGCCGAAGTCTTTCTCAATTTGGTGTCCCAATTTGAAAATGTCCGCTGTTCCCCCATTGGCATGAATCGTCTCTAAAAGACCGATCACTTCTGAGACAGAAACATTGGGAAGCACTCTCAGCGAGGCATCTCTAGTTCCAGTATCTGTTATTCCAATACCAGCTTCGACTTTGGGAACATCAGGCATCAGAGTTTCGGTAACGAGCGAGTGGACTCGGTCGACCATTTGAGAAAAAGCGGGGGTACTATCGTTTCGAGGATAGGGTAAATCATTGATAACTTGGCCTCGAATATGACCTGGATTTACCCCCATGACGAGAATACGGTGTGCCATACTCACAGCTTCATGAATATGGTGAGTAACCACAAGCACTCCTCGAGTAGCTGTTTGTTGGCTTTGAAAAATTTCGACAATTTCATTTCTGAGAGAGTCTGCAGTGAGAATATCGAGCGCACTGAAGGGTTCATCCAAAAGAAGTACGGACCGTTCCATTACTAAAGCTCGAGCAATGCCTACCCGCTGTTTCATCCCGCCCGAAAGCTCCCTAGGATAAGCTTCTTCAAACCCCTCGAGCCCCACCATATCAATCACCTTTTTTACCCGTTTTTTTATTTCCTCTGAGGAGAGGTTTAAAGGTTCTAGGGCTAAAGCGATATTCTCAAAAACAGTTTCCCAAGGAAAAAGAGCAAAGGACTGAAAAACTAATGAAACATTTTGATTGGCTCCTCGGGATGGCTTTCCATTCACAAACACTTCACCACTGGTTTTTTCCATCAGTCCGGCCATAATTCTTAAGCAAGTAGATTTACCAGAGCCTGAGGGACCAAGAAGAGCCACAATTTCTCCTGGGTAAAGAGCCAAATCAATATTATCCAAAACTCGAATTTGGTTCCCAGAGTCTAAAGTGAAGGTTTTTGAAACCTTCTTTAGTTCGAGTAGTGAGGTTTCTGGCATAAATTTCTCCTCAGTATAAATCTAATCGGTATCGGGTTTGGGCCAAATGGTAAACCTTGGCCCAAAGGGTTCTGTTTAAAATCACGACAGCCGCAACCATCACTGTCAGGCTTGCCGCCAGCAAATTAAAATTTTTGGAAAAGGCTGCCTGGCTGATAACAGAACCCAAACCTTGAGTGCTCATGAGTTTACCGTCGTAGTACAGGTATTCAGCCACAATACTTGCATTCCAAGCGCCTCCAGCAGCTGCAACCCACCCAGATACCAGAGAAGGAAAAATGCTCGGCAAGTAAAGTTTGATCCATCGTTTCTTGCGGCTAGAGCCAATCACTTTCATCGCGTCATCTAGCTCGTGAGGAATTCTCATCGCTCCTGCTAACACGTTAAACAGTATGTACCATTGAATCCCTAAAAGCAGGAGAAGCATAGACCCCACTGAAAAAGGAATCTTGAGCCATAAAAAAAGACCGAGAGCAAGTGGGTATAGCATGGGCGCCGGAAATGAAGCTAAAATTTGAATGATGGGTTGTGCGATTCGAAGCCTTTTTCCATCGGTACCGATCCAAAGAGCGGTTGGGACTGCCCAAGCTGAACCCAAAAAAATCGCGCCAAAAACACGCAAAAAAGTAAACAGAGTCCCTTCTAAAACGGTCTTCCACTCCTCTGCTGGAATAGCGACCAGCTGTCCCACCAGTTTCCCCGTTCCCAGGATTAAAAGAAGGAGAAAAAATAGGATAATGGCAGCAGTTATTGTTTTTGAAATAAATGAATTTTGGAAAAACCTTAATAAGTTTATTCTGAGAATCCATGGGGTATGTCTGCTAGGGGCAACTAATTCGGTTTCAATAAACTTTCTTCTTAGGGCCCTTCGTCTCAAATAAAGTGTAAACCAATTTAAAATCGCTGATTCACGAAGCAAGTTGTTCATCAAGGGTTCCGAAGCAGTGAGTCCTGGAACGTCTTCTAATCTGAATTGGTGTGCCCAAGCCAAAATAGGCCTCCAAATCAGCATATCCATAACAATGATGAGCCCAGCCATTGAGGCAATTCCGAGGAGAATTGAAGACAGGTCGTTATTTTGAATTGCGACTGCCATATAAGCTCCCAAACCAGGAAGCCGGTAGTTTTGATTTCCTAAAGTGAACGCTTCGCAAACCATTAAAAAGAACCAACCACCTGAAAGTGACATGAGGCAGTTCCAAATCAGGTTGGTCATTGCAAACGGTACTTCCACTTTCCAAAGCTTTTCCCAGGAATTTAGGCCAACTAAATTGGAAACCTCTTCAAAGTCACTTGGTAATGATTTTAACGATGCATAAAAGCTAAAGGTCATATTCCAAACTTGACCCGTAAAAATCATAATGATGGAGGCAAGCTCGAGCCCGACATTGGTCGTGGGAAAAATAGCTACCAAAGCCAAAACAAGACCCGGTAGAAATCCAAGAACGGGAATGCTTTGTAAAATATCTAGAAGCGGGATGATGATTGTTTCTGCTCTGGGAGATTTGGCGGCCCAATAACCGACCACAAAAGTAAATAGCAGAGAAATCAGAAAAGCTATCAGCCCCCGAAGAGCTGAAAAAAGGGCGTATTTCGGAATGGAAGATACAGATAAATCAATTTCAATCGAAGGATTAAAGTCCGATTGCCATTCCTGTCCAAAAGCGATCAAGGCATAGACGACTGCTCCCAATAGGGCCAGGACAAGGAGATCAGAAGGCAGAGACCTGTATTTAATTTGTACTTTTTGCATAGGTCCTTAAAGGGAACTATCGAAAGTTTAAAGGGCTGGGGTGGTCCAGACAATGACTAAAATGGATCTAAGGTTTTCGGTAAACTTCTTTGCCAGCAAAATAGGTTGCAAGGACGTTCTGTTTCAAAATTTCCCCAGCTGGAATCTCCAATAAATTTTTTTCGACTACAATAAAGTCAGCCCATTTTCCTGGATCAAGTGTTCCCAGGGAGTTTTCCTGAAAAGCCGAGTAAGCTGCCCCTTGGGTAAAAGCCGTAAAGGCTTCAGAGATTGAAATGCCTTCTTCGGGAAAAAAACGCCTTGTTACCGATGAAAAAAGGCCGGGCCAGGGGGTGAATGCTTCTATCGGAGAATCGGTACCAAAAGCTAGAGGCACTCCTGCTTTGATGAGAGAATGCCAAGGGTAAGAGAAACGGGCTCTTTCCTTGCCGATTCGTTGAACTACCCAGGGACTATCTGAAAGACAATGCACGGGCTGCATGGATGCAACTATTCCCAAGCTTCCCATCTTCTGAATGAGATCTTTCGTGAGAATTTGAGCATGCTCAATCCGGGGCCTTTTCTCCAAAGTTTTCTTTCCCCATAACTTTTCAAAAAGAGAAACGGCGATTTCATTTGCTCGACTCCCAATGGCGTGAATGGCCACTTGAAATCCATGAGCATCGACTTTTCGAACTAGGTCTTCTAGTTCATTTTCCTTCCAAATCTGGATTCCCTTGGTCTCGGGAGCGTCCTCATACGGTTCCCTAAAAAGAGCGCCTCGGCTACCCAGGGCACCATCGAGATAAATTTTTACAGTCCTGAGATTTAGACGAGAATCCAAAAGATTTTCTCGAGGTCCAGCTTTCAGGAAACTATCAAGTTCCTCTGCGCTTGACGAAGATGCCATTTCATAAAAACGAAAGGGAAGGTCTTCTTTTTCGATAGTTGCCTTTAATATATCGAATTCTCTTTTCGTGACTCCAGCGTCATGGATAGACGTTACCCCGTGCCGAAGGCCTTCTTGGACAACTGACTTTATTTCGGCCTTCATTTCAGTGTCTGACGATTCGGGAATGAGGCGTTGTAATTTTTCAAGGCCCAGATCGATAACAATACCTTTGGGAACCCCTTTTATCTCAGGTGAGTTTAAAAGATCTGATTGGCGGAGTCCGATGGTATTGGTCCAAGCAGCGTGTCCATCGATTCGAAAAAGAATGATGGGGACTTTTTTTGAAAGAGAATCCAAGAAGCTGATTTCTGGAAATTTTTTATCGGGCCAGAGGTTCTGGTCCCAGCCAAATCCAACCACTAATTGAGGTTTTCGCTTCAATGCTAGCTGAATCATTTTTCGAATCTCAGGAAGTGACTTTTCTCTGAGGTTTAATTGCTTTTTTTCCTTCCCGGTTAAGAACAAGTGCATATGAGCATCAGTAAGAGCTGGAAAAACCCATTTACCTTTTAAGTCGAGTCGTTGAACATTTGGGGGGACAGGTATTTGGTTGCCCACACGAATCACTTTTCCCTGTTCTACTAAAAGTTGATCGAAATAAGTGGGCGAAGAAAACGAAGGAGCAATTTTTCCATTAAAAAACAGAATGGGCTCAGAGAAACAAGTTGCGCAGGCCAATAGACCTAGAAAGTTCAGTTTCATCCGTCAGCTATACCCCTTTTGGGAGCCCGGTGACAAATTTTGTCAGTTTTGACCCTTAAAAAGAAGAGCTGAGGCCGAAAAGCCTTAGGTACCACACTTGCAGAATACAGGGGCCGGGGGGAGGGGCATGCGCCTTTTTTGGGGAATATTTTTGGGATCGTTGAGTTTAAACGCGCTTGCCCAGCGGCCCCGGCATGCGATGCCCGATGTTTCAGTTTTGCGTTCTCAATCTCCGGCGATTACCACTCCTAGTCCCATTACCGGCCTTTTAGAAATTCGTCCTACGTTAGGGACCCGAAAAGGAAACATTGGGACTGAAAACTCCTATGAGTTGAGTTGGTGGGTGAATCCGCGAGAACGGCTTTCATTTGGTGGGGGTATTTTTACTGCGCCTGGTGCTGATAAATCGCAAAGTCTCTCTATGGGAGATGGCTTTTTACGTTATCAATGGCGTGAATTTAAGAGAAATGAAGTCACCGGATTAACTGCAACTGCCGATGCCAGAGCTAATTTACCGTTGAGCCGAGCTTCTCGCGAGGCGGGACTGATTACCGCCATTCGCAGTACTTTTACGCTCGCCATGCCCATTACTCCCTCGACACGATTTGAATTTAGAGAAACTCCCATTATCTATATTTTTAAAGCTCCGGGACATGAAGGTTCATCCGGATCTGTAGCCCATCCGATTATTGAAAATAGAATTTCACTAGGCCCTGTGTTTACTCTCAGTCCCACTCTAACTTTGTCTACCCCGCTCAATTTTTCATTAACGAAATACCGCAATTACTCTGCAGGGGCTTCTCACAATAAAGAGCTTTTACCTGATTTAGCTTTTAATCCAGAACTAGACTGGCAAGCCAATACACATCTTTACTTAGGACTAGCTTACCGGACTGAGGCCTTTATTATCCGAGATCAAATTGGAATGGTTTTAAATAACACTGCTGGAAACGGGTCTTTTCAATTCGTATTGGGCCTTAGTTTCTAATTCTTGTGCTCCTGTCACGATTGCGATAAGACCAGTCTTATCCATGACAAAAGAATCAAAACCTGAGACCCCGCTTGATGAAGCTTTAAAGTCCGCTTTAGCCGATCCCAAATTCGCAAATTTTTTCTACGATACTTTTCTAAATACCATCATTGTCATGCCAGTTAGAAAAGAGGGCACAAAGCACGGTGACTGGACTGAGCTCAATCTGAAAGACAGATTTTTTCCTCTTTTCTTATCGTTTGAAAATGGAAGGGCTGTTCCCGTTTTCGACTCGATTGAAAGATTGCAAACCTGGTCCCAAAATCAAAACTTTGATTACATAAAGATTAAAGCACACGTACTTTTGAAGTTGCTCGATTCGTCTATGGCAATTGTTTTAAATTGCGGCACTGAATTCGAGTATGTTTTAACGGTGGAAATTCTGGATTTGCTTAGAAACTCCATGCGTCCGATTACCCCAGCTTAAATAATCTTCTTACTGAGTTTTGTTTATTCTTTGTTGAAGAAAATGAGAAGTTCCATAGCTCGCTATCGAGGCGACCATCAGCGGAAAAATTGCGGAGCGGCGATCGGTCATTTCCATCACAATGACCCATGCTGTGAACGGAGCTCTCACGACTGCGCTTAAGAAAGCCGACATGCCAACCAACACAAGAAGATTGTGATTCGAGTATTCCGTAATAGTGGAAAACCAAGAGCCTATAGCAGCCCCAAGTGCTAGAGAAGGCGCTAAGAAACCTCCCGCACAGCCGCTTAAGTGGGAAACAGAAGTAGCTAAAAAGCGAGCTACCACTAAAGACCAATCTGCTCGGAAATCCGACTCAAAAAGGAGACTTTGGATAACAGAGACTCCCCCACCTACTGAATTGTTATTTAGAAATACAGCAATGCCCGCAACGAGTACTCCGGTGACTGCTGCAATTTGGATACGAGTGTAAAAATAATGCGCAAACCAGTTTCGAACCTTGGGGCTGCCCATCAGAATAAACGGTACAGAAACCAGGCCTGCTAAGATTCCAAGCCCCAGCGCCCACGGGATAGCGCTTAATGGAACAACACCGAGTTTGGGATAGCCCAAAAACAAATAACGCCCCGAGAGCCACTGGGAAACAACTCCCCCAATAATGGCAGCTGTAAGTACTGCTGTTTTAAATCGGTGAAAATGTTGTTGAGCCAGCTCTTCCAATACAAAGACAACTCCGGCCAAGGGAGCGTTGAAAGCAGCTGCTATACCTGCTGCTGCCCCCGCCATGATCCACGAGCGGTGCTCAACAACTGGCCAAATTTTTCCAAACTTTTTTCCGACTACATAAAACAGACACGCTCCGATATGAACCATGGGGCCCTCTCGGCCCAAGGCACCGGTTCCTAAGGTGCAGAGGACGGAGCTTAAAATTACAATTACTGCTACCCGTAAACTTAAGATGGCCTCAATTTCAGAGTTTTGTCTGGGGCTATCGAGAGATAAAGCCTGAATTACTTGGGGGACTCCGCTTCCTCCTGCCGCTGGTGCGTATTTTTCAACTAGCCATCTTCCTAGTACAAAACAAACGGGAGCCAATACAAAAACCCAGGACGGGTAATGGACGAGAACCCAGCGAGCAGTAACGATTGCTTCCTCAAAAAGCTGTGTATAAAAAATAGCGATTCCGCCCACCAAAAATCCAGCTACCCAGTAAGGAAAACTTTCCAGGACTGGATTTTCCCGCAGTTGCTTTTGAAAATAATCGAGCATCAAAGGTCGAAGTTTACTCTAGTTGACCTTCGAGATCTAGGATTTGGTCTTGGGACATATTCCAAATAGCTTCGTCGCTTGGAAGTAAACCTCTGGAGTACCAGCCAAGCGCTTTGATTTGAATTGCGCTATAAACCTTGGTGACAGCCTCAAGCGAAGAGTTTCTTAAAAGCGTTTCAGCTAGTCTAACTTTGCTTTCCAATTTACCAAGTGGCAATAGCGCAAACCCAAAACGAATCATGAGGATAGCGGTAGAAAGCCGGTATTGGGCATGGCTCGAAGTGATTACGATGCGTTGCCATTCCTGAAAAAGCTCCGCAAAAGGTTTCTCTGGGTTGGTTTGAAAAGTGTTCAATTTCTTAATCAGTCGATAGGCTATCCCCGGCCCCAAAGTTAAATCGTGTGTGAAACGAAATAGCCGAGGGAGACTTCTCCAAAATCTAACTGTGTTCAAGGGAATGGCCGGTGAAGATAAATCGGGAATGATCAATTTAACCGAGCTCGTTGAAAGCCCAAAACTTCTTAAAAAGTCATTCACCAATGAAGCATTGAATAGAAGTTGGTCTCGCCTCCAAATAACAAACGGACGCTCCCCAGATAGTTCGGGGGCCCAGTGGTGAAAATATTCGAATAACTTAGGTGAGCAAGCTGAGATGACAGTCCCTTCCAGGTTTCCCGGGATGTCTGGCGTGTTTTCCCAATTCGGTATTCTCAAAAAAAGATCTTCGTCTAGTTGTGAGGGGGAAGTCTTCTCAATGGAGGTCAAAAAAATATTTTCATTAGAATCGATCCAATCAATTCTCCAATTGTCCTCACCTAAAGCTCTTCGAACCGATCGGAGCAGGTCTTGAACCCTGCCTCTAAAATCCCCCTGCAGACGAGTCTCACCCAAAGAAAGTTTTTCGATAGCGGTTTTTGTGACCGGCATCGAGTCTTCCGGTGTCCCCAACTGGAACTCAATCCAATCATCACTGTAGCCAGCTTGAGAGAAAGCTCGTCCTTGGGCCAAGCCCTGAATTCTCTCTAGAATCAAAAAATCAATTCTCTTCGATTGAGATAAGTTTTCGATTGCATGTCTGAAAACTTCGCCCAACGTTTCTAAAGTACAAGGCCGAGTGAAAGTAGATGCATTTTCTTCGTAACCGAAAGCCGTCAGAGTCAAATCAAGTGTCAGTTCTCTCTGCCTAATTTCTTCTTGGAGTTCTTCCAGAAAGTGAGGGTCCAAACCTTCTTGGTTGAAATTGGGATGAATGAGAATGATTCCATTGGGAATAGGAAAATTAAACAATTTAAGTTGGTGAATCAGAGCAAGCGAGGGGTGGGTTTCCCAAGGGAGAACTTGCCCGGAACCTACCGGAATAAAAGGTGAATTCATCGCCTCAGAGAGTACCATTGTTTGCAGGAGCCGTCCGGGGGAGCTGTAACTCATTGAAAATAATGGGTTTTGGAGGTGTTTTCAGACATTTTGTCCGGTGGTATAACTATCCTTTTGCCTTAAAGGGAGCCGTCATGGAATCAAATTTCGATTTATCGTTAGAAGGAATTACCGCAAAAAAAGTTTTAAGAAATGCCCCACCTGCAAAACTGTATGAAGAAGCTCTTCGCAACGAAACGGGTTCTGCCATTTCTAATACAGGCGCTTTGATGGTTTATTCGGGTGAGAAAACGGGGCGTAGCCCGAAAGACAAAAGAATTGTCGAAAATCCGGAAAGCGCAAAAGATATTTGGTGGGGAGATGTAAATGTCCCGTTGGATCACCACACTTTTAAAATCAATCGAGAACGTGCAATTGATTATTTAAATACTTGCCCCCAAATTTATGTGGTCGATGGTTACGCAGGTTGGGAACCTGAAAATCGGCTGAAAGTGCGAGTTATCTGTTCCAGGGCTTACCATGCTTTGTTCATGCACAATATGTTGATTCGTCCCACCCAGAGAGAGCTCGAAAATTTCGGTAAGCCGGATTTTACTATTTATAACTCCGGAGCTTTTCCTGCGAATCGATATACAAAAGGAATTTCCTCTAAAACGAGTGTTGCAGTTAGCTTTGAGGATAAGCAGCTTGTGATTTTGGGAACAGAGTATGCGGGAGAAATGAAGAAGGGCGTTTTCACTATCATGAATTACTTAATGCCGAAGAAGAATGTGCTTTCGATGCATTGCTCGGCAAATGTCGGGAAAGATAATTCTGTTAGTCTCTTTTTCGGATTGTCTGGCACGGGGAAGACAACCCTTTCTGCGGATCCTCAACGAAAATTGATTGGTGATGATGAACACGGCTGGAGCGAAAAAGGAATCTTCAATATTGAAGGTGGGTGTTACGCCAAGTGTATCGAACTCTCAGCAGAAAAAGAGCCAGAAATTTTCCAAGCGATTCGATTTGGTACTGTTCTGGAAAACGTAGTCTACGATCCGATGCAACGGGTAGTTGATTTTGATAACAAATCAATCACTGAAAACACCCGAGCTTCGTATCCTATTGAGTACATTCCTCAAATTGCAATGCCCTGTGTGGGCGGCCATCCGAAGAATGTCGTGTTTTTAACTTGCGATGCATTTGGAGTCCTTCCACCGGTTTCAAAGCTCAGTCCGGAACAAGCTATGTATCATTTTATCAGCGGGTACACTGCCAAAGTGGCCGGTACAGAAATGGGTGTGACGGAGCCTCAGGCGACTTTTTCTGCATGCTTTGGAGCAGCTTTTATGGTTTGGCATCCTACCAAATATGCTGAACTACTCTCGCAAAAGATTCAAAAGCACGGTTCTCAAGCCTGGTTGGTAAACACTGGCTGGAGTGGTGGTGGTTACGGAAAAGGCAGCCGACTTTCGCTGAAGTTTACTCGCGCAATCATTGATGCAATTAACAACGGAGAGCTGTTAAAAGTAGAGACTCAAAAAGATAAACTGTTTGGATTTGATATTCCCACAGCTTGTCCGGGAGTTCCTGCAGAAATATTAAATCCCCGTAATACCTGGGAAGATAAAGCGGCTTATGATGCTACTGCTCGGAAACTTGCAGACTTGTTTAAAAACAACCTCAAGAAATACGAAACGGCCAGCTCTAAGAAGATTTCAGATGCTGGCCCCGTCTAAGAGATAAAACACTCAGCTAGCTTTAAAGCGGAAGTAAGTGCGCCGTGGAGACTGCCACCGCAGTATGAATCTCCGATAGCATAGAGTGGGAATGGCTTCGCGGCGCTGAGAAAAGGCAATGCAGAAGGAGTCAAACAGTTGCTGTAGCGCCAACGCTTCAGTTCGATATGCTTTACTTTCCCGATTTTCATGCTTTCGATATATCCCAAGAGTTCCCTTAGAATCTCTTCATCGGGTTGATTCCAATGAGAGCTGCTGAAAACTTCATCCAGATAAAAAGAGAGGAACCCAGATTGATTCACTATCAACTCAAAAGGGGCTGTCGGCTTTTCCGTTAAGTGTTGCACTGCGGGAGACTCCATAATAGCCAGAGCTACTAAATGAGAACGGTAGCGAATCTTGGAAAGCTCTTGTTCCATTCCCGAGGCTTCCAAAAGATTTGACGCTTTTAAAAGCTCAATGGTTTGGGGAGTTGGACAAGTCAAAACCAGAACGTCAGCCAAAAATGGTTTGTTTGACTCATCAAAAACTTTCCATGTTTCTGAATCCTGAAGGAATTCAAACCTAACGACGCGGGTTTTTTTGTGAACCGTGAGGTTGCGAGCGAGGACCTTTGCGGCTTGTGTAAGTCCCAGGGGTGAACTGTATTTCGAATCCCCAAGACTGATATTTTTTGTAAGCGCTGGGGCCCAAAGTTTCCAAACAACTTCCGGGATTTCTTTTTTGTCGATGGATGGAATGCCATGATCCCATTTGCCGTCTTCCCAACGTCTCGTTGCAATTCGGCCACCAAGCCCATTGCTTTTTTCCAGCAAGGCAACGGTAAAGCCCTTTTGAGTTAGAAAGTGCCCGAGTGTTAGACCCGAGCTCCCCGCTCCGACAATTAAGACTGACTTTTTCGTGAAATCATTCAAGCGCTTGTTCTCTTTGGTTGATACGCATATGATTATCAAACTTTCGATGAGGTTTAAACCATGGAACGAAAAGAAGCGGTTGTTGTTTTAGGGGCAAGTGGGGGAATCGGGAGTTCCCTTTGTTTTGAGTTAAAAAAGCGCGGGGCCTCAATTTTTTTAGGGTCGAGAAACGAGTCGAATCTCAAGACTCTCGCAACTGAGCTAGGGTGTGGCTATCTTGCAGGTGATGCAAAAAAGCTTGATTATGTTGAGGACCTTTTTGCAAAAGCGGAGAAAGAACTGGGAACCATTACTGGTGCAGTCTGTTTAGCTGGGTCGATTTTATTAAAACCTGCTCATTCAACCTCTGAGGCGGAGTGGAAAGAAACATTGGAGCAAAACCTGTTTACGAGCTTTCATTTGTTACGGACGGCTGCCCCCAAGATGCGGAAAGAAGGCGGTTCGATAGTTTTGGTTTCGTCGGTAGCTGCTCGCTTGGGCCTAGCAAATCACGAGGCAATCGCAGCGGCTAAGGCAGGTGTAGAGGGGCTGGGGGTTTCCGCAGCTGCTACTTATGCGCCTTTTAAGGTGAGAGTAAATGTTGTGGCCCCGGGGTTAGTGAAAACCAGTCTTTCAGAAAAAATTACGAGCAACGAAGCTTCGGCCAAAGCCTCGCTTGCGATGCATCCCCTGAATCGTTTTGGTGAGCCAAAAGATATCGCCTCCGCAATTGCTTGGTTTTTGGATCCCAATCAAAGCTGGGTTACGGGTCAGGTTTTAGGCGTTGATGGGGGATTATCTCGCGTACGGTCCAATCGGGTGGGTATTTGATCAATAAGGAGAAATGATGAACTCAAACCTCTTAGAGCAGTTGAAATGGCGTTACGCGGTTAAGAAATTTGATAGCCAGAAAAAGGTTTCAGACAGTGATTGGAAAACTTTAGAAGAGTCACTCATTTTGACTCCCTCATCTTACGGATTGCAACCGTGGAAATTTTTAGTGGTTCAAGATCCTAAAGTAAGAAAACTGCTTAC
Organism: Pseudomonadota bacterium; assembly: GCA_009927005.1. Lineage (GTDB taxonomy): Bacteria > Bdellovibrionota > FAC87 > UBA2466 > UBA2466 > RFNO01. The sequence goes on from RFNV01000220.1 coordinate 27,718, forward strand.
TCCCCACTCGTGGAATCAGACTCAGGTGGAGGACTGTTCCCACTTTGTCGTGCTGGCAGCGAGATCGGAACTGGATGATGCATATTTGGATTTTTTCATTGATGAAATGTCGAGAATTCGAAATGTCCCAAAAGAAACCTTTGCTGGGTATAAAAAAATGATTGCAAGCGACTTGAAACAGGGACCCAGAAGTAAAATGATTCAAGAGTGGGCTACCCGGCAGGTTTATATTGCTCTGGGAAATCTTATGACTTGTGCGGCAGTCCTAAAAATAGATAGCTGTCCTTTGGAAGGGATTGTTCCCCCAAAGTACGATGAGATCTTAAAACTCAGTACGACACCGTACCGAACAGCAGTGGCGTGTGCTGTGGGGTATCGAAGCAAAGAAGATAAATACGCAGAAGCGAAGAAAGTCAGATTTAATCGGGAAAAAGTGATCGAGATTATTTAATCAGTTTTGTAACGAGGGCGATGTAATCTTTCATCGCAGTTTCAGATGAAAGCCCTTTTTTCTTAGTCCAAGCATCGAACTTAGCTCTGCCTTTTAAATCGAGCATTCCCGGACGTGAGCCGGCTACATCGCCTTCGGTTGCTTGTTTGAAAAGAGCGTACAGTTCGAGAAGTGTTTGATTGTCTGGTCGAGTTGAAAGTTTTTTTACATCTTTAGTTGCTTGATTGAATTGAGTTTGTAAGTCCACACGCTTCTCCTAGTAACAATGATCGGGTAAGAAACCAGAGTAATCGGTCCAATCTTTATAGGGAGCTGGAGCTCGAAGCGCTTTCTGAAGATCCTCGATGTCTTCACAGCGCCAGCCCACGGGAGGATTCTCCGGATCTAAATCTTGAGGAGTGTAGTGATACATGCTGGCAGTGATGACAACGCAGCCACCTTCAAAAAGAGTTTGCTGATATTCATTTAGACTTTTGACTACTCGGCAGGATTCAGCTTTTGAAGCAAAGTGAAAGACCCAATTTTTAATATCTTGGGGGGCTTTCTCATAACTCGGATCTAGAACTATTCGCTCCTCGCCAGAGGAACCAGCTAGGGTTACATAAGGAGCCACATGGTACCACCAGTTAAACTTGTATTCATTTCTATAAAGCGGAGTAAACAAAACAAAGACTTTCATCGAGCGAATGCGTTGCTCAACCTCAAAGGCTCGAGCCCAGTAGTGGGCTCGGTTGTAGCAATTATCGCTTAAGTCGGCATCCGAGTAAGAGTCGACTAAGTTAAAAAGAGCCTGGGTCTTGTAATAAGAGGACAGGAGGCTAGGACTGTAAAGTCCGGTGTTCCAGCGAAGAGACCTGGGAGCTAAATTTGTTGGCTTTTCTTGGGATAAAGTAATTTTG
>RFNV01000110.1 GCA_009927005.1 Pseudomonadota bacterium
GCAGGAGGCCGCGGGTTCGAGTCCCGTCCGCCCCGCCAAACCTTAAGCACCTGAAATAATTAAACAAAAAGTCATTCACCGTCAAGGGTTCACTGATTGTGATATACCTTGATTAGGTATACCTTAATCTTGTATACTACCCTCTGTGGCGATCCTATCCTTCGGTGACGCAGCAACAGAGACGTTTTTTCGCACGGGCCGCCTTAAGAACACAGGTTGGGCCAACATAAAGTCAGTGGTCGCTAGAAAATTGGACATGATTCACTACGCTGCCAAATTATCGGATTTGAAATCTCCACCAGGAAATCGACTTGAAGCTCTCACCAGAGATCGGCTCGGTTATCATAGTATTAGAATCAACGATCAGTGGCGGATCGTTTTTCGGTGGACCGAATCGGGTCCGACAGAAGTGAAAGTCACGGATTATCACTAGAGAGGTAGATATGAAAATCATTTCCCGAAAACCTACATCTCCCGGGGAGATTTTAAATGAAGAGTTTCTTGTTCCATTAGGTTTGACCCAAAAGCAATTAGCTGATCACATCGGTTGTGACATAAAAGTTATCAACCGAATTATTAATGGACGCACCTCTGTTACGGCGGAGATGGCTTTGAAACTAGCCGCTACTTTCAAAACAACACCTGATTTTTGGCTAAATGCCCAGAAGGCAATGGATATTTACATTGCTACTCGTCGCCTGTCCAAACTACCAACCGCTCTCATTAGCAGAAAGGCTGGGTAAAAAATCAGTTTCTTTATATGAAACTCCAAACAGGCGGTTCGAAAGCAGTCCACTTTGCCCCGCCATTATTCCCTAGCCATTGCCCGGTAAGTCTTCCCCAGCTCTAAATCTGGTTCGTACTGCATTTTGAATTGGCGTAACCCCGGAGTAGATCCATCCATCATATTTACAAAGTCGATAGGTCCATATTTCTCGGGATGATTTACCACTTCTTGAACCATTTCCCGATTGATAAAGGGAATAGCGTTCTTTGTTCCATCTGATTTTTGAACATAGATGAGGAGCGTTCGTTTTCCTGTGGAATCGGTGGCGATTTCTCCCGAGGCATAGGCAATTACGGTAGCAGTTCCTTTTTCTGTTTTGTTTCCTCTAACCGCTATTTGAATATTTTCGGGCCGAGTGAGTTTTTCTACTAGATGTTTGGATGCTTCGGTTTCCGTTTCCAGTGTCTTTTGTTCG
>RFNV01000307.1 GCA_009927005.1 Pseudomonadota bacterium
TTGGGGCGGTGACATCGTAAGTATAAGAAAGCGTATTTGAAGCCGTGTTGTTTGTATTGCCTGCCAAATCTCGAATGGCGCCCGAAGCGATGCTGATACTGACGTTTTCGCTTTCGTTTATTGGGGAGACCGTGAACGAAGCCTCATTACCCGCCTGAACGACGGTTTCAATGTACCCGTTCGTAACGATAACAGATTCCGCAACCAAGGGTTCTACCGCTTCGCTAAACGTCGCTGTGATTTGGATAGAAGAGCGCGTGACGCTAGAAGCCGAGCTAGTTAATAAAACTGATGGAGGAGTCATATCAATGACGTACTGAGATTCAATCAGGTTACACGTGCTGGGGTTTCCAGAAGACGGTGTGTGCTGCAAGAAAAAATCGTAAGCGCCTTCAGACAAGGAATTGAGGACAAGATTGTTTTCTCCAGGATCGAAAACTTGTGTTTCAGAGAGCGGGACTGTGCAGAGGCTATCGCTATTGATGGAAACTTGCCCTGCTTCAGTCAAAGTAAAACTAATGGTAGGAGTATTGTTGTTGCTGGGGGAGATCGGAAAAATGGGAAGTGCTGGAAACACCACGGCCGAAACATCGGCAGGAACTCTAATTCCCCCAGAGCAGGCTCCAAGGAAAAAAAGAGCGATAAAAATAAAATAAAAAGTTCGCACGGGTCTATCCACTTACGTACTGTTCTTTTCGACCTTTTCTTCCTTTATTATAACCCCTATTGAGGGAAAATGATGTGTGCTCCGAATTTGTGAAGCATCCTTCACAATCCGGACACAATTGCTTCACATTCTGAGAAAATCAGAATTAAAAACGGGTGAAAAACCCGAAGCGAACTGATGACAAGTCGACTTCTTGAGAAGAACTCAGATGAAAGTGAGTCACTTCCGAAAAGATTCCCCATTCTTTATGGGAGACGTTTACTCCTGAAAGAACTTCTCGGTTTGAAAAAAAACTTCCCGTTCCTCTCGATGGAGGAATGAGGGTTGCTTTACCGTAAAGGCCCAACTCCCAGTCAGAAGTAATCTTCCATTTTGTGTCTAGCTCTAAAGATTGTCCCAAGCCAGAGAAAAAGCCCAAGGATTGGTTTCCAAAAGTGGTGAAATAATTAGTGCCGGTAAACAACCGAATTTGCGATGAATCACTCTGATGGAGGACCAATCCTGCTTTGATTTCAGAGTTTAGAAATTGAAGAGCCCCCCCAGCTTCCATATTCAAAGGGATGACCGAAAACCGCGAGTCGAAGCCTAACCAAACGGGTGAAGAAAGAACGGGTTTTAAATTTCTTTCATAATTAAACCTCAAAAAGCTTGTTTTCGGAGACTGGCGAGAAGTATTTTGTTCGTAGTTCGAGACACTCGCTCCCAAATACAAACGAAAGGCATCTAGCTTTTCAGCGATTGGAGGCGGCTCCACGGTGGCGTTCACCTGTTCTGGCAAATTAAGGCTCGCCATTTTTCGCTGGTTGTAAACAGTCTTTCCTAAAAAGCCTAGGAGAGAAGAAGAGGCACTTTTCGGGTTGTTATTTACTGAAAAAATTCTGAAACCTAGTGTCTGCTTCAGTTCTTCCGCCGCATTTAACTCTGTGAAGGTCACCAATAGCCCGAACTCAGTTCCCTGAGTGTGAACTTTAAGAATGAAATCTCCGGCGTCTGAGACTCGTACATTAGTTCCATTCACCGCCAGGGACCGTTTCCCTTTCCCTTCTTTCTGAAAGGTTCCATGCACGAGAATGGTTTTTGGAAAATCAGACGTGCTGTCTCTCGTGGGAGGAATTTCTATTTTTTTCCAACGCAGTTCGGGAATTCGATTTATGCGAATCCAGATTTTTGCTTCAAACTGATTGAAATTGTGGACAGGGGCTCGCGAAAAAAAATACCGAGGAAGATCCTCAGCACAGACGGCCGAAAATCCCCAAAAGATTAATAGATTGAGTAAGCGCCACTTCACACTTACGTATCGGACTTTCTTAGATTTTTGTTGTGATTGGTCGCGT
>RFNV01000107.1 GCA_009927005.1 Pseudomonadota bacterium
TAAGTGAGAATAAACAAATTTTCTTTTTTTAAAGTTTTATAGACCAGTAGTTGTTCTTCGATTAGCCTTTAACATCATGTCTCCTTGGTCAGTACAACCCTGGAAATTACTTAAACCGGAAAATATTCCGTCACGTTTGCCAATGCATCTTCAGTATCTTATCCAAAAAGCTAAAGAGGATTTGGATGTCTCAAAAATTGTCCTGTTTGGCTCTCGGGCAAGGGGAGACGCCAGAGAAAACTCGGACTTTGATCTGGCTTTTGAATTTGTAAAAAAAGAGAAATGGGCAGCTTTTTTAATGGAAGCTCAAGAGGAGAGTCCCTCCCTTTATGCTTATGATTTAGTGGATTTGGATACTTGCGATCGCAAATTCAAAAATAAAATAGCTGAGGAGGGAGTTGTTATTTATGAAAAAAAAGGTTGAATTAAGCATGGCAAATTTTCTAGCCGCTTTAAGGCGACTTGAAAAATTTTCATCCATGACAGTGACTAACGATCGGGACCGAGCAGGGGTCATACAAGCTTTTGAATTCACTTTTGAAGTGGCCTGGAAAACGATCCAAAAAGCCATTGAAGATGAAGGGCTTCGAGCGGTTTCCCCAAAAGGGGCTTTTAAGGCTGCCTTTCAACTGGGATGGATTCTCGAAAATGAACAAGCGGATTGGATTCAGCTCCTCGAAGATCGCAATTTGACCTCCCATACTTACCGGGAGGAATTAGCAAATGAAATCTTCCAGCGAATCCAGTTAAAATATGTGATTCGGCTGCGAAATCTCTTTGATCGAATGGAAAAAGATCAGGTAGCCGATTAATCAGATTTCCCTACTTCTCCACCCAATAGTCTTCAATGGCAAGAGCATCGAGGTCACTCGTTTTGAAGCAAGAAACGGCATCATCGGGGCTACACACAATCGGCTCACCTCTCAAGTTAAAAGAAGTGTTGATGAGTACAGGCGTTCCTGTTTTTTCTCCAAAAACCTTTAAGAGACGGTAGAGGTTGGGGTTTTGGGTTTCAGTCA
>RFNV01000146.1 GCA_009927005.1 Pseudomonadota bacterium
ATTTCGGCAAGATTTCTTACTCGCGCCGGATCAGTGATAAAAATATCACTATCTAGAGTAAGAACTGGGCCAGATAAACTATCCAAATAATTAATCAGGTCCAAAACATTTTGATGACTGGAATTTTCAGAGACGCCAAATGTTGATACCGAAAAATCTGGAAAAATAAACTGATGATATTTTTTAGAAAAACGTGCGGTTCTTTCACCTGCTTGGCGAATGACTAAATGCATAACTTTTCGAATTCAGATTGAGTTCAAATTGTTTATTTTCTCGTCGCATCTGTCGATAAAAAAGAGATGGAAACTTTGTTAATAATGCTGAGGAATGTCCGTTGGCCCCTTTTGCTTGTCACGCTGCATTCTGTTGCCGTCTATTTTTCTAAAAAATTGGGACTTTTTGAAGGGATCTCCCTAAATGAGGCATTCACGTCAATCGGAACCTCGGCAACAGCCATTGTCATGATCCAGTCTTTTCGCTTTCGAATTTCTTACGAACGTTGGAGGGAGGCGGACGTATTATGGAGAACGACCAAAACGGATTGTATCTCTTTGTTTACTTTGCTTTCCTATCACTTAGGAATCGGGAGCGATTCGAGTCAAGCCCGAAGAATTCTTGAGAAAGTGAAAGAGATCCTCATTTCTTTTGAAAAGAGACTTCATAATTTAACCGTGACGCATCGCCGGCTACTGATTACTACGGAGCAAAAGGCACCTCTGCCGCCCAGAGGGGAAGACCTCTATCAGATTCTTCAATTAGATCTTTCCCATGTTTTGGGAGGTTGTTTTCAAGATAAGATTCTGCCAATTGATCAAGCGAGATATTTCAATATGCCCGTGAATAATCTCCTGATGGGTGCAGAAAATCTGATGAGAATCAGAATGACTCCTACGCCCCGATATTACAAAAATTTTTCCGTTTTTTTGATTTATTTTTTAAGTGTAGTAGCGCCGTATCTCTTAGTGGCTTCACTCGAAGGCATGATGATTCCCTTAGTTCTCATTAACGCTGGTATTTTTTTGATGCTAGACCAAATGAGCGACCGAGGGGAAATCCCCTTTGGACAGAGAAAATCAGATGTCCCCTCCCATCGAATTATTCAGGAATTAGAGAACCAGTTGAATCACCACTTAGAATGTTTCGGTTCTGATCTTAAAAGAAAAGTAGCTTGAGACAGCCTCATACAAGCACCCCGCAAAAAAATTAAACTGGGCCCAAAAACCAAAAATGGTAACCGTCTTGAGCCGAGGGAAGAGGAGGGAATTTCTGAGACGATAATGAGTTCTTCCCATTCCCCGG
>RFNV01000167.1 GCA_009927005.1 Pseudomonadota bacterium
CCCTTAGGTCCAAGATCCTTTCTCAGGATAAGCCCATCAAAAAAAGGATCGTCTAAGAAACTGCTTTTGGGATTAGTGATTCCATCCATGAGGGGCTCAATGAGTCCGCCGAAAAGTTTGGCATCTGGATAGGCGGAAGCGGAATTCCAAAAACCCCTGACACAAAAGGGGTCAACCAGAACATCGTCATCGAAAAAAATGATCAACTCACCACTGGCATTTTCCACGCCAGTATTTCGTGCTTTTGATAAACCGAGTTTAGGCTCAGAAATCAAGCGGATAGGCAAAAGCTGTTCAAACTCAGTCACAACTTCCCCCGTATTATCTGTCGATCCATTATTAACGACTAAAACCTCCCAGTTGAGCTCTTCGGGAATAATGAGCTGGGTCAACGAAGAAAGACACCTTCTCAGCGATTCAGCGCGGTTCCAAGTACAAATGATGACAGAGACATCCATTTTCTAAACTAGCTCTGGGAAAAATTTTGATCTGGTTTGAAAGTAAAAGTAACCCGTTAAAAAAGTAAGTAGGGCAAGTGCTGCACCCCCCGTAACTTCACCCCAAACCAACTCTTGAGGAATTCCAATTCCAGCTCTGATCAATTTCATAGAAAGAGCAACCGGATTTGAGAAAAAGAGAGCTGATTTGAAGCCGGAAATCCTGGGAGAGTAGATGACGGGCGTGCACAAAAAACCTAGTTGAAGCAAAAACGAAACTAAGTACTTTAAATCTTGAAACAAAAGACAAAGAGCTGATACCCAAAAGCCTAATCCCAAGGCAAAAAGACTCATGCACAATAAAGCTAAGCCCATGAAGAGTGGGGTTTTGAATGAAAGGGACGGGCCCAAGACAGGGATAACCACTAGAGTAATAATACCAAAATTAAAAACCAGTTCGATAAGCCCAGCTATAACAGGTGCAAGAGCCAGATACTCTCTGGGAACCAGAGATCCTCGCACCAATTTCATTTTTTGATTCAATGTAGAGCACGAAGCTTGAACACTTTGCGAAAAGAAAAACCAAATCGAAAATCCAGTCCAGCAATAAAAGAAATACTGTTGAGTCACGAGCCGCTCAACAAGTCTCGGCCCCACAAAACTCGCAACTGCCAAAGATGAAAGGAGAGGTTGACCCACCGTCCAAATGATCCCCACCCAAGGGATGCGGTACTTGGGGCTCAATTCCCGAAGAATGTGCAGTAAAAAAAAATCGCGGTGAGCGATGCGAAATGGCATGAGGGAAGCTTAACATTCCTCTTGGAGCTAAGAAAGTAAAAGGGTTACCATTGTCAGGCTATGTCGTTTCATCCCGATACTCCTTTTTTGGTTGCTGAAAATATTTCTAAGTCCTTTAAGAAACCAAGTTCTTCAGGTCTTTTTTATAATGCATTTGCAAAGAAAGCCTTCCGACGATTCGAGGAAAGAAAAGACCACCCCTATGAAGAGGAGACAGTTCTTTCCGATGTTTCTCTCCAAGTGAGGCCAGGGGAAGTGCTAGCA
>RFNV01000262.1 GCA_009927005.1 Pseudomonadota bacterium
AGAAGGAACTGCTCAAGGCTGGGAGCTAAAAGAATTAAAAGAGAAACTCCCTGCCATCATTGAATACTCCGGACTTGAGGGGCATCTTCACAAACCCATTAAACACTTCTCAGCTGGTATGTTAACAAGGCTTTCTTTGTCGCCTGCTTTTTTCCGAGAGCCGGCCATGTTTTTATTAGATGAAATATTTGGTGCTGGGGATGCGCAATTTAGAGAGCAGAACACGGAAACGATCATTCGAAAAGCTCAAGAGGGCTCCGCATTCGTACTAGTGGCTCATAATACGGAGATCCTGAAACGAGTTTGTAATCGTGCGGTTTATCTAGAGAAAGGCCGCTTGATCTATGATGGAGAAATGGCCGGTGCTCTCGAGCTTTACTTTAAAAAATAATTAGTTGAGCAGACAATCCACGTAACTTTCCCATGAATGATTAGCTATTAGAGGCTTCGTTGGATAAAGAAGGCCCTGGGAACCTACACCTTTCAACATCGCTTCAGCTAGACTCGAAGGATCTCCCGGAGTAGAAAAAAAATACGGCTGGTACCCAGTTAATTGCTGTGGGATACCTCCTACAGGGGTAGTGATAATAGGTTTTCGATAGGATATGGCCTGGGCAATAACAGCCGAGCCACTTGCCCGTAAGTATGGCGCGACTACAATATCGCAAGCAGAAAACCAAGAGGCTACTTCTTGTTCGGGAATCCATTTCAAGTGGCTTATCATTGAAAAATTAGGACTCGGAAGACTGACTTTTTCCCAGGGCTCGCCCGCAATCAGCAAGGTAAATGGAAAATCACATTTGGCCAATGATTCGCAAGCTTTCAACAGTACCGACAGACCCTTGTAAGGTCGGATCAATCCAAAAAATAAAAAAACACAGTGGTGCTGAGGGATGCCAAGAGGATCCCGAGCTTTTTTCTGACAGATAGCTTCAGAATCTCCCAAAGGAGGAAGAGAATGATAGCGTGTTTTAATATTTGAAAGGCGAAAAAGAGGATCTTCCAGGATCTCTTCAGAATGGCAAAGGACTTCTTCGGTTCTTTTCACGGTGTTTCTCATCAACCGTTGAGTGAGTCCGCCAGAATCGTGATCAAATAAATTATGAAGAATAGTTACTTTAGGGATCAGAAGCTGCTTTTGCAGATAATTTAAAAAAGGAATTTGCGCTTTGGTCCAAAAGGGGACCAATACCTTTTGAGCCTCCGAGGAGTGGATAGCCCGAGGAACTTTGGCCCAAGTCCAGGGCTCTAAATAGGAAAAAAGGGGCTTTGCGAAATCGAGCTTTTGACAAGAATAGGGATCTCTATCACTTTTACCAGGATAGAGAAACGAGGGGTATTGTTTAAAGGGGGTAATGAAATCTACCAGGTTTCCTCTTTGATGAAGCTCTTTTGCAAGACGGGTTGTGTACTTTGGGATTCCGCCTCTAAATGGCCAAGAAGGACCTACCAAAGTGACTCTTGTACTGTTTTTGCTTATCATGAGAATAAACCTAAACACACCATGACGATTAGTTTACTCATTCTAACCCATAATCGGCCGAACGAACTTCTCAAATGTCTCAATTCCCTAAAGAGCGAGCAAGGAAATCTTTTAGAAATTCTTATTTTAGATAACGGGTCTCAAGTAAAGCTCCAAGCTTCAGCACTTTCAGAATTTACGAAACTAAAAATATTTCATTCCGAGAAAAATCTGGGCGTAGCTGGGGGAAGAAATTGGCTGGCGCAACGTGCCAAGGGAGAACTTCTCTGGTTTTTAGATGACGATGCTAGTTTAAGAACGAACCAGGCCTGTGAATTAATAAGGAGTTATTTTAAAAAAACTCAACTCGCTCTCGTGTCTTTCAAAATTTTGAATGCCTATAGCAGAGAGGAGGAAAAAAGGTGTATCCCGCACGTTGATAAACACCTGACTCAAGTGGATGTGGCGGCTGCCTATTTTGTCGGTTGCTCCTTTGTCACGAGAAGACAGCTTTTCCTAGAAACAGGGGGGTTTTGGGAAAATTTTGAATATTCCTGCGAGGAGCTCGATTTGAGTTATCGATTACTGAACCAGAATTATGAAATCTTGCGCTCGCATTCCCTTCAAGTAGTGCATGCGTATTCTCCCACCTCGGCTCGACATCAGTCTTGGATTTATTTCAATACAAGAAACCGGCCTTGGACTGCCATCAGAAATTTACCTCTGAAATATATTCCATCTTATATTTTGGGCTGGTGGATCTATGCGGGGGCTATTGGTTTTAAGCAGAGTGAGTTTAAATTATTTTACCAAGCAGTTACCGCTTCTCTGAAAGGGTTTTTCTCTGCAGTAAAAACCCGCTCAGTTATTTCACCCCCTGCTTGTGAAAAAGTGAGAAGATTAGGCGGACGTCTTTGGTATTAAAGCTTTAGTTTTTTCCCAAAACTGATTTAACCCAAGCGTTGGGTTTAGCTCACCTTGATAGTAGCGGTAGGCGTTTTCGCTAAAAAGCGAATATGAAGAATCAATTTGAGCAATAGCAGAGCCGATATCAGCCCAATCGGTGAGAGCAACCCCAAACGGGTACTTCGAGAGAGCTTCCTGCAGGCTCGGTAGAGGGGTCGTGATCACCGGTTTTTTTCGAGAACAATAGTAAGCTATTTTGGTGGAAGCTTTCCCAATATGAAAAAGCGTTTGATTCACCATCCAAGAGGAAGGTTGAGGAAAGTAAGGAGCAAGGCCGATATAACTCTCATCTATTAAATCCACTAAGCCCCTCTCATCGTGAAAATCAAAAGTAAAATGGAGTTGATTGCGCTTTTCAAGGTATCGAATCTTATTCAAAAGCTGATTGGGAGGTTTGAAGTGTGTGTGTACTCTTAAGTAAAATTCCGGAGGGATATTCCGAGCAACTTTCTCGAGAATTTCCTCCACATTCCATTTCTCTAAGTTTCCACAATAAAGAACCATTTTGCGGGGGGTGTTAGTCGAAATCTTTGGGGGGAAGGGAAAGCGCTCTTCTGGGGCTACTGCAATGCAGTCAAAGAGTTCTTGGGACAAGTCCAGCTCTTTTGAAAGTAAACGCATTCTAGTTTCGTCTTGGCTCATGGCTAGTGATATCGAAGAGAGGAGGGCATTTTCATTGCGAGCCAGCGCTCTTTCGTTAGCAGTTCTCAATTCACTTCTGAAAAGAATGTGAAAAGATAAGTAAACCACTGGAATTTTTTGGGGGAGCTTCATTTGGCTCAAAAGACTCAATCCGGTGGCATCACACGTGACTATCAATGAATAATAGTTTTGATGAATCAAGCCTTTCAGGCGGAAAAACTGAACCACGCTCTCCCAGATCGTTTTGGATTTCCAAGGCCGTCGAAAACTTTGTTTTATAGCTGAGGGGATGATTCGCCTGACAAACCAAACCCATTCAGCGATTTCCTTTCCTTCGCCAAGACAATGAGAGGCGGTAGGGCAAAACAAATCAAAAGAAAGGTTATCAGATTGGCACCTCTCGATCAGAGAAACACAAATAGGATTGGCTCGCCAATAGCCGTAGGGATATAAAAAAAGAATCTTTTTCTGCGGGCTTAGTTCCATTTTTTTAATTTGTTTAATAGTTGGTCATCGAAGTCTCTATTGGAGCGTCGAAGCATCTCATGGTTGAGATGGAGTCCCAGAGCTTTTTGAGGGGGTCGCCATAAGCTTTGAGGATCTGTTAAGAGATCTGTCTCATCCCATCCTAGAGCGCAGAACTCCCACGACGGACGAATATAAGCAGCGAGACCAAATCGGTGTACAGCCTGATTGAGGAGGCGTGGTCCGATTTGTCCCCATTCGAGGGTTTCCGGTGAGACATTTAGAGACTCTTCCCAACAATATTTCATGAGCGAAGATTGGGGGGGAGTTTTGATGACACAGCTGGCAGTGATTCTATCTTTTTCAGTAGTGAGGGTTTCGCTGGCAAAAACATACGGGACTGAATCAAAATTCCACTCGGAAAGACAAAACACATCTGTGTCTATCCACATTCCTCCCTTTTTAAAAAGAAGAGCATAACGAAATACATTAGAAAACGCGGAAAAACTTCCCTTTCCAGGCCCCTTTTTATATTGAAAAACATTTTCTTTGGGAAGGATCTCTGCGGCATCCTTAATTACGACGCCCCCCGGCACAGCTTCTACAAACTCATAGCAATAAAGCTCAACCTGATGATGATATTTCACAAAGCTCTTTAACGCCTCAGTATGGAGGGGTTTTAATTGTGAGCCAACCCATAAAGTCTGTAAAGCTACAGCTGACATAAAACAGATTTTATCCTACACTTAGAAAGTCGATGAAAAAACTCATAATTCAAATTCCCTGCTGGAATGAGGCGGAGACAATTGGTGAGACGATTCAGGCGCTACCCACCCGTGCAGAGGGTTTTGATTCGGTTGAGTTCTTGGTTATTGACGACGGCAGCAAAGACGAAACCGTGGCGGAAGCAAAGCGAGCAGGGGCCCACTATGTTCTTTCTTTAGCTGAGCATGAGGGACTGGCATCAGCTTTTGAAGCGGGAGTTCATTATGCTTTTGGTTTAGGCGCCTCGGTAGTCGTTAATACAGACGCCGATAATCAGTACTGTGCAAGAGATATCGAAAAATTGGTGCAACCGATTTTAAAGAAGGAAGCGGATTTGGTTATCGGAGATAGAAACGCTTCCAAACTGAGCTATTTACCCCTTTGGAAACAGTTTCTTTACCAATTAGCAGATCAAATCGTAAGTTTTTTAGCCGGGCAAAGAGTGCCAGACCCTACTAGTGGATTTCGAGCAATGAGCCGAATACTTATCAGCGAAATAAAAATCAGGGATGAGTACAGCTATACCTTAGAAACTTTAATCCAAGCCCTCTTTACAGAGAGAAGAGTAGTTTTCGTTTCAGTGCGAACCAATCCGGTTCGCCGGCCTTCGAGACTAATCAACAACATGACATTTTATATTCTTAAAACGACTCGGGCTTTAGTGAGGGCTTACTTCCAATATGCAATAAAGCCAAAACTCCTCCCCAAATTCGCCCCAGCAAAAGCTGGGCTCGAAGAGCAAGCTTGAATTTACTGGGGCCTCGGCAGGGTCTAAAGGCCATCCAGATTAAAATGGGTTTTTTTAAAATAGGGTAAAGATTTGGCCAAATAATTTGGTTAAAAATGGAGTTTTTCCCTGATAAGTAGAGTTCCATTTCAGCATCAGAGCGCCCTTGCCACCAGGCTCTTCTTCTGAAGTAAGCCTGTGTTAATCTCTCAGATCCAATCTGATGAAACACCTTAATTGCAGGATCATAAAAAAAGCGAGCCCCCCGAGCTTCTAGTTTAAGTAAAGTTAGAGTTTCATCATTGCTTCTCAAATTTCCGGTTTGTCGGTTAATACGTTCGTCAAAGCCACCGATTTTTCTTAG
>RFNV01000364.1 GCA_009927005.1 Pseudomonadota bacterium
TATCTTTCAAAAATCCGCTCTAGCCATTGGGGATGGGGTAAAGTGTCGTCATCTAAGAAAGCTATTAAGTTGCCCGAGGCTGCCTTAACACCTTTGTTTCTAGCGTGGTTTGAGCCTACTCGGTTTTCCTCGAGTGCTTTTAGATTCGATGATCGCCCCTTCCAAAGCTCCAAAACATCTTGAGTTCTGTCGGAGGAAGCATTGTTAACTAATATTATTTCCCAGAAACGAGCGGGTAGACTTTGAGCTGAGAGCTCATTTAAAAGTCTTTCTAGTTGGTTTCGTCGATTTCTTGTGGGAATGACCACTGAAATGAACATCTCAGAACTCATATAAGTTTTTCCTTGCTCTGAAGGGACGAATCCAGGAGCTCAAATAATTGATTTCCAATTTGCGTCCATTCGTAAGTCATGAGCTCATCAGGGTCGGGCAGATTCCAGTCCGGCTGACTCAGTAAACGGGTCTTAAAACGTCCGAGTGGCTCAATGGAGAGGCCCTTCAAAGACCGATTAAATCCGCGGGCTCCAAAGGGCGTTGTGAGAACAGCGAGCCCATTTCCCAAACACTCTATGAGTTTAACATTGCTCCCAGAGCCAGAAAAAACGGGATTCAAGGCGATATCACTCCCTTTAAAAAAGGAAAATAATTGGTTCTGAATTCCACAGGGGATGATACTTTTGGGCAGGTGTCCTGATAATTTAATATTTCCTACCACAAGCAAGGACCATCGACTTTTTATTTCTGGGTCTGAAAACAGATGGGATAGCGCTTCCAAGCCTCTTTGGTTGTGGCTCGATTCGCTAGCGAGATAAAGAGCAATTCGGTGAGGTTCAGTAATGCCCCAGTTTTTTTTAAAATCCGCTTTGCTCTCTCTGTAACCCCCATTTTCAGAAGAGTTTTTGTGAAATCCGTTAGCGAGGGTCTGTATCAATTTTCCGGGCCTAAGTTTCTCAAAAATACTTTTATCTTCTTCTGAAACGCAAAGGACTAAATCTGCTTCTTGAACCGCTCGTTTTTCGTTCCTTTTTATGAGTCTAACTGTCCGAGGAGAAAACCCTTCGTGATACGTGGCTTCGTGGTTATGTGCTGAGAGCACTTTGACTTTACCTGTGACACGCTTTGCAATTTGCCAAAGAAAGGGGGACTCCGAGATAACAATATCAAAGGTTTCTTTTAAGGGGCGCGGAAGCGGCAGAAAAGTATTGAGACTGCTGGCAAGTGAATAAGAGGGAAAGCCTAATCTTGAACTTAAGCCATCCAACCATTGTAATTGATTTGTTGACTCGTAATGGCTACAGCGAGGAACGAGCTCCTGGGATCCAAGCGGTGAGAGCCTGGGAGAAATAAAAGACCAAACGGTGACTTGGGCCCCTTGATGGGCGAGTTGCTCTGCCAAGCTACGAATTCGAGTCACCGCCCCATTGAAGTTATTAATAAGACGATGGTGAGTGATAACCAAAACCTTCATGAGGACCTATTTCAAGTCGTTAACGATAAAAAGTAAAGTTTACAGGTGGAGCGAGCCATCGTAACCTTTTTTTATGTCGATATTCATTACTGGAGCTGCTGGATTCATAGGGTTTCACCTCAGCAAAAGGCTTCTCGAAGAGGGCTTTAAAGTTACTGGGCTTGATATCATGGATTCCCAGGACCCGCCGCTTCATCTCCTGCAAAAAAAGAGACTCGATAATTTAATAAGTTTTCGTGAGTTTCATTTCATTAGGGGTGATATTCGGAATGTAGACCTCCTTGAGCACCTGTTTGGTTCATGCGAGTTTTCACAGGTTGTTCACTTAGCGGCTCGCACCGGGGTGAGAGAGTCTTTTGAAAAAAAACAGGATTATCGATCCGTAAATATCGAAGGGACGCGGCAGCTCGTTCGCCTCTCTAAAGAAAATAAAGTGGGGCATTTTATTTTTGCCTCCAGTAGCTCTGTTTATGGGGAGGGGCAGGGGATCACCAGTGAAAAGTCTCCTCTTAAGCCCATTTCCCCTTATGGTGAAACCAAAATGGAGATGGAGGAAATCGTTGCGAGCTTTGCAGACTCGAGATTTCGCACCACCGGGGTGCGGCCATTTTCTGTGTATGGCCCTTGGGGTCGTCCGGATATGGCCTACTTTAAGTATGCTAACAGAATCTCCAAGGGAACACCGATTGAGTTGTTTAATTTTGGAGAGCACCTAAGGGATTTTACCTTTGTGGAGGATGTTGTAGCAGGTATTTGCCGGGTATTAATCGCACATGAAGAGGGTCGTATTTCGTACCGATCTGCTATTTATAATTTGGGGAGAGGAAAGCCGGAGCCATTAACCAACTTAGTGAGCAGCCTAGAAAAGTCACTGGGAAAAAAAGCCCAAATTAAAAGGGTCCAAAAACAAAAAGGGGATGTTGCGATTACATGGGCTGACACCACTGCTTTTGAAAAAGACTTTCATTTTACGCCGCACACTTCGCTTGAAGAGGGAATCGATCGTTTCTCTAAGTGGTGGTTGGAGACATTTAAAAAACCAGCGATTTCCATTCAGATGGTTGTGAAAAACGGGGGAAAATTTGTAGCAGAAGCAATCGATAGTGCCCTGAACCAAACATTTCAAGACTTCGAGCTGATCATCGTCGATGATGGAAGCACAGACAACACCCAGAGTGAAATTATTAAGTTTAAAGATCCTCGCATTAAGTTCTTAGTGAATCCTCGACCCGGACTTTCCCGAGCGCGGCAATTGGCTCTTCGTGAGTCTCAAGGGCAGTGGACTGCTATTTTTGATGCAGATGACATTTCTCATCCTGAACGCCTCTCTCTTTGCCTAGCGGCAATGAAACCCGGCATGGTGCTAGTGGGAGGGCAAATGGAAGAAATGAGCGAAGAAGGGGAGATTATTTCACGGCGTGGTGTGTATCCGAAAGAAATGAGTAAGATTAAAAAGAGATTAGGGCGCGGCTATGGTATTTGCCATGGTGCCAGTCTTTTTGAAACCGAACTTGCTCGTACGGTAGGCGGGTATGACGAAGAAAAGGAATTAGGGGAAGATGAAGATTTATTTGTTAGGCTAGCTACTCAGGGAAATTTTGTGAATCTGAGCGATTTTCTTATTCGAAGAAGAATTCATCGAAAGTCTGTTTGTACTTATCATCAAATAAAGCAGTGGGTTTTTGGGGGACGAATGTTTTCTGTCGAGTCGCTAGAACAGTCATCCTACTGGTCTCGCTTGGGAAAAGCAGCCTTAAGAGGAGATGACCCGGAAATGGCCCAAACCTATTTCTATCGAAGCCTAAGGTCTTGCCCTTTGAAGGTTAATTCATGGTGGGGATGGTTAGCTGCTTCTATCGACTATTTTTTTCTAGGAAAATGAGAATTTTCGGTAGGCTTAAAAACCATTGTGAAGGTTTCTTCACAATTTCTTCAAAAGCCTAGGCGTGAGGCCCGGTATATTTCCTCAATCAGATTGTGCTAAGATAAAAGCAT
>RFNV01000105.1 GCA_009927005.1 Pseudomonadota bacterium
CCTAATCAGCCGGGCTATTGTACTGTTATTCCTCGCTCACAATTTTTTACCCTATTTTGGTTTGCGTTTTGAGTCCTGCCAGACGATGTTTTCTAATTTTCTTATTTCAGCTGATGGCCGTTCGAATAATCATTACCTATTTCCTCAGACAAGAGGGTCCGATCTTGGTACCTATTTGAAACTGAGGGACCTTAAGATCTACTGGCGAACTGCCCCCTCTTTGAGATATCAGACTCAGGAGGCCTTTTTAAGAAAAGCAAGTTGGGTGAATGTAGAGGCCTTACGCTGGATCTTAAGAGGGATGTGTATTCAGGCAGAATTAATATCTGCAGAGGTAAGCCAAGATTTTCAAACTTATCAGAGCATTAAAAATCTCTGTCTAGACAAATTTTTTAGTTTTCCTAGGCTCTTCATCCCCATCCAACTTTATCCACCCAGTGATGGCTATGAATTAAAAATCAAAGAACAGATGGGTGGTTATCGGTGAGCCCGACGATAAAATTTTTTAATCGATGGGTTTATGTGGGGATTGTCATCCACATGTTACATTTACGTACCTTTGACAGATTCATGCCCGGGCGCAACACAAAGTATTTTATTAATCCAGGCTGGCATCAGCTGCTACCCAACGAATGGTTCTTCCTCCTACAATTAATCTTAGTATCTGCCATTGGTCTTAATTTTATCAACCCAACCAAAATACGTATTTTTATGGTTTCGGTATTGGTAGTTTTTGATTACCTCACCTTTCCTTTTAGAATTATGAATCATTACACGCTCTTATTATTTATCCTCCTAAATCAGGGGGTCTGGTTTTCCCATCAATTAAAGGGTGAGGACCTGGACGATGCTATTTCTCATTCCTGTAAAAAATTTAATCTACTCATTTTGGGAGTTGCCTTTCTTTGTGCAGGACTACACAAGGTAAACTCTGGTTATTTAGATCCAATCTATCCCTCAAACACAGTCGTTCGGTTATTTAAAGAATTTTTTCCTGTTTTAGGACTTCAGTCGACTGTTCCAGAGGCACCTATAAGGATTTTTAGCGTGACTTCGATCGTTATCGAAGTGTCCTTTATTTTTCTTATTTTATTCAAAAGGGAAAAAAACGAAAGTTATATCGTCTTGATTCTTCTTCTGTTCCTCTCCTTTTTGTTGCTGGTAAAAAGAATTCCAGATTATACTTGGATAGCTTCCTGTTTTAGTCCACTATTTTTTAGCGAAAAAAAGTGGCAACGGATTGAAAAAGACTTCATTCCCTCTGGACTAAGCCTCCTTTGGTTCATCGCTGTTTCTTTGGGAATATCCATTCTTTTTTTTCGTCACTTAGAGGTAAAGATGTTATTGTATATACCTGTCGTTTTATTTTTTTGTTGTCTCATTAATGCAGTGATTAGAAATTTAAAGCTCTCTGAATGCTGACTAAATTTAAGAAAAATAAAAAAATTACGATCAGGAGTCTTCAGGTTCACGCTGCCCATGCCTGTAATTTGAGTTGCAGCAGCTGCAACGCATTCAGTCAATTTAAGTTGAAGGGGCTTTTGGAACCCTCGACTTTGACCAAATGGTTGGGGGATTGGGAACCCAGATTAAATGTAAAAAAAATATGCCTCCTTGGCGGTGAGCCCACTTTAAACCCAAAGTTAGTTGAACTACTGGGGGTCTTCTTTAAATTCTTCCCCCGGGACTCTACCCAAAAGGTTCTTTTTACCAACGGATTTTTTTTACTTAAGCACAACGGATTGGAAAGGGCGCTTAGAGAGTTTCGGATTGAGTTGCGACTCACGGTTCATTCAGCTCATCCCACATATCTTGAAAGAATTAAACCAATTATCGAAGAGTGTCAGAGGTGGAGAGAGGTTTCTTTTCTTGTTTATAATGGTTCAGGAAAAAAAATTCCGGGAATCAAGTTTCGTGAAGAAAAATGGACAAAAAGATATCATGAGAGCAGTGATCAAATAACCCCCTTTACGGACAACAACCCTCGGGCAAGTTGGGAAGTTTGTCCGTCAAAATATAGCATGCAGCTTCATGAGGGGAGGTTGTGGAAGTGCCCGATGATTACATATCTTCGCTTGGTGGATCCAGCTCTGAGACAAGATCCAAGTTGGGAACCTTATCTACGCTATCAAGGTATTGGGTCTGATTGCTCGGATGAAGAGCTTCTGGATTTTTCACTCAAAGAAGATGAAGCAATTTGTGGGATGTGTCCTCAGGAGAAGATTAGTTTTAGTAAGGGATATCCACTCAGGAAATGACTAACCCAAAAAAACAGAAATAGAGGGGGTGCGCCCCAGACCTCTTGCATGTCCAGGTTGATTTAGACACGGTGAAGCATTGCAGAGGATCAAGAGAAAGTTAGCCCCTAGGTATTAAGGGTAGCTTTCTGGCAAAACAGAGAAGGCGGCATAAATGGATTTCAGTTTTTCGATTTGAAAGTAAAAGTTTCAAATCGCTTTCATGTAATGGGTAATCTCTAAACCACTGGGCCGTTATTCTAATAAAATTCTTGAAAGGACTTGGTTTTAAGCCCAATTCTTTAGTGGCACGTGAAACATCAAGAAACGTGCTTGTGATTTTTGTGAAGGGGCCTCCGAGGGAGCCGAGCCAACGCGACGGCGCCGGAACATAATCGGGTTTTATGCCCAAATTGAGCGCACTTTCATTTATGAAGTCACTTAGGCTCGTTGTTTCTCTTTGAGCAATATTGTAGGTACGTCTATTAGATTTTGTTATTTTAGCTGCAAGGACATAGGCTTTTGCCAAATCATTTACGAAGGTAAATTGAAGATTTCGGACACCTCCATCTGATAGTAAAATTGGGCCGCCGCTGAGGAGTCTGGCCATGTACCAAAATGCATGATTTTCTAAATGCCCTGGACCTACAACTCGATGTGGACGAAAAATGGTGAAATTAATATTGGGACTCAAAGTAAGTAATCTTTCCGCCTCCAGCTTATTTTGACCCAAAGAGTGTAACAAGCTAGTCGGTTTTTCCGATCTCATGAGGAATGAGGAATCAGTTGCCGGCTCTTTTACGGGTTGTGTTTGGTTGTTTAAAAGAGCATAAACTGAGGCAGAACTTGTAAAAAAAAAGTGGCTCCGTTTTTGAAGCTGGCCTCTAAAGGCTTCTAAGGCTAATTCCATTGATCTTCTATCAGTCCCAATGTTATCCACTATAACATCCCATCCTTGTGTACTTGCCCGTCTTAGGTCGTCAAGGTTGTTACGGTCCCCATAAATATGGTTGTGGTGTAAGACTCCCGTGGGCTTGGCAAGCCCCCTGGTAAAGAGCGTTACTGAGTGCCCGTCATTGACAAAAGCATTGGCAATAGCCCGGCCGATAAACTTTGTTCCCCCTAAAATAATCACCTTCATGGGCTGTGTTTCCGTCTCAAAAGAGTTTTTAGGTCCTCGTAAACTAATTTGGCCATCATCAAATTGCCTCGATTCGTCATGTGGCTTCCTGGGAAAAAGAGAGTGTGATACTCCGAGGGGCTACTCTCAAAAAGAGGCTTCAGATAGTTGGAACTCTCAATCGTGTGAACATTTTCGTTGGACAAGCAAGGTATTATTCCTTGGGTGAGTTCCGAAGAGCGATATACTTGGTCACCAGTCTGGTGATAATCTTGGATCAGGGCTACAAAGATAAATCGATACTGATCGGATAATTGCTTTATTTTTTTTAAAATTGAACAAGATAGTTTAATGCTAGATACGTTGGTTCGATAAGGGGATACCCCAAGTTCAGGTGCAGGAATCCCGTACCAGTATTTGAACGAGATAAGGCTCAAAATACTATGAACAAGGGCACTTTTTCCCAAAATATTACGGGCAGGGCCCAATTTATAATTCGGTTTGAAAGTTTCAGGACTTGAAAGGTGAAGCTCCAGATTTGAGTCTTCTAAGGGCAGGAAGTAAGGCTTAGCTCGAGGTTTTAGGCTGGTGGTAGCGATCAGATGGGTTAAGGTTGTCCGGGAAACATTGAGCGGAGTTATGGATAATATGACTGCTTTTGGCCTTAATCCTGATTTGATTATCCGATTCAACTGAAGAAAGCTTTGGTCTAGGCCATAGCGATTTACACCCGCATTCAGAATTGGATAACCAGAAAGCTGTTCAAGATGAAATGGCCAAGACTCTTCGTCATTAACGTCACCGCCAAAAGTGAAGGAATCTCCTAAAGTAATGATAGGTTTGTTTTTTAATCTTAGCCGGTCTACATTGACTTGCGGATGATTCCGAAAGCTATTCTCATCGAACGTACGAATTGTAAATTGCCAAGGCTTTAATTGAGGGCGTTTCAATGTAGGTGCGGTGTTTTTGGTGTTTGCTTTATGAGACCAACTTAAAACAGGATCTGACTGATAATGTTGTTCTCTCTCAAGTGAAAAATCTCGTAAAATAAAATTATCGGATGTGAGAAGGGAACGGTAAGCTACCCTGTAAACTATCTCCCCCAAAAAGAATGCAAGAAGTAAACCTAAAACAATCGTCTTGAATTTAAAAAAAATGGAGTTCATCAAATCACGCTACTAGTCTTTGGGGCACTTGGAGTCTTAATTGTAATGTTGCCCCAAAGCCATCTGCAATATTATTCAAGGACGAGAAATTGTTCGTGCTCGCTTAGCCTAAAGGCAGTTGCCAAAGGATCCTCTTAGGGGTTTACGGCAAACAAACATGG
>RFNV01000370.1 GCA_009927005.1 Pseudomonadota bacterium
ACTCCCTGCATGATCGCTGTTCCATCCATGTTGACGGTAGCGCCCAGAGGAATTGTAAAAGAGGCGACTGAATTTTTAACCCCTAACCGTTTTTCCACAACTTCTAGCGTGACAGGAATCGTTGCATTGCTGCTTGCCGTACTAAAAGCAAAAAGCATCACTTCATAAAATTTTTTAAAAAACCTGAAGGGACTTAACCTTCCTATAACTTTTAGTAGCAATGTATAAACGAATCCTACTTGTAGAAGCAGAACTAAAAGCACTGTAAAAAAATATTTCCCTAAAGGAAGCATGGCTTCTAGCCCCTGCTCCGAAAAAACCTTTGCTACTAAACAGAAAACCCCAATTGGCGACAATGAAATCACTAAATCAACTAACTTCATCATGACATCATTAAGCGCATTAAAAGCCTTAAGAGTCGATTCTCCAGCTTTGCCGGAAAGAGTAGCTGCTACCCCAAAGAAAATAGCAAACACAATAATGGGCAGCATCTCTCCTCGAGCAAAAGACTCAATCGGATTTCTGGGTACCAGAGCAATTAGAGTGTCTCTTAACGAAGGGGCTTCAGTGGATACAAATTTCTCGGCTCGAGTAATGTTGAATCCAACCCCAGGTTCAATGATTCCCGCAAAAAGACATCCTAGAGCAACGGCGACGACCGTAGTGAGGGTGTAGAGAAAAAGAGATTTCCCCCCCACTCTTCCTAGCTGTCTCAGATCTCCTAAGCCAGCGGTGCCGCATACCAGAGAGAGAAACACCACTGGTACGACCAACATTTGAAGAAGCCGAATGAAAATTTGACCAACGACGAAAAAAAGACCGTCCGTGAAGAATTCCCGAATCATTGGTATATTATTCAATGCCGTAAGATTGAGGAGGAGGCCAAGCACTGCACCTGCTATCAAACCGGCAAAAATTTTAGCTGTGATTCCCATAAAAACTCCAATGAAGACGACGAGTATGAAACACCTTGCGGGCAATGGCAATAAAAGCAAAGGACTGCTGTTTGCTTTGGGAATACTTCTCGTAATTCTTTATGCATGGACCGGTCCTCGAGGAACAACTCCTGAAGACGCCTCAGAGTTTATCCTGACTGCGTTTTTTAGGGGGCTTCCCCATCCCCCGGGTTACCCCCTTTTTGTTTGGCTCGGCCATTTGTGTTCTTATCTTCCTGGGGGTAGCCCTGCTCAGAGAATTGCTTTTTTAAGTGAGCTTTGTATCGCCGCAAGTGCTGTGGTCTGGGGATTGTGGTCCTTAAGCTTATTTCAAAATACCCTTCTAGCTGCTTGGGTAACTCTCACTTTTGGACTTTCTCTACCCATTTGGAGTAGCGCTCAACTAGTTGAAGTCTATCCCCTTCACACTTTCCTTCTCACTCTTACTTTCTTTTTAGCTTTCAAGATGACTCAGTCTGAGGAAAATCTGACAAACAAAGGACTTTTCTTTTTCTTTGGACTCACGCTAGGTCTAGGCCTAGCCAATCACTATCCTTTGGTTGTCCTCGCCTTTCCCGCTCTGGCTGCTCTGTTTTATCCTTTCAAGGATAAGATTTTTCGTCTCACTCAGTTAATCTGCGTTTTGAGCGGTTTAGGTTTGGGCCTTCTCCCTTATCTTCACCTTTGGTTTGTTCATCATTATTCGGATTTTACTTTTAGTGGCCCCCTCCAAAGCACTTCAGATTTTTTCGACTACCTCTTAAGAAAAGAATACGCAAATAACGATCGCAGTAAGGTATTTTCTTTCCGAGAGTTGGGACTTTACAGTTGGGTTGGGCTTAAAATGCTTTTTGGAGCATTTTCCCCTCTTGTTTTTTTAGCAGCACTCTTGGGTTCCAAACGGTTCCTCCAGAAATGTGACAGCATTACTTTTCCCCTCGCTCTAATTTTAGGAACTCTTTCTAGCTTCTTACTTCTCTTTTTCTTTTGGCAACCAGATTTTTATCGCTTAGCTATCGAGCTATTTGAAACTTTCCATGGATTTGCTCTAGGCTGTTTTCTTCTATTCGCAACAAACGGTATTTGGTTTCTTATCAATGGTAAGGCAACCTCTCAAACATCATTAAGAGTCCTCTTTTTAGTTCCCGTGTTTCTCTTTCTCACAAATTTCAAACCCCTCGATCGCAGAACCGATACTTTCACGAAAGACTATGCTTCCTTAATCCTCGATTCTCTTCCACCTCAATCTCTTCTTTTGGTAAAGGGTGATGCGGATGCTGGAATAATCGCCTACGCACACTTCCTAGAAAACAAGCGCCCCGATATTTCGGTGGTTTCGCAAGTAGCAGCTCTTCTTCCCAAAAAACCTTTTGATCGAGCAACTGACATTCCAAAGAACCAGCACCAAATCGCGCTGCTGAATTTAATCTCGGCCCACTTAGCTATTAAACGGCCTGTCTTTTCGATTGGTCCTGTCGAATACTTTTCTCCACAGACCAGCCCCTTTCCTCTGAAGACAAAAAATTATGGGCTTTTTCAGGAAATTTATGAAACTGATCCGCCACCCCAGAGAGATTTCTCAAGCCTCATTTCAAAAGAATCTGATTTTTTAGACAAAGTAATTGCCCCATCCTTCGAGCCCAATTTCCAGCACTATCGCAATCGCACCATATCGGATGTTTGCCATGCTTTGCTCGTAGCAGGAGGGCACCACCAAGCTTTTGATGTGCTGCCCCGCTGTTTATGGCTGAAAGCCCAATGGCTTCACGTAGAAAAGAGAGATTTTGAGACGGCAGACAAGCTTTTTCTCAAAGCTATTGAAGGATCGCAGCTTTCCCAGAATTCGGAACTCGCAGATATGGGAAAAGACTTTCTATTGAATCGGCTAAAGATTCTTGAAACCTATCCAGAAATGGATTCACTTACTCGCAAAAGCCTTTTGGAGGAAACCTTCAGGGTCACTCTTCCTATCGCACTCGATTTTAAGACTTGTAAAAACAATTTAGCCCCAAGGCTCCTTCGACTAGCGGTCAGTTCAGGATTTGAAAAAGAAGCTAACGCCCTTCGAAACGCTTTTTCAGACTGTAATTTTTAATTCTTTTTTGAAGACAAAAGAGTCACTAGTCCCACCCCGAGTTCATAGAGAAGAATGAGTGGAACCAAAGCTAGGACCATCGTAAAAGCATCAGGAGTCGGAGTCAGCACAGCAGCTACCACCGTCAATCCAACGTAGGCTTTGGGGCGAATATGCTTTAAGAAAGGCGCTGTGATAATTCCCAGTTTTCCTAAAACCGCTAGAATAATCGGTGTTTCAAAAACAAGAGCACTCCCCAAAAGAAGTTGGAGAACCAAAGTGATGTAGTCTCCCAAACGGATGAGCGGAACCTCGTCCCCCACTTGGTTAAATCCAATGAGAAAATGAAAAAGATAGGGGATCGCCCAACGGTATGCACAGAAAAACCCTAAAAGAAAAGCCAGGATGGATGCAAACAGAAAGGGCACGCAAAGTTTTCGCTCTTTAGGCTTTAGGGCTGGAGAAATAAAATTCCAAAGCTGTAATAGCAGAAAGGGGAAAGTAATAAAGAATGAAGCAATGAGTGACACTTTCATATAAGTGTAAAACTGCTCAGTGAGTCCAAAGTAATAGAGTTGTTGGTGATTTTTGGGGAGGACTTCCAAAATGGGGGCTTTTAAAAAAGCTAAGATCTTATCCGCATACTGAAAACAGCCAAAAAAACCCAGGGTGACCGCAAGGAGCGATCGAACCAAAACCCCTCTTAAGTCCCCGAGGTGCTCAACGAAGGACTGTAACTGGACTTTTTCATTTTCAGTTTGAGACGAATTCACCACGGCCGGTTATACCTTAGCGATTTTGAAAACTCGAAAGAATTCTCGACGTGACACATCGCGAAACCAGGTGGTAAATAAAGGATTTGTAGATTGTCCCGAGCTATTCTCCCGACTAGAATCGAGGTTCCATGGTCTTAATCAGATTCTTTAGTTTAATTTTTCTCATTTGTGCTTGGGGACTGGCGGCGCCGCTCACTCTTTCCCTTGAACAGGCCTATTCTGAATCTTTGAAACGAACGGAAGCCCTTTCAGGAAAAGAAGAGGAAATTAAACAAGCAGAAGAAAAGTACCGCCAGGCAGTGGGGGGTTTGTTTCCCACAATTAATGGCTTTGCTTCCTATCAGTGGCAGGCGGCTTCGGGCGGTGGAGCTTTTTCACCGACTCGACAACCCCTCGTTAAAATTACCGCTTCTCAACCTCTCTTTCGCGGCTTAAGAGACTTTGCAGCTTTAAAGCAAACGAGTTTATTGTCTGAAGCTTCTCAGAAAAGCAAAGAAGTTGCTTTGAGACTGCTTTTTACCGATGTCACTCAGAGTTTCTATCTTGTTCTCTCTTTGGAGCAAGAGCTTTTAAATCTTCAAAGCCAAATTCAAGCTCTGGAAAAACGAATTGCGGATCTCAAAGGGCGCATCAAAATCGGACGCTCTCGGATGACAGAGGCCCTCACTGTGCAGGCAAACCTCAGTACGTTAAAAGGGCAATGGGTACAAACACAAGGGCAACTGAAAGTAGCGAAGGAAAGTTTTTCATTCGTCACAGGAATCACAGAAGACTTCACGTTAAAGGACTCCCTCACACTTCAGGAAAAACTTCCCCCACTTGCTCAGTATCTTGAGTCCATTTCTACACGTCCTGATTTAAAAATGCGTTCCCTTCAGTTGGAAGCAGCAGAAAAGGGAGTGGGCGTTGCTTGGGGAGCTCACCTTCCCTCAATTGATCTCAATGGAAATTATTACTTCAAACGTTTTGGTTTTTTTGACCAGATCCCGTGGGATGTAGGAGTTTCTCTTTCGGTTCCTATTCTCAATGGTGGGATCATTTCTTCCCGAGTTGCCGAAGCAAACTCTGTGAAAATGCAAGCTGAGCTTGCCATGACCAAGGCGAAAAGAGCAGCAGTTCAAGAAATCCATTCGCTCTATGCCGTATTGCAAGCGGATCTCGAACAGTTGAAATCTCTCAATGAAGCCCGTGACCTCAATGAAAGTAATTTCAAACAACAAACTCGCGAATACCGTAACGGCCTAGTTAACAATCTAGAAGTTTTACAGGCGCTGACCTCCTTCGAAGAGTCAAAAAGAAATCTCGATCGAGCACGCTTTCAAACTAAAATCGATTTTTTAAAACTGGAAACAGCAGCAGGGCATTATCCCGTAACCAAAGGAGCTCAGTAGAGCTATGTCGATATCAGAAATTTCGATCAGACGTCCCGTATTTGCGTGGATGCTGATGGCGTCGCTCATTGTGTTTGGAGCGATTTCTTTTAACCGAATGGGCGTAAGCCTTCTTCCCGATGTGGATTTTCCCGTTATCTCGGTAAACTTAGGACTGCTCGGAGCCTCACCCGAGGTCATGGAAACAGACGTCGTAGATGTCGTGGAGAACTCCTTGAGCACCATTCAAGGTGTAAAGCTGATTACCTCCACCTCACGGAAGGGCTCTGCCTCCGTTACGATTCAACTGGATCTGGATAGAGACGTCGATTTGGCGATGCAGGACGTTCAAGCAAAGATCTCTGAGTCTCTTCGAAAGCTCCCCAAAGAGCTGGATCCGCCCACGATCTCTAAGACCAATCCCGATGATTCCCCAATCATGTGGATCACGATTGAAAGTGATAAACACTCTTTAAGAGAGTTGATGCAATACACCCGGGACCACCTGCAACAACACTTTGCTACAACTCCTGATGTTGGAGATATTTTCTTCGGGGGCTACGTCGATCCGAATTTGCGAGTTTGGGTTTCTTCAAAAGAGCTCAGCAAATATCAACTTACAGTCAATGACGTCATCACCACTATCCAAAATGAACATAACGAAGTGCCTGGAGGCTGGATTGAAGAGGGTCAAAAGGAATATACGATTCGTACCCTCGGAGAGGCCAGTTCTCTTGCCGAATTTGAAAAACTTCCCATTATTTCCCGTGGCGGTGCCCCTAACTTCCTGCCGATTCCGTTGGGAAGGGTTGCCAAAATAGAGGAAGGTCTTGCCGATATTCGTCGGATTAGTCGCGGCATGGGAAAACCTGCCGTGGGGCTCGGAATCCGTAAGCAAAGAGGCGCCAATTCAGTTCAAGTTGCTCAAGATGTTAGGAAAAAAATCGCTCTCCTCTCAAAAAGCCTACCGGAAGGAATGAAATTAGCGGTTAACTTTGATAGCACTCGGTTCATTGAAGAATCCGTTCACGAATTGAATTTTACCCTACTGCTATCAGCGATTCTGACTTCACTTGTCTGTTGGATCTTTTTAGGCTCGTGGTCTTCAACCTTCAACGTTCTTTTGTCTATTCCCACTTCTATTGTTGGAACGTTCATCATTCTGTATTTCTCGGGATTTACCCTCAACACATTTACTTTGTTAGGACTATCCCTTGCGATTGGGATCGTAGTGGACGATGCCATTATGGTTCTTGAAAACATTATTCGCTACCGAGAACAAGGTCTCAGCAAGGAACAATCAGCGCTCATTGGTTCGAAAGAAATTACTTTTGGAGCATTGGCTGCGACTCTCTCCATCGTTTCCATCTTCCTGCCAGTGACTTTCATGAAAGGAATCATTGGAAAATATTTCTTCCAGTTTGGCGTCACGATGACAGCCGCAGTGCTTTTGTCATTATTAGAAGCTCTGACGCTCACTCCGATGAGGTGTGCCCAGTTTTTAGAAGCGGGTGAGCGCACCACAAAAATTGGAAAGATTTTTGAGTGGACCCTTCACCAGACAAAACTTTTCTATGAACGTACTCTTGTTGGGGCAGTTACTCACCCGTGGAAGACTATCGCCTTATCGCTTGTCTTTTTTGCTTTGAGCCTCGGCTCAATCCGGTTCTTGAAAAAAGAATTTGCTCCTGCGGAAGATCAAGGCCGGTTCATGTTACGAGCCCAAACTCCTATTGGTTCTAATATTGCGTTTACCGATTCGAAATTTAGAGAAATGGAGGCGTACTTATCCAAACGAACCGACTTAGAACGATTTTATGCCTCTGTGGGGGGATTTGGCGGTGGGGATGTTAATTCGGGAATTGTTTTTATTACTTTAAAGCCCAAGGGAAAACGCGGGATCGATCCTGTCCTGAAACGTGAGCCGACCCAACAGGATCTCATGAATCTTTTTCGAACTGATCTAAACAAGATAGCCGATTTAAAAGTAACCGTTCAAGATTTGTCGATGCGGGGCATGGGAGCTGGGCGAGGATTTCCCTTTGAAATGAGCATTCAGGGACCCAACTGGGATCAGCTGGGTAAGCTCTCACAGGAACTAACTGAAAAAATGAATGCTTCCGGATTGGTGACTGATTTGGATTCCGATTACCTCGTAGGCATGCCAGAGCTTCAAGTCGTTCCGGATAGAGATAAGGCGGCTAAACACGGAGTGAGTCTGGGAGCTATTGGTCAGACCGTGAGCGCCCTCATGGGCGGAGTGATTGTTGGCCAGTATAATGTCGGAGGTCATCGAGATGACATTCGATTGAAAATCCAAGATGAGGGGGGCGATCGCATCGAAAGACTTAAGCGCCTGACTATCCGGAATAATCGCGGAGAACTGATTCCGCTTTCAGCAGTCGTAAATATAGAGGAAAGCCCCAGTCTTTTAAGTGTCGCAAGAAGAAATCGCCAGCGAGCTGTAACCATTTACGGAAACATCGCGAAGGGAAAATCTCAACAAGAAGCACTGGATAAAGCCTTTGCAATCTCAAAAACTTTCTTTCCTGAGGGGTATCAAATTCAAGCAACTGGAAGTGCCGAGGACATGAAAGAGACATTTCAAGGCCTGGTTTTTGCTTTGGGGCTTGGCCTTATCGTCGCCTATATGATCCTTGCTTCCCAGTTCAATAGTTATATCGACCCTTTCAGCGTGCTCATCGCTCTTCCCTTTAGTATTTCTGGAGCGCTGTTAGCGCTTCTTTTAACGGGGCAATCTATCAACATGTACAGCATGATTGGGATTGTGCTTTTGATGGGGATTGTAAAAAAGAATTCAATTCTACTAGTAGATTTTACCAATCATGTGCGAAGTGAAAAGGGAGCCGAAGTAAGAACAGCGCTTCTAGATGCTTGCCCCATTCGGTTGCGTCCCATTTTGATGACTTCGATTGCAACGATTGCGGGAGCGATTCCGGCCGCGCTTGCCCTAGGCCCGGGTGCCGAGAGCCGAGTCCCCATGGCGATTACTGTGATTGGCGGTGTTCTGGTTTCTACACTTCTTACACTTTATGTAGTTCCGTGCGTGTAT
Source organism: Pseudomonadota bacterium (assembly GCA_009927005.1). Lineage (GTDB taxonomy): Bacteria > Bdellovibrionota > FAC87 > UBA2466 > UBA2466 > RFNO01. The sequence continues at coordinate 8,229 of RFNV01000370.1, forward strand.
CTGATCTTAAGTAGGTTGGAAAAAAAGACTTACGGAGAAACCCGTGAAAGCCTTCTTCCCGCTCCCAAATTACAAGATGGGCAATGATTATACGGGCCTTCTCCATCGAGAAAAATACTGACAGCTTTTAAAAGCTCCTCGCGATTGAGCGAATCAATACGAGTCCGATAATCTGGATTATTATTTCCGTAGTATCCGGATTTCAAAAATCGTTTCAGAGTTTCTTCAGACAGTTGTGGATCAGATTTTAGGATATTCAGATATCCTTCAAAAGCAGTTCTCCCATTTCTCGTTGTTCTCGAACCCTTCCTGACAGGTTTATTAATCATTTGCTGGGCTGCTGATTCGCTAGCTGAAGCTTTGGGCGCAGGGGTAGACGCGGGTGCTGCGGGGGCAGCTGGAGCAGCTGGTTTACTTTCGCCCGCAAAAGCAGCACTCACTCGATTGGCTGCTTCTCTCATTGCTCCGCCAAAGGTATAGCCTGTTTTTCCAATCTCCTCGCCTTCTCCGCAAGTAAAGCAATGTGTGGTAGCTGTATCGATCTTTCCATCGCCAATTTCTTTTAGGACGCGATCATAGGCTTCCAAATGATCTTTTTTAATATCGACCAGAGTCTCACCCACTGCGCGAGCCCCGGGCTTTCCGCTTCCCTGAATGGACTTGGCGACTTCATCCAGTAACTTTTCCCGAACTTCCTTCTGACCTTTGGTATATTTGAGTACTAACTCTTTTCGTTCGGCTGCCGAAAATTCCTTCAAGGGCTTTCCAAAAGCTTGGCGTTCCTGTTCTTCGCTCAAAAACATTTGGTCTTCAATGAGAAGCTCCTCAATTGCGATTTTTACTTTTTCTGGATCTTGGGTGGCCATGGCCTGCAATACTTTTTCAACCCACTTTTTAGATTTCTCAGGGGTGTTTTCTTTTTCCTTTTCTAAATAAGCACGCAAAACAGCGAATTGTGGCGCTTCTTCTTGCCTGGTACTTTTTGGACTAAAATCCAAATGCTGGGGTCCACGACCTGCGTGAGCGCCCTTATGTCCAAACGCAAGAACCCAAACCAGCAAAAATAGAAAGTGACTCATGATTTCCGCCTTTTTTTCGTATTTTTAACCATTTGGGCTTAATTCCCAAGAAAAAAGACCCATCTTTTGCTCTGGACGAAGAAGCCGCAGCTCGTTAGTTTCTTGGCTATGAAAAACACCCTAAAAGAACTCTCTGAAAAAGCTGGTATCCCCTTTGAACTTTTGGAGCCTCGCGGTCACGACTCAGCGAAAATTCCCCTTTCTCTGCTCGATTCCCAATCGAAAAAAGAACGAGGCAAACTCATTTTAGTAACTGCCATGAGCCCGACTCCTGCGGGAGAAGGAAAAACCACAACCGCGATTGGCCTCAATGACGGTCTTCGATTGATTGGGGAAAACTCGATGGCTTGCTTGCGCCAACCTTCTCTGGGACCTGTGTTTGGACAAAAAGGAGGAGCTACGGGAGGAGGAAAATCTCAACTAACTCCTGGTGAAGATATCAACTTAGGTTTCAATGGCGATTTTTCCGCGATTGAAAGTGCGAATAATCTTTTGGCTGCTCTGATCGACAATCACATCCATCAGGGAAATACTCTGCAGATTGATCCCAACACGATTACTTGGCGTCGGGTTTTGGATATGAATGATCGAGCGCTTCGTTCAATTGTCAGTGGCTTAGGGAAATCCAATGGCGGAGCTCGGGAAACGGGATTCGACATCACTGCTGCTTCTGAAATCATGGCGATTCTTTGTTTAGCTGAATCCTTTACCGACTTGAAAGCGCGAATGGATAAAATCGTCATTGGCTACACGTTTTCCGGAAAGCCCGTGACTGCTTCAGACCTGAATGCCACGGGAGCGATGACTGCTCTTCTGAGACATGCCATTAAACCCAATCTGGTGCAAAGCCTCGAGGGAAATCCTGTATTGGTTCATGGTGGCCCTTTCGCAAATATCGCTCATGGCTGTAGTTCCGTCATTGCGACGAAAATGGCGCTCACCCTTTCAGATTATGTCGTTACCGAATGCGGGTTTGGTGCGGATCTCGGAGCTGAAAAATTTCTTCATATCAAAGTGCCGACAAGCCGGACTTTGGCCAGATGCTGCAGTCTGCGTAGCTACTGTACGTGCTCTGAAATATCACGGCGGAGTGAAAGTACCTGAGCTCAACCAAGAAAACACTGAGAAATTGGAAGCGGGTCTTTCAAACTTAAAGAGACATGTTGAGAATCTGAAACACTTTGGACTTCCCGTTACGATTTCTGTGAATCGTTTTCCCAGTGACACAGAAAAAGAACTCAACCTCCTAAAAAGCAAAGCGGATTCTTGGGGCGTATCGATTGTTATTTCCAATCCCTTTGGCGAAGGGGGAAAGGGATGTGAGGAATTAGCTCGTACAGTTAAGGCAACTCTAGAGACTGAAAAGGTTTCTGCTCCCAGACCCCTCTACGATCAAGGAATGAAGTTAACAGACAAGATCAAAACAGTAGCGACAACTCTTTATGGAGCAAAAGAAGTTGCTCTTTCGGCTTCTGCAAAAAAGAACTTAGATCACTGGGAATCTCTCGGATTTGGAAATCTTCCAATCTGTGTTGCAAAAACACAGTATTCTTTTTCATCAGACAGTAAAAAACTCGGAGCTCCCAAAGACCACGTTCTGGAAGTTCAATCGGTGAAACTTTCGGCAGGGGCCGGTTTTATTGTCATGGTTTGCGGTGAAATCATGTTGATGCCGGGCCTTCCTAAACGCCCTGCTTCTTACGATATCGACTGCTCGAGCTCTGGTGTCGTCACGGGATTGTGAAGAAACCTTCACAATTCCTTCACAATCTTGCGATCCGCAAAGCTAATTACGCCAAACTTTCGTGCTATCCTGATACAAGGCGGCACGTATGCGCAAAGGCTTAATTTCATTTCGGAAAAAAACCGAAGAGTGTCATGTTCTCATGACTCGTTTTTCTTCAATTTTAAGCCTCATTTTTTTCCTCGTTTTCAGCGCTTTTTCTTTTGCCGAAGAAAAAGGTCGACTGAGCGCAAGCGATTTATCTCCGGGCGCATCCGATGCTTTCTTTTTTAGCAACTCAACTGGTTCAGATACTCAATGTGATTCCGGTAGTGGAGTGGATTGTTGTGATGGGACTCTTGAAGAAACTTACGCTGGCGTAACAAAGTTCAGTACAAACTACTGCAAGGGTCGATACAACGGTAAAAACAGTTCAACTCGTTACGGAGTTCGCTTTGATACTTTTCACATGTTTCGAAGTATCTTAAACGAAAACCAATTAGTACTCGTGAATTCAAACGCTGGCTGTACCAGTGGAGATTGCTGTCCGGTGAGCGGGACTAAAACTTATAACTGGCTTTTAGTCAGAGCGCGCCCCTTTGATAGTTTTAGCTCTCCGATGGATATGTCGCTTGATACGACTTACGTCGGAGGAACGGTTACCTATGACCATTCTCAAACGATAAAGTGGTCGGGAACATCTAAATTTAGCCTGAATACTTTAGATGCAGCAACACAGACTGACTCAACTCCTTATGGGGCTAGAATCTTTGGGACTTCCAGTTGCACGGCAGGAGAGTTTAGGGCGGATTCTGTAAAGGATTTCACTTCTGCTAATCGCCCTTTAGGTACTTACGGCTACTGGATCTTTGGAAAGAATGTAGCCTTCTACCGGCAGATAAGTGGGGACCCGCTCATTGCCGTAGGTTTTCCAAGGCCCACAACTAGCCTCTCTGCTTCTGGAAAAATGGCTGAGAAAAACAGGCAAGTATTTGTTGGAAATTACACCGGCTTCACCACTCGGGGTGTGCAGGTCCAACGAAACGTGATGCTCATCCCGGATACCGCGGGAACCACTTTCACGATATCAGAAGTAGCAAATCCTTCAGACCCGTTTACTGTCACCACTCTTGGAACTTTAGCCTGCACAAATCTCGATGAACCGAGCCAAGGCTTCTGTCGAGGAAGCCTCACGCTTACCGCGGTCCCTGGATTTTCGGGAAAAGCTACTTGTATGATGGCCTATGATATTAGTAACCGAGACCTTATTCTCTGTAACGCCCAGAATCCTTCCGCCGATGGCAATCACCGAAGGGCGCTTGTCACGATAGCTGCCGTTTCCTCTCATAAAAGCCTACTTACCCTGACTGCAACTCCCGTGCATTTGAATGCCAACACTTCCAGCGGCCAATTCTGCGCCACATTGGAGAACATGACCTCTCGAGCTGTAAGTACGCTCAGCTTGACTGGGAACTTAAGCGGCGACTTTTCTGCAGTGTCACTCTCTGGCACGGTCACCGCTCCATTCAGCGGCCTTGGAGGAACAGTCCCTTCGTGCGGGACATCCCTCCCGGCCTTCTCAAAATGCAAACTGTGTTCGACAGCTACTTTAGCTACACAAAAAGTAAGTGCCCATGCTTTGACAGTTTCTTACGAAGATACCTCTAGCTCCACAAAAAGCATTTCAGAAACAGCGATCGCCACTCGCGGTGTGAATTCTCTCCAATACGAAACCGGTAAAGTTACTCAAAACAAGACCCCTTCAATGAAAGCCGTTTTTGCCAATGGTACAACTCAAAACATCGATGCGATTCGGGATAAAAAACAATGCAGTGGCATTTGTACTTCGATGACTGGTTCGAGAGAACTCGCTTATACACTGGAAGGGCTCTCTAATATCTCCGCCAACTCCACACTCACCGTCACAACAAATGAAGCGGTCTGCTTCGATGCAGAAGATGAAGATAGCGATGGAACAACCGATTGCTTCGATTCTGACTGCGATTCTGAGCGGGGTGACATCAGCAACGCAAGCCTTCTTTGCAATTACCAAAGCGAACGGGACTGTGCAGATGCTTTTGATAATGATTTCGATGGCTATTTAGATTGCTACGACCCGGACTGCTCAGCTTCCTGCACTCCCACATCGGTCTCGGGCACTGCTGGAAATGCGCAAGTGGCACTTACTTGGACGGCGCCCTCTAGCAATGGTGGAAATGCGATTACCGATTATGTGATTCAGTATTCTTCTAATAGCGGCTCGACCTGGACGACATTTGCAGATGGAACATCTACCTCAACCTCTGCTACGGTTACAGGACTTACTAATGGTACGGCTTATATTTTCCAAGTCGCTGCGGTAAGTGCTGCGGGAACCGGTAGCTACTCGGCAGTAAGTAGCAGTGTCACGCCGACCTTTTGCCCCACAAACTACGTGATGGTAGCTGCCAATGCCACCCTAGGGACAAGCGAGTTTTGCGTAGCAAAGTATGAAATGAAAAATGTGGGTAATGTGGCGACCAGCCAGGCTTCGGGAACGCCGTGGGTGAGTATCCCCAGAGATACATCCAATGGAATTACGGGGGCCATTCCAAGATGCCAAGCTTTAGGCGCAAAGTACGACCTCATTTCCAATGCCCAGTGGCAAGCCATGGCTCGTGAAATTGAAACAGCACAGAGCCCAGCTGGGACATACCTTAATTGGTCGAACAACAGCACTTCGGGAACAAACGCCATCAACCGAGGCCAATCGGATAATTCGCCAGGAAATACCCTTGCAGCAAGTACGGATAACGACCCCTGCTCTGGAACAGGAAATTCAAACTGTGCCACCAACTCTCATTCTGCCTTTACTCAAAAAAGAACACACACTCTCGATTCTGGCGAAATCATTTGGGATGTGGCTGGAAACGTCTGGGAATGGGTGAAAGAGAACAACACGTCCGCCCAAGCACCTAATGGCTACGTATCTCTTGCTAGCAGCTGGGACGCCACTGACAAACTCAACTATGGCCCCGAAGGCACTTACTCTTCTAAAAACAGCGGAGAGTATGGTGGTTTAGGGTATGGCTGGCTTAACTACTCTGTTGGTGCCGTGCTTCGCGGCGGCGCTTGGAACAGCGAGGAGGAATCCGGCGTATTCGCAGCTGGTCTGGGGTATGGGCCAACGGCTAGGCTCGTCAATCTTGGCTTTCGCTGTGTCTATTCCAATACTCCATCAGCTCCCACAGCAGTTGCAGGTACTTCCAGCAACGCCCAAGTTTCACTTACCTGGACAGCTCCTGTCAGCTATGGAGAAAGCGCGATTACTGATTACGTGATTCAGTATTCATCGGATAGTGGAAGCACTTGGA
>RFNV01000369.1 GCA_009927005.1 Pseudomonadota bacterium
GGTTACTTGTCCAAGAGGAGTTCGATAAAATTGACTGGCCACATGAATAAGCGCGTAAGCATGGCCATTTTGGGTTGCTGTGTTTGCGGCAAGTTCCTGAGCGTGTTGCGGATGTCTCAAATCAAACATGAAGGCTTTGAACAACTCTCCAAATTGTCCTTCAAGTTCGACAAGCTCAGGTGACTTGGTCCTGTAGAGCCCTGAAACTCGGTAGCCCTTTTTCAAAAAGTGCTGGGTGAGGGCAAGTCCGATGCGGCGAGCACACCCTACGATAACGACATGTCGATTCTCTGGAGCCACAACAGGAGAGTAAAGCGCCAGCCCCCAATTGACAATAGTTCCTCCTTTGAAGTTCTGACCAAAATATGCGAGAGTTATAAGGAAAAATGTTGAGAAGGAGCGATATGAACAGTGTTTTTGTATTGGGTGCTGATACCAGCGTTGGAAAGACAGCTGTTAGTGCTGGCTTGCTAAAAGCGGGATTGGGACACGGAGATATCTGCTATTGGAAGCCAATTCAAACCGGCACAATCGTTGGAAGTGACACCGAGGAAGTTCGCTCTTTAACGGGACTCTCGGACGAAAATCTGATTTTAGAATCTGTTTATCGATTCGCTGATCCTATGACAGCTGTTTTAGCAGCAGAAAAATGGGGAAAAAGCCTAGAACTTGAAGCGATTACTGCTCAATTTAAAAAGTATAAAGACGAGGGAAAAACACTTATTATCGAAGGAACGGGGGGAATACTTGCCCCTCTCAACGAGCAATATTTTCAAGCCGATTTAATCCAAAAGTTAGGGTGCCAAGTGATTGTGGTGGGAGAGGACAGAACGGGGATTGTGAATCAGGTCTTGATGACTCTTCGATGTGCAAAGGAATGGAATTTAAACATTGTCGGTGTTGTGCTCATGAATAGCCGCGGCAATTTAGGCAACGCACCGGCGATTGATCGCTTTGGGGGAGGAGTGAAGGTTATTTTGGAGGTTCCTCCTATGCCCGAAAAGCGTTCACTAGTAGCGCATCTGGCGGCATCTACGGAACTCAGAAAAGTGTTGGGAGTTCCCGTCATCCCTACCTAAACGCACTTTGAAACCGTCGCTTCGAAAAGCTTGGACTAAGTATGTCGAATACGAAATTGCATTAGTTTCGGCAGCTTTGGCCTTTCATACTTTATTAGCGGTTGTTCCAGTTCTCGGACTTGGCTTTTGGTATCTTCAAAGGATCGGAATCACAAAAAAGTGGATTGTCATGACCCGACAGTATGTCCTTGATCATTTGAACGTGAGTTCGAGTGCCACATTTTTAAAACATTTCGATGAAATTTCGCTCAAAGTTCAGGGAATTGGTTGGGGGTGGGCTGGATTCTTGGTGTTGCTATACACGTCTGTCAGTTTAATGGCTAAGTTTGGAAGAGGCCTTGATTCTGTGATGAACGTTCCTACGGATTTGAAAGGTGACTGGATCCAAAAAGGTAAAGTTTGGCTGAGAAGAGCCTGTGGTTTGATGGGCCTCCCCCTCGCTTTGACTTTTTCCGTAGTGGCATCGCAATGGATCAAAGAGGATTCCTGGTTTAATCAGTTGGTTGAAATTAAGCATCTGGGCACATTCCTAGCGCTCCCGCTCTCTTGGGCAACTACGATTACTTCTGTCTTTTTCGTCTATTATTTTATTCCTTCTCAGCGCGTAGGGGTAAAAGCCGCCTTTAAACTAGCGTTACTCATTGGGCCAACTCTTGAGCTTCTACGAATCTGTGTGGGGCTTTATGCGAAAAGTGCTTTTGCTGGTCAAAAAATTTACGGGGTGTTTGTGGTCGTGCCCGTTTTTATTTTGTGGATTCAGTTGAGCTGGGCGGTACTGCTCTCGGGGGCTGTATTATTAAAGACTAAAACAAGAAAGTAGAGAGGGAAACATCGTGACCTTTTCGGTTGAGCTTTTAAAAAAGAAAGAAGCGCTTGCGCCATTTATTAAAGCATTCGATGCTGAGGAAATTCTGTTTCGCCAGGGCCAGCCGGGACAATCTTTATTTATAATATTAAAGGGACGAGTTCACCTTCTTTTAGAATCCGAACGGGGAGAACACGTATTCTCAGTGGCGTGTTCCGGAGACTTGCTTGGGGAAAAGGCGTTGCTGGGCGAGGCTCGACACCCAAGAGTTTTTTCTGCTCAGGCCTTAGAGCCCGTACTTGCAATCGAACTGCGGTACGCGGACTTAATGCGTATCCAAAGAAGCGATCCCGAATTTATTTTAGATGTACTTAAGAGATCATTTGAGATCGCGGCAAAACGACTGGAACAAGCAAATTATTTATGCCGAATATTAAAGGGGAATGACTTAAAAAAGCGGTTTCGTGATTGCGTTCTCTATATTGCACAATTTAGTGGAACTTCATCTGAGAAAGGAATTCGGATCCCCACCCTCAATCAGTCATTAGATTACAATCTTGAGTTAGCTCCTTCGGAAAGGGAGGCGTTAATCGGGGAGTTGATTCAAGTGGGTGCTTTGACACCTGAAAATGACGGGGTTTACTTCCTCAACATGGAAAAGATGCTGACACTGGCTAACGCGAAATAGGGCACTTCCGCTCTGAATAAACGTATACCTCTCGAATACAAGGCTAAAAGTTAGCCTTAACCATGGCATTACCCTTGCTCTATAGCCTCCCGGAATAAGAAGTCGCCTCAAAGAGCGGCTTCAAGGAGCTGTTTTGAAGGTACGTTTTGCTCTAGCTGTGGTTTTGTCGTGCGTGTGGGGGCTCGCTCTCTTTGCTGGAATCCTCTCAAACCACTTGGGTGCGATTGCCTTTTTAGCTACGGTGTTTTTGGCCGAGGCTGTTTTTTGGAAGTGGAAATTTTTCTCAAGGTTACGACGGCCTCAAAATCGATTCCTTACTTTATTCGTAAAGAATGATCAAAATTCAGATTCGTTGCTCGTACATGAAATCAGGGAGTGCTTGCGACAGAATCCTTCTCCTAGAGAACGAGAGTCTCTTAACCAGCTATTAAGCTTGGTTGAGTTTAGACACCTCCTGATCTATCCCCCTCGAAGTGGTAAGGAAGCTCTTCAGGAAGCTTTTCTTTTAAGAGGTAGAGGGGAAGAGAGAAAAGAACGCGTTCAAGCCTCTGAGTTTTCAGTAGATGATTTTACGATTCAAGAAATAGCCGATGCTGCCACTTCAATTTCAAGCGCTTTCTGGAAAGTTCATCAAATAGCAATCGACGACAAAAATATCCTTTCAAGGCCGGCGCGCCGGCTTTTGGAAATGATTCTTTCCAAGCCATTTGAGTCGAGTATTTATAGCCGCTACACCGAGACGCTCACCGACTCTATTCAACGAGAAGGGGGGGTTCCCTTTCTGCTGTTAAATCTTATCTCAAGGGGACAATGGGAGTGGGCTAAACCACTTGGTCAACGTCTTTTGACAAGCGACTTATCGATCGAAGAAGAAAGCCGTGCCTGTCTTTATTGGATGAGCGAGATACAGTGGTTTACCCGGTGTTCGGTTACTGTCCCAGATTTTGAATCGACGATTCGCCATCTGTATCATCTGTGTTTTGTTAATCCGGAGCGAGTTGGTTTTCTTGAAATTGACAGTCAGTTTTTTTCACAGTTTGAGACGGTGAATGAATTAGCGCGAGAGGGGTTTTTGTTTAAAGAAACCCTCGTCGATCGGGTGCTCCATTTATGGAGTGAACAAGCTTTCTTTTTTGATTCTCTTTTTCGTGAGACATTGCAGGTACTCACCCAACAGAAAAGCAAAGTTTATCAAACAAGAGAGAGTTGGGTAAAGTTGTGGGGCAGGGAAAAAGAGGACTTCGAAAAGGAATATCTGTTTTTAGTCGAGGGGAATCTCCACTACGTTTCAAAGGATTTTGACCAGGCTTTGGAGTTTTTTGATAAGGCTCTTGAGATAAATCCGCATTCGAGACCCGCATTGTTGAATCGGCTTTTCTGTTTAGCTAAAACAAACAATGCTATTACGCACAGAAAATCTGTGGATGAAATTTTAAGCATGAAGTCCCTGTACCCAAGTTCATTGTCAGTTATTGGAAATTCGTTTTTATTATTGGGTGAAGATGAAGAAGCGAAGAAAATTTATGCGGAGCTTTCTCAAGTAGATGGGTGGGCTCGAAAAACTGATTACTATCAGTCAACTTTCTGCTTTGAGAATGGGCTATATGATAAAGCTCTTAAATTTGCTCTGAAGGCACACGAGCTAAATCCTGAAGATATGAGCGTGGGGTTTCACCTAAGCCAGTGTTACAGCGCCGTCGGAAAAAAATCAGATGCTTTGGAAATTCTAAAAAAATTAGATGGGCGCGGGCCTCAATGGCTCAATTACTACCGATTTACTTTAGAGCGCGATGCTGGCCGGTTCGGCGATGCTCATCAAACTCTTTTGCAAATCCCGATTGAGTATTTTGATGACCCAGACGAACTCGAAGCTGCTTTAGATTTTGCAAAAAACTCTAGCGATTTAAATTTGCTGCGCCGCCTCAAGTCTCGAAGGTAATCGCGTTACAAAGCTTGCCGAGACTTTAAAACCACGATAAGACTCCGGTCTAATTTGTTTTAGCTTAAAGGGGGCTAATCGTGAATATTAACACTGCTGATCGTTTTGACGCCATCATCGTAGGCGGAGGCCATAATGGATTGGTTACCGCTAATTATCTTCAGAGAGCTGGTCTTAATACCCTTGTATTAGAACGTCGCTATATTGTTGGGGGTGCTTGCGTTACTGAGGAGGTATTTCCTGGTTATAAAGTTTCAACGACTAGCTACGTTTGCAGCTTGTTCCGACCGGAAATTATTCGCGATTTAGAGCTGAAAAAATTCGGCTATGAAATTTTAGAAAGAAACCCATCCTCTTTTTCTCCTTACCCAGGCAATCGATACTTGATGTTCTGGCGAGACCAGAAAAAGACTTGCGAAGAAATTGCTAAGTTTTCAAAAAAAGATGCTGAAAAGTATCCTGAATTCGAAAAGAAACTAGAAGAGCTTTCTCAGTTTGTTCAGCCTCTTCTAAATATGGTCCCACCCGATCCAACGAGCAGAAATCCTCGGGATCTGATCGAAAGCTTGAAACTATTGGTCCGAGTAAAGGGCTTGGGCAGAGATATTTACGAACACCTAAAAGTGTTCGCAATGAGCGTTTCAGATTATCTCGATATGTGGTTTGAGTCCGAAGAGCTCAAAGTCCGTATGGCTACTGATGGAGTCATCGGAGCTTGGGCTGGGCCATGCACACCTGGTACGGCGTATGTTCTCTTTCACCATGTTATGGGCGAAACAGAAGGACGACCGGGCGTTTGGGGATATGTCCGAGGCGGAATGGGGGGCTTAACTCAAGCTTTGGCTCGTTCTTTTGAGTCTGTCGGAGGCAAAATCATCACCAATGCTGATGTTGAGAAGATTCTAGTAAAAGATGGTGAAGCTCGTGGTGTTGCCCTAAAAGACGGTCGGGAGTTCTATGCAAAGAAAGTGATTTCTAATGCAGATCCTAATCGTACCTTCTTGCAAATGTTAGGAGAAGAGCACCTGCCTTCTGAGTTTGCAGACGGAATCAAGAAAATTAAATACCGAAGCGGCGTGATCAAAATCAATGTGGCTCTAAATGAGTTACCAAATTTCACTGCCCTTCCGGGAAAAGAAGCTGGACCTCAGCACCGTGGGACCATTCACATTGCTCCGACCATCGAATACATGGAAAAAGCATTTGAGGACGCCCGAAGAGGAATCCCCTCTGAAAATCCGGTCATTGAAATGACCATTCCGTCCACCGTGGACAACACATTGACTCCTCCTGGAAAACATTTGATGTCAATGTTTGTGCAGTACGCTCCGCTGGAGAGAACTGACGGAAAAGGTTGGGGAAAAGCTGAGAAAGATGAATTTGCAAAACGAGTTTTCAAAATTGTGAACGAATACGCACCCAATTTTGAGTCCTCAGTGGAACACTTTCAAGTGGTAAGCCCCTTAGATCTTCAAAATGATTTTGGGTTAACTGGTGGAAATATTTTCCACGGGGAAATGACTTTGAATCAGCTGTTTTTCATGCGGCCGATTCCGAAGTATGCAAACTTCAAAACCCCAGTGAAAAACCTATATATGTGCGGGTCCGGCTGCCATCCCGGTGGCGGAGTCATGGGATCTCCTGGTTATATCGCAGCTAAAGTGGTCTTAAGAGATAAGCGGCTTCCGGCGTTCCTGCAGTAGCATCAGGAAGCCATGGCTTGGATGGCTTGAAGTTGCTTGAGGGTCTGTTGGAAAGCGGGCAGGGTTTCTTCCTGAAGCTTTCTTAGACGAACCGAGATTTCCTCTTTTATGGGAGGAAATAGGTTTTTGGTTTCATTGGCAATAGCTTCGTTCAACGCTTCATATTCGTGCTTGAATTCTGATTTCAGGCCTTCGGCCAGCCTACGTCCTAGACCACTGGAGGATTCAAAGCTGAGTGAGTCCAGAGGCCCTGTAATGTTTCCTTGGACGTCAAATGAGTAGAGCCCTGTCAACATCTGCTCCAGAGCTTGTTCCACTTGTCTGAATCGCGAGTGAATCCCGTACTCTGCTTCTGATAATGAAATATCCCACTTAAGGTTGATTTCATTTCCGGTGAAGTCTCCATTGAGGTTCAGCCCTGCTCGAGCCTTATCAATTTCTAATTGCACATCTGGTGTTCTGCTAATCGGCCAATCTAAAAGTTTGAAAGCGCCAATTGAGAGATTAATGTTCTCTTTAGGGACTTCCCCAGTGTGATCAATGACCGTCTTTAGTTCCAAGTGACGGAAACCCTTCTCGGGGTAGTCAGCACTGATCTCAACTATGGAAGGTTTGCCGTAAAGCCGAGGATTCGTATTGATACCACGAATGATTCCGTCAATTTTTACTTCGGATCCATTCTTATCGGCTCCGGATTTAATAGTAGCTTGCTCTAAGATGAAGGCTGGCGAGGCGCCAATCTTGCCGAAGCGAATAGCGCGGTACCGGTCGTGCTTATAAACAGCAATGGAATAGGTATTCGTCTTAGTGGCTACTGGGCTTCGCGAGCGACTGAATTCAAGCCAATAAGAAAGCTTTTCGAGGAATCCAAGCCAAGCGGGGCCAAACACCAAATTGGTGATGTCTCTGTGATTAGTATTAGGGAGGCCCAGTTCATTTCTCACTACAGCAATATCGTTATTTAGGTGCTGGTCCGCCCCTGAAAGCTGATTGGATATTTCTGAAATGTCTTTGGTTAAACCATCTAAACCGTTCTTTATCGATTCAATTTTAAGTTCCAGTTCCTCTTGTGTTGCCTTATCCGTTCTAAATCGTTGCTTCATCCCTGAAATGACCGCTGGGGTAGGAAGCTCTGCTTTTTGCCGATCCCATTCGGGTTCCTTGTCTCTTAATGTGCCCAGAATTCCGCGCAAGTGCCTTACTGATTGAAGCTTGTCGGAGATGATTCCTAGTTTTGATGAAAGCGTAAATCCTGAACCTAACTGCCCAAGGTGACGGAGCGGATTGTCGAGAAGTTCATTTCGAATCCCGGAATAGATTCCGGTTGAAGCTCTGTCTAAGAGAGCGGCTCGCACCATTGCTGCAGAAACGTCATCAGTAAAGTTTCCTGGCTCTTGCCGTTGGGTCCAGTACTTCACGCCTTCTACTTGCATATCCTTGATATGAAGTTTTCGTCGAAAGAGCGGGGCGAGTGCGAATTGAGTTGTAACTTTGGAAATCTGAAAAGTGTTTCGCATTGGGGTGATCGGATTTCCAAACTCAATATTTGAAAGGGTAAATTTACCTTTGAGGAGCTCACTGTCAATGGAGCCAATATTTACTTTGGCGCCATTCAACTGGGAGAGCTCACTTTCCAAAAACATTTTTACTTGCGCATCAAAAACAAATCGAGAGTAGAGGTAAACCGAAATACCAGCAAGCCCGAGAATGAGCAGCCCTTTAGGTCTTAAGATAAGTTTTTTCGAGTTAATTTGAGAATCTCCTGTAGTGAACATAAGCTCGTTGTATTCTTGTTGAGAGCCAATAAGCATGAAGCGAGTCTCGATATCTATGAGTGAGTCGCTGAGAAATCACCAACATGGGAAAGAATAAAAGAACTCCTAAAAAGGTTCCTCCCATCACATCGGTGTGGTGAAAAGCGGTAAAAGGAATAATAGGAGCGTGATAGGCCCTGACGAAGATCGGGATCAAGGCTGAATGCGAGGTCAATGTCCAAAATCCAAAGGATTCAATGGGGGTAGAAAGCAAGAAAGAGAGAGCAGCAAAGAAAAGAGCGGAGACCATCGTTGCTAGTAAATTCATTCTTAAGGCAAACACAAAAATGAGCAGAAGAAACCAATGAAGCGTTGTGACAGGCACAAGCCCCAGCATCATTCCTGTAGTAATTCCAAGCGCAATTTGAAAATCCGTTTTGTCTTTACCGAGAAACTGTAAAAATTGAATTGTCCAAACAAGTGTCATAGATGAATTTTTTCGTATAGGAAATTTAAGTAACGAGTCTAGATTTACTATTGTAATATAAAGAACGACCTCAACCCAAACAGGATTTTAAATTGATTTTTACGCTCCGCACATTTTTGGTTGTGCTGTTTTTTTATTCTGCGTGGGGGTTTTCACTTGAGCTGCGGTTTGAATCGGGGCTTCCTAAAGCCGTTTCATTCGATTCGGTTGGCGGTTCTTTAACAGAGTTTGAAGCTGTCGAAAAAACGATTGAAGATGAGTTTCGAGTTCTCAAAAATCTCGAATGGAAACTTTCAAAAAGGCAAGAGGACTCTAGCCATGTGCATTTAACTTACGATCTTTTTTTCCAGGGTTATCCTGTCTTTTTCCAGCATTTAAAAATTCACTACCATAAATCTGGATACGTCGATTACCTGACTTCTACTTTACGAAAACCGGTCGAGGTCCCCGTCCTACCCGCAAGACATTCCTGGGAAGAAAGAAAGAATGAATCGGCTGCAGTCCTATTTGGAAGGTCCGAATTTTCAGGCATTGCCAAAGGACAGCTGGGGATTTGGCTGAGCGAGAATCAGGATCGCATTGAGTGGGCTTTCTATATTGAAGCGGTTCCCCGAGAGGCCGAAATGGTGAAGCGGGGATTGGTGTCCGTCGAGACGATGCGCTTATTGGAAGAAAAGAAAGTGATGCGGCACTGGAGCACCCCAGGGGACGAGAGGGCAACAGTAGATCTCACGGTATTTAGCCCCTTTCCCATAGATGATTCCGGAGGAGGGATCTCAAAAAGTATTCCTTCTGAAAGCGCAGGAATGTTAAAAAATGAGTATGTCTATGTGCGGCATGACCGAGAGCCGGGTGCGAATTATTCAGACGTGGGTTCCACCAATGGAATTGATTTGAGTGGTGCCTCAAATTATTCGTATCAATGTTCTGCCGGTAACGCCAATTGCCCTAATCAAAAAGTAGATTCTGGCAATGTTTACTATCATCTCACGAGCTACAGAGTCTGGCTCGACTCCAAAGCAATCAACTTTGGAAATCAACTCAGTTTTCCGTATGATCCCATTCCTGTTTTTGTAAATTTTATGGCAAAAGCAATTCAAAGCTGCCCCAATGGGGATGGGTCAATTACCAAGACAACGCAATTGAACAATGCTGCTTACATTGCGGGTGCCTGCGACGACACGGGGAGTATTGATAGGTGCCTTGTTTTTTTACGCTATGGAAAGACGTCGGCTTGTCCAAATTTCAATGGTGACCCCGGAGGCTCCTTTGCTCGAGAGGCTCTCATCAGTGCTCATGAGTACCAGCATTACGTTACCGATATGATCTCCGGAATCGAATTCGGAGCCATTGGTCAATTGAGATTAGGGGATGTAATCCACGAGGGATACTCAGATTACTTCGGAGCTAGTTATGCTTCCCAAGATAGCGGTCAAAACATTCATACAGTTGGGGAATATGCCTTCAATAAAGATTATCAATCGTCACAGCGCGACCTGAGTCAGAAGAGGGTCCTTAGTGACTCGACCGCTTATTCCAATCCGCACACTCCGGGCTGGGTTTGGGCCTCAGCGCTTTGGGAGCTTCGAGATTCCTTGGGGGCTTCGACTGTTGATCTCATCGCTTTAAAGAGTCTTTTTTATCTCTCCACTAATCCTGGATTCATCGATTCCGTCGAAGCACTTGTTCAAGCGGATAAAAGTCTGAATGAAGGAGCGAATGAAAAAAGAATTCGGACACTTCTTTATGACGAGAGAAAGTTTTTAGGTAGCTTAACGGGGGCTTTTCAAGACGACGATAAAAAAATTCTTAAAGTAGGCTTCCAAGGCTGTGCAAATACAACGCCCATGAGTTCAGAGCCTGGATTTCCAACGCTTGTTGTTTTTCTGCTTTGGTTGGTCACCACACTTTGGGGCGGAAAGCGGATTTGGAAGAGTCGATGAAAAGTTTTGTCGGTATTCTCTTATTCCTGAGTTCCACAAATATATTCGCAAGTGAATTCGATTTTCAGTTTGGCTCTGAGGCTTCGGAGATGCCGGAGAACTCTCAGAGTCAACAGATTCCTGATAAAACCGAGCCGCCCACGCCCATCTCTCCCGAAGTTCCCGTGGTCGTAGAAACGCCCTCTGGCCCTACAGAGTCTCAGCTGGTGATGGCTCCTCAAGATCCGTGGCGTGCAGGCTTTCAAATTGATGGGCTGGGAGCGGTAAGTACCGTTGATTATCAAGAGGGTTATTCTGCGGGGCTGGGTTGGTCTGTAGCTCTCCAGGTAGAAAAATTCCTCACACCGAAGCTAAGAATCCTAGGAACGTTTGGTTACCAAAGCCTGTTAGTGGGCCGTTTCTTAGGGAGTACTACTACAACAATCGATGATCCTTTCTCATTTTATGCCCACAAGCAAAAAGGGCCTTTTATTCAAGGCATGGCTGGGATTCCGCTTATGGGAGGGTACTTTGATTTCGGGATCCAGTATTTTCATCCGACCAGCGCCGAGCAGATCGTTGGGGAGGTTGGGGGGATTTCGAATTATGAATTTACTCCGACAAAGTTTTTATTTGTGGTAGCCGGCCCCTCTATGACGTGGAAGGTCCGAGGAGAGTGGGAACTTGATGCTCACGCATGGTTTTTTATTAATACTGTGGGTAGTAGCAAGTTTAAACTGATGGGCGGTAGTCTGGGGCTTGCTTTGAGAGCCCCCCTGTAATATATCCCCTCGCATGAACGAATTTGAGTTTTCTCCGGATGCCCCGGCTAGTTTAGAAGTTTTTGAAAATCCCGATCAGTCTCGGCGTTACTCCATTGAGTTTACCTGCCCTGAGTGGACTGCCCTCTGCCCTCGAAGCGGATTTCCAGATTTTGGAATAATTAAAATCAAATACGAACCTAAAGCCTCTTGTGTCGAACTAAAATCCTTAAAGCTTTACATCAACTCGTATCGAAATCAGCGTATTTTTCATGAAGCTGCAGTGAACAAAATTCTGACCGATTTAGTCGAAGCCTGTTCTCCCTGGTCTATGGTTGTAGAAGGCGACTTCAATGTTCGGGGAAATATCAAGACCATCATTCGGGCAGAACACATTAATAAATAAGACTCTGAATCCCCAGGGAGCTTCCATCTAAACTCGAATCTTGTGGGAGGCCCAATAGTTCCAAAGCTATTGGGTGAATATCTACGATCCTAACGGGCGCCTGTTCGACTTGGTTTCTAATGGCCGGGTTGTCAAAACGAATATTAGGTGACCACACCAGAAGGGAAATGTTATCCGCCGCCCCTTCAAGAAAACCGATGACATCAGGGGAGTGATCACTGCCTAAAGATTGAAGGAGTCCGGGTGTTTCATTTTTCGAATGAGACGATCGAAAAGTTCGAATGTAATAGAAGCGTCCCGAAATTTCTTTTTTATAATAAATCTCAGAAATGCCGTGGGTGGTTTTTAATTGAGAAGCAAACTTTAAAACGGACTTTAAATCTTTGTTTTTTAGATAGTATCTCAGAGCAGTCGATTTTGTCGGGATGGTTGGGTGTGAGGTCAAAATGATTGCCGTTTCATTTAATAAGTTTTTTTGTTCGAGGAAATCTAGCAAACGTCCTAATTGTTCATCTGAGGAAGAGAAATCAGTGGAGGGGTTGTCAAAGCTTGCGAGAACCATTCTCCAATCAGGCTCCGTATTAAAGAAAGAGAGAATTCCATCGGTCACCCATTTTTCCGAACCCAGATGGGCCGGCGGAACTCCAGTTAAAATGCGACTTTCGGTCGTTGGGCTTGCCAAGGGAAAAGCTTCATCTGTCCGTGGGGCGATTACCAGCTTAGAGTTTGGGGGGCCAGGAACCTTCCTCAAAAGAGAGGGGCTGACTGGGGAAAGTATTTTCGAGAAGTCTGATGCGCTCAGCTTGTTAACGGAATAAAACCGATTGCGGGCACCTAAAAGTCCAGAACGATCCCAGAACTGATCATCGCATAAGGGAAGGTGTCGGGGGAAGCGCCCGGTAGTTAATACCAAGTGAGAAACCGACGAGACAGGAAATAAGTGCCCTAGGGAAGCCTGCGCGAACGATAAGCTGTGGGATTTTAAGCGCTGAAAATTTGGCAAAACGTTTAAATCGGTTGCTTCTGGCGTGAGGTTTTTGAGCAGAATGATGACGAGTCTCTTTGGTTTTTTCTCGCCTGCCATCCAAGCGTCGGGGGGACTCGTAGGCCCCAGAGCCGAGCAACCCACAATAGCCAAAAGACAAATAGCAAAACCTAATTTCAGCATGGGGGCGAGTTTAAGCATTTGGCGCACTAAGTCACAGGACATCGCATCACTAACGCTTTAGCTTTTAAAGACTTTCCGGTACAGTGGGGCCCTATTTATGACGTGGTCCCAACGACTCAAATCTTCGAAATCTGTCCTGAATCTTCCCAATTTATTAACTCTTTTTCGGCTCTTATTGGTTCCTGTTATGGCAGTTTTTTTGGAGTACGACGGAGATCAACCCCCGTTTGAGAAAGATTGGATGTTTCGTTACTCTCCGGGAAGAATGGCTTCGCTCGTTGTTGCAATTGCAGGCATTACTGATTTGCTCGATGGCTATATCGCTCGCAAGTGGAAAATTGAAAGTTTGTTTGGGAAATTTCTTGATCCTGTAGTCGATAAAGTATTTCTGCTCGTTGGATTGATTCTTTTAATGAAGCTCGATCGGGTTAATCCTTATTTAGTCATCATCCTTTTATCCAGAGAATTTCTCATCACAGCTCTGCGAGCAGTAGCAATGGGGGAGGGCATTGTGATTGCTGCTGGGCAATCCGGAAAATTCAAAACTATTTTTCAGATGGCAGGCCTCGGTTTTTTGATGTGGTACGGAAACGTTTTTGGTTACTCGGCCGTAAAAATCGGATCAGCCATTCTCTGGGTGGCTCTTTTTCTGTCTTTGTATTCTGGATATTACTATCTCTCAGATTTTTTTACCGCTAAGCATCTCCAGAAGGGCTAGCTTCCCTTATTCTAATTCCGGTAAACTCGACTGGTCATAAATGGTTTGAATTCCCTTTCGTTCGTATTCAGGACTCTCGCTCGCGATTTCTCGATACGACTGTGAGCTATCGAGTTTATCTTTGTTTCGTTCAGTGATCGCAAGGCGTTGCTGATAGATGAGCGGGTGGTGTGGAAATTGTTTTTGAAGATCCTCAAGCTCCTCTTTTCCATTTTCAATGTCATTGTTTTGAATCTTTGAAATGGCGATTCCGATTTTTGCCAGTTCGTCACTTGAGGCATCAAGAGACTTCTCGAAAAGGGACTTAGCCAGGAATCCATTTCCAAAACTAAGAGCTACGAAGCCCTGGTTTACTCGAGCTTCCTCGGAGCCCAATTCATTTGCTTCGGCAAACAGATTCAGTGCTGAGTTCAAATTGCCCCGCAATGCTTCAACAACTGCCAAGTTGTTATAAATATACGGCTCATTAATTCCTCGGGCAAGCAGGGACAACCAAGTTATTTTGGCGCGGTCGAGGTCCCCATTGTCTAAATAAGCAAGAGCTAAAAGTTGGTGGAAACTGGGGTCTTGGCTTTTCGTCTTTAGATGGTGCTTGATCTTGTAAATAGCATCTGAAGGCCGCGCTAGGCGAAGCGAATTGAACCAAGCAATCGTTTCTTCCTTCGTCTGTGGAGAATCACTCGTGCCCTTTTCCAAAAGCTTTTCCTTTCGGTACTCCAACATAGGCTGTAAGGATGTCATTCTGACACCAATCTCATTTTCTCCAAACGCTCTGTCTTTGAGAGATTCTTTGAAAAGTGGAGTCGATTGTAAAAAAGAGGAAGTCGACGGAAATGCCAAATAATAAGGGGGAAGGGAATAAGTAACGGCTCGAGCATATTCATCGGGGCTTAGATGAGAAGCAATTTGGCGACATTTAGCAATCCAGGGAGAAAATAAAGAGTGTTCTTGGCCTTTGTCTAGGCACTGTTTTGCAAAATTAAACGCCTTTTCTTTGAAAGGGCTGATCATTTGGTTTGATAACTCCTTTCGATAAATATCGATTTGCTCACCTGAAAGCTCCGCTGGTACTGGAGCAGCATCAATATCCTGGCTCAACGAGAGATAAGCTTGGGAAATATGGTGCAGAGAGGCCAGACCGGCATCCCCGCCGAGGGTGGCGATTTCAGAAAAATCTTTCTCGAGTTCTTTTAGAAGCTTGAGCTTATTTGGTAACGACTGAATAGAAACAGAGGCAAAAGCGGCTACTTTTCTCGCTGTTTTTCGTAGCAAGATACGCCCGATAAGCTCTGGCCCTCGAGGACTAGCTTGAATGAGAGGGCGGTATTTATCAGCAACTCCTTCTGCTTCCGACCAAAGCGTAGTAGCAGGCTTGTTAAATTTTTGCTCTTGAAGATCAGCTAGCTGAATCGTCAAGTCTAGATAAGCACTAAAACTGATCCCTTTTGCCGTTCGTGCCTTTACTAAGTAATCAAATTGCTTTTCAAACCAGCCTTGAGAGAAATAGAAATCCAACAGGTCTTTCTCTGCTTCTGTTCGTAATTGAGGATAGGATTGAACCAATTTAAGCATGCTGGCTTCAGCAGATTCATAATTGCCGTTACCCCAAAAATATAAACCAGAAAGTCTAAGGGCTTCAGCGCTTTGGGGATGGCCCGGGTACTCCTTTTGGAAAGTTGAAAAAGCCTGTGCTGCTTGACCGAAATCGGCCATTGCCTCATACGCTTTAGCAACATTTAGGAGCATGTCTTTTCTGTAGGGGCTGGAGGGATACTTCCTCAGGAACTGTTCTTGAACTTTTAAAGCCTCCAATGCCAGGTTGGCTTTTCCTAAGCAAACACTGGCATTATAAAGTGCCTTTTCCGCCAGCGCCGCATCTTCCGAGCCGTACTGCTCGACATAACCGAGATAGGATTTGCCTGCCTCGTGAAAGTTTCCAGCATACTCAATCGAGGAAATTTTTTTCAATTCAGCTTTTCGTAAAATGTCTCCAACCTCATTTTTGGTCTTTCCTGACTGAAGCTCCGGAATCGTTCTTAATTTCTTACAGGCGGCGATCATATTCGGGAAATCTTGTTTCTGATTCAGAATGTCTAAAAGTAAAAGGCCAGCATGCTGGGCCGTTTCATGTTTTGGATAGCTTTGAATGATTTGCCAGAAACCACTGTAAGCTGGCTTGTTCTGATGGTGAAGATAACGTAAATAATTTGCCTGAAACAAAACCTGTGGGGTCTTAGTGTCCTTGGGGAAGTGTTCCACGTAGGCATCTGCAAGCTTAAGAAAGGTTTCCTCAGCGTCCAAAAAGGGCTGCACTGATTCCTCCTCTAACACCGCTCGCTTTGTGTGTGTGTTCTGCGTTAGTTCACTCAAACCTGCGTTCTTTCTCTCGATATTCACCTGTTGAGAGCTGGCTAAAATAGCGTTCTCTATGGCTTCTTGTCTGAGTTTTGGTGAGGCATGAGAGTTTTTAAAGACATTTAGGTAGGCCACAGTTGCCGCACTGAAATCTTTTTCTTTGTATAAGATCTCTGCTCGATAAAATTCAATGTTTGGAGCCTCAGACCCATAAGGAAAATATTTTAAGTACAGGTCATAAAATGCCCGGGCCTGTTGATAAAGCTGTAGGTTCTTGGTCTTTTGGGCCGTGCTGTGGCACTCGAGTCCTAATTGGCGAGTAGTGGATTCGTATTGTGATTTTAACTCATCGATAAATGTGGGATCCGAAGAAAAAATTTCTTTCCAAGTTGAATCTCCTAAATAACCGCTGAGAGAATCCTCTAGCGACGAAAAAGTCTCAGATAACTTACCGTGCTTTCGATGAAGTTCTACAATGGATAAGCTATAAGAAGGATTCTTGCGGTGTTGAGAGTCCATGTTGATTAAGTCTCGATAGAGTGTGACCGATTGAAGGGAATCGCCCCGCTCTTGTGCTAAAGAAGCTAAGCATTCCAAACCGGAGCGGTAGAAAGCCTCTTCTTGCCCGCTATAAAACTGAACTCCCTCCTCATATTTTTTGAGTTCGGCAAATGGGAGACACAGATCTCGAATGGCCTCTTTTTTAAGAGCAAGAGATTGCTGGGCGGTCCCTTCAAAATTCTCTTGCTCGACGATTGTTTTAAAGTGGTTCAAGGTTGAGCTGAGCTGATTCAGGTTATAAGTAGCCCAACCACTTTTATAATGAGCGTAGAGCCAAAGGGGGGATTTAGGATTTGCAATCAACTTTTCGTAGTAACTCAACGACTTTGCAAACTGTCCTTTCTCAAAAGCGGAATCTCCCAACTGGAGGTAAGCCTCTTCCAGATAGGGGGTTTGCTTGAACTCAACAATCAACTGAGAAAATATTTCATGAGCCCGTTCATTTTGTCCGAATTCCAAATAACCCTGAGCTAACTGAAAAAGCACCTCGTCCCGCCGCTTGCATGGGGGGGATTTTCGAACGAGATCTTTCAGTATCCCTTGCGCTTTCTGAAGGTAAGCTTTGCTGTCGGCTCCTTTCCCATTCTGATATTTAAACTCTTCAATGAAGAGATTAGCTAAACGCAGTTGGAGTTCTTCTGATTGGGCATCGTTCTTCACAAAGCGAAGAGCGCTCTTTACCTCCTCAATCAGGTTCTTTCGATTCTTTGCGAGAAAACGAGAGCGCTGATCGTTTACGACAGCTTCAGGAAAAGCACGCGATCGACTTAAATAACTATGTTTTTGGATTTGGATCTTCTTGGGGGCGGCGGTCTCAGAAAAGCCGGCTGTAGATAGAGCAAAAAGAATAATGCAAAATGTGAGTTTCATAATACCCCCGAGAAAGTTCTTTATAACTGAGCAAGACCAGTGGGATCGACCCAATCAAACTCGACAGCAGTGCCCGTTCTTCCTTCAGTCTCCACTCGAATGATTGTTCCAGTTGCTTGAATAGGAACCACAAGTCTCGCAGACTTGATCACGACTTTAACTTTCTGGCCGATTTCAAGTGAAACAAGTCTGTCGACAAACAGACCTCCACGGCCAATGTTGTTGAGTGGGGCTATAAAAATATGTTCTTCGTTGTGGATAAAAACTTTTCCGCTGACTTCATGGCGCGGATGTTTTCTGGCCTGATTGGGTTTCGATGCAGCGACGTTCATAAGTCCTCCCATACGCGTTTCCCTTGATTGTACAGAGATGAGACGTGACGCGTCAAAAATTTGGGTTTTGTCAAAATAGATAAACAAGCAATAAAACCAACAGGTTGTAATATGAAGAAAAAGGTGCCGAGAATTTCAAAAAGACAAATAGGTCCAAGGATAGGCTAAGTTGAATGCTAAGTAGGGATTTTAACTCTGTTTAAAGTTTGGTTAGCGAGTTCTTGCTAATTTCATCACAGGATTGTGAATCGGGGGCGCTGAGCGGGTTCATTTTGTGATCGACTTCCGGAGGCTAAATAAAAAAATCAAATCATTTCGCGAACCAAACTTTGAAAATTATGTTGTCGAAAGTTCCTCGGGTTCTAAAAATTGAAAAGGTATCGAGAAGTTGACTAGTGTGGGGCCCCTGTCTTTTTGTGGTCTCAAAAAAAAACAGGATCGGCTTGAGTTAATCTGATTCATGACAGGAGTAAGTCATGAACCGAAAATGGATTGTTCTAGGATTTGGGATTGTAAACTTTCTTCTTTCTGGCTGTAAGGAGGGCGCGGCGTTTTACAGAAACTCTCTGATGAGTGAAACCTTTATTCAGCCCAAAGCAGAATCCTCTTATGATTTTCTTTGGGTTTTGGATAATTCGGGGAGTATGAAGCCTCGCCGAGATTATTTAAGAAACAATCTAGATTCGTTCTTGGAAACTCTCAATAGTCGTAAGGCTATTAATTACCAAATGGCAGTCGTTACGACGGATGCCTTCCACGATAATGGGACTTTAGTGAAGAGTCCTGGGGGGATCGAGGTCGTGAAGAGCGCTGTTTCAACTAGACCCACTGCTGATTTCTCTGATTTGGTCAACTCCATTGTCGATACACCAACGAGTTTTTGGGAGCAGGGTTTAGAAAACTCTTACCAAGCGATTGTAAAAAATGCCAGTAAGTTTAGCCGACAGGGAGTACCTCTGGTGGTTGTTTATCTTACAGATGAAAATGACTACTCTTGCGAATCTTCCTGTTGGGGGGCAGAGCCTGAAAACAATACCACCTGGAAGGAGTTCGATATCAATCGCTACTTAGACTTCTTTAAACTCTACAAAAAAAATGAAGGGACAGAAGTCGTTATGTTTCCGATTGTGGGAGTCGATCAGGAAAAGTGCGCAGTAGCTTCATTAGGCGCTAAATACATCAGTGTTGCGGACTCACTGGGAAGTTTTGGAAAAACAGGAAGTATTTGCGATTCGGAGCTAGCCGATAGCTATAATAATATTGCAAAAATTATTGCAGACCGAGGAAATGTTTTCCGGCTTTCTACTCAAGCAGTTCCGAGCTCAGTACAAGTGTTTGTCAACGATGTCCCACAAGATCCGGCAATGGCGAATTACACTTTTGATGCAATTCAAAATGCTGTCGTCTTCAATGGGAAGCTTCCTGCGGTGGGAAGTGAGATTCAAGTGCTTTTTGAAGAAGCAAAATAAATTTGGGAGGCCATATGAAAACAATTATTAAATCTAGTCTAGCTTTGTGGATAATCATGGGATTGGTTTCGGCTTGCTCTCAAAAGAGTGAAACAGTTCAGTCTGAAGCAGTTGTTCAAGCACTCTCAAAAAGCGTTTTCAATCCTGGAGAGACTGTTTCTCAGGCCGGCACGCTAGCCTTACTAAGTGAGCCACTGCCGCCCGGTACTGATGGGGGTTACATTGCTCCCCCTGATCAGTCGACTGGATCCACCGGAAGTTCGGGCGAGGGAGGAAATATTCCTGCACCTGGGGATTCAAGTGGGACAACGGCCGGTGGTCAAACAGATTCAGGAAACGTTTCCAACGGAACGACGTCGGGAGCCACAGATACCGGCAGCCTTCCCGGTAGCGACTCCAGTAGCACCTCAGTTGGCAGTGTCGATTCTGGTAGCATTGGCCAAGCCGAAGGTAATGTGAGTGGAAGTACGGATACGGGCGTAGTTCCTCCTCCCGTAGATCCGGGAACTGTTGCAGTGGACGACTCTGGAAACATCATCAAACCCATGCCCGGGGGAACAAATTCGGGAAGTGCCGACTCCGGAAGTGTGGCTCAAAACGGTGGTTCGAGTGGGGGATCCAGCGACTCTCAATCGGGGTCTTGCACCAATTCGGGTGTGAAGCCCTCCCCAAAAAATAGTCAATTGAAGTTCCAATTGAGAAGGGCGTGCTCGATCAAGAGGAGTAATAGCAAAAGCTTGTTCTTTGAAGAAGCAAAGAACCCGATCTTCACGATCGAAGCTGTCAATAATAGCGGCTTTCTGGCGATGCCAGGGTTTTATCAAGGCTCAAAAGCCTTCAGCTTAGTTTCTGTTCCTTTGAAAGATGTGGACCTCATGAAAGGAAAATACTCTGGCTTGACCAGTGTCGCTTTGGCGGCATTCAAGAAAAGCAAAGGGGTTTTTTGGGGCTCTACTTATTTAGATATTAAAGTATGCGAAGACAGTAACAAAAATGGATTTTGTTATGATGAGCCAGTAGGGAATCAACTGGCTATTGATGTCCCTGATTTGAAGGCTGGTTCAATACCCAAAAGCTTACAAATCAATGTCTTTAGCGGGCGTAGCTTAACCAAATCAGAGAACCCCCGGTTTTGTGAAACTCAATATAGTCCGCTCGTGATGGATTTGAGTGGAAATGGATTTGATTTCATCGGACCCGAGTCAGGGGTGTCGTTTGATATTGATGATTCGGGTAGCCCAATTCCAACTGGATGGATTTACTCAAAAGACGATGCTTTATTGGTTCGAGATCTCAATGCAAATCGAAAAATAGAATCAGGAGCAGAGTTGTTTGGGAATGCAACCAAGCTTCCAACTGGCCAGCGCGCAATCAACGGTTTTGAGGCTCTGCGACCTTTGGATAGCGATGCTAATGGTCTCATCACATCAAAAGATAAAGCTTGGACGGAACTTAAACTGTGGGTTGATATTAATCACGACGGTACCAGCCAACAGCGTGAACTGATGAGTCTGGATCGCGCAGGCGTCGAATCGATCAGTTTAGCGTACGCTTCGGTGATGGAAGTCGATCGATTCGGCAACCAAACAAGAGAACGTAGCACTTTCGTACGCAGAGTTCGTTCGAAACGTTACGTCATGACGGTGTCTGACGTTTGGTTTAATAGCTTCGTCTCCGAATAGTTAGGGAACCCTCACTGAAAAACACATAATTTTACTTATACGACGTAATAAAAGGGTTTAAATCTGGACCAAAACCTATCGAAACTGTGTCTTTATTTCGATCGACCTAGCCCCTTCGGTCGGTCCAAACGAAAACAGGAGCTCGTCGGTCAATTTCAGCTGTCCGAGATCTGCCTTTTCCGGCCACTCAACAAAAACATAGCCATTTTCGTGATTTGATTTTTCAAAAGCTTCCCAATATCCAATCTCGATGAGACTGCCTGGGTCTTTTAGTTCGAGCCGATAAAAATCAAAATGTTCAACTGGTGGATTTGTTCCATAAATTTGATGCACCACAAAGCTAGGACTCACGACTCGTGGCATTTTTCCTTTTTGTCGGTTTACGAGTTCGGCCACAACGGCTTTAACCCAAGTCGTCTTTCCCACACCTAGTGGCCCACGCAAACCAAAAATACCACCTTTCGGATAGAGATTTAAGAACCAAGAAGCGCTTGCAGGCAAATCTTGAAGATTTAGGATCTGAAACGTCACGATTCGAGTTCCTTTAAAGCCGTGGTGAGTTCCCCTGCTATTTCACTTGGTAGAGAGGCTCGCTCGGACCCCGTTTTCTGGGTTAGCAGTTCAGATGAACGACCATGCAAATATACCGACAAAAGCACCGCCTGCTGCAAAGTTAAGTTTTGTAAAAGGAAAGTTCCCAAGATCCCCGAGAGCAAATCACCGCTGCCCCCCTTGGCTAAGCCACTATCCCCTTGAGTCAAAACAAAAGTGGGCCCCTTGGGTCCTCGAACACAAGTTCCCTTCCCTTTTAAAACAAACAGGCACCGATATTTTTCTGATAACTTTTTAACCGCTGCAAATCGATCGAGTTCAATTTCGTCAGCTGAGCCTCCCAAAAGCCTAGCAGCTTCTTTTGGATGAGGCGTCATTACCGTTGGGAGTGATTCTCGTTGTTGCAACAACGCTTCACTCTCTTCTGAATTTTCAGAGATAAGAGTTAAGGCATCTGCATCGAGCACTAATGGCCATTTCGATTGCAAAGCACTCTTAATCAGATCCCATCGATTGAGGCCAAGACCTGGGCCGAGCACTAACGATCCCTTCGGCTTTGCTTTCCACCAATCAGGTGAAATGTTTTCTGTCATTACTTCCGCAGGAAGACGAGTCTGAATTTTTTCCAGAGTCGATTTTTCACCTAATAAACTCACTAGGCCTGCCCCTGACTTAAGCGCTCCCAAAGCCGATAAAATGCAAGCTCCTTGTTTTTCATCGGTCCCGGCCATTACCCATACATGGCCATAATCCCCTTTATGACTGGATTTCTTTCGAAACGGTAGGCGACTGACGTCCTCTTGAGTGTATAAAAATGAGTCGACAGGAAAAGGAACCAATCTTGGAATTTGAATGGGTGCTAACCGTACCTGGCCCACAAAATCGGCGCCCTGAGCGGTGACTAATCCGCGTTTCATAAACCCAAGGGTGACCGTCTGATTGGCTCTCACCGCATCCCCCATGGGTTTTCCAGTATCACTGTTCAGGCCACTCGGGACATCGATCGAGAGGATCCATTTTTTACCAGCAAATGTATTTATCATTTGGACTGCTTCGAGACTTTTTCCAGAAAGATCCCGTCTGAGGCCAGTTCCAAAAATTCCATCAATCACCCAGTCGGACACTGATAACATCTCACGAGTGAGCTGAGTTCCGGTTGCTATGCCCAATTTCCCTAAGATGCTGAGCTGTATGGCAGCAAGAGGAGACAGCTCGGCAGAGCCCCTTTCGTCAATCAAGACAACAAAAACATCCTGACACCCTTGTTCATGGAGCAGCCTCACTGATGCGAGAGCATCGGCCCCATTATTTCCGGGGCCCGCAAGGACAACCCCCTTTGTGATCGGGAGGGATTTATTAAATCGTGATTTAAGAGAACCGACAACCGCTAGTGCTGCGTGCTCCACCAAAACGAGCTCAGGGATTCCGATGTGTTCGATAGCAGTGCGATCGACTGCACGCATTTGTTCACTTGTCAGAAGAGGTTCCATAGAGGATCTCTTTAACCTAGTTGGGTTCGAATAGACTGAGCAATTTCTTCAGCATAAGCCTGAATGACTGAAAAATCTTCGCCTTCCACCATCACTCGAGCTAGGGGCTCTGTACCGGAGTATCGGACAACTACACGACCATTTTCGCCTAAAGCCGCTTCCACTTTTTTTATTACGCTAAGAATTTTTGGGTATCGGGAAAAATCTTCCTTGTTTTTTACATGAACGTTTTGAAGAACCTGAGGATAATGCGTCATTACTTTTTTAAGCTCAGAGAGCTTCTTGCCAGTTCTTCTCATGATGGCCAAGATCTTCAGGGCTGCAATCAGGCCATCTCCAGTCGTATTATGTTCCAGAAAAACGATATGACCTGATTGCTCGCCTCCGAGATTTAACTTTTGTTTCTGCATTGCTTCGACGATATAGCGATCCCCTACTTGGGCTTCGACCAACGATCCGCCCGCTTTTTTTAAAGCTATTTTCAATCCCATATTGCTCATGGGAGTACCCACGACCGTATTTTTTGCAAGATTTCCTTGCTTAAGCATTTCTGTCGCGCAAATGGCTAAAATTTGATCTCCATCTACCACTTCGCCATTTTCATCAGAAAGAATAACTCGGTCGGCATCTCCATCTAAGGAGATTCCAATTTCAGCTCTGTGATCATGTACCGCACGGCACATGCGTTGTGGAAACACAGCTCCGACCTGGTCATTAATATTGGTTCCATTTGGCGAGATTGCCATGGGAAATACTTCTGCCCCTAACTCCTCAAGGATAATAGGAGCTACTTTATAAGAAGCTCCATTGGCACAATCTAAAACGACACGAATGCCATCGAGATTTAAATCTTCCGGAAAAGTATTTTTTAAATAAACGATATAGCGACCACTCGCATCTTCAATTCTCATGGCGCGACCAATTTCGTCATTAATAGGGCGGACGCGGTCCAATTCGCCAGATTGGATAATCTGCTCAATGTGCTTCTCAACCGAATCAGATAATTTACATCCATTTTTGTCGAAAATCTTAATTCCATTGTATTGAAAAAGATTGTGACTGGCGGAAATTACAACTCCGATATCTGCTCGCATGCTTCTAGTAATGAAAGCAATCCCCGGCGTAGGAAGTGGCCCCACCAAAAACACTTTGGCACCCATGGAACAAAAACCGGCTGAAAGAGCGTTTTCAAACATGTAGCCAGATAACCGAGTGTCTTTTCCGATCACGACTTTTGTCTGGTGACCTTGATTTTGTGAATCCTTGTTGCCAAACAAGTGGGCAGCAGCTCGGCCAATTTGCATGGCCATTTCACCGGTCATGGGGTACTGGTTCGCAATTCCTCTTACCCCATCAGTGCCAAATAATTTTGAACTCATTGGCTATCCTCCAGCCTTTCTCCCAGCTCTACTTTACGAGTTCTTACTTTCACTTTCACTTTACTTTCGCGTGATAGTTTTAACCCTTTTTGCTCATCAACCTCAATATTCACAGAAAATTCTTTATTGCCCCTTAAATTATCAATCACTACCTCTTGTGTTCCGACTGCTTCTAAGCTTTCCAAAACCGAAAGAGGCCCTGAAACGGCGACTTTACTGGGGGTGGTCTTCACTTCAACTACTTCATACCCACGAGATGGATTTCCCGCCAAGTTGGGCTTTACGACAATATATTTTTCACCCAACTCATCCAGCCGAATCAGGATCTGAGTGGGATAAAAGCTTAATACTTTAACTCCCACTGGGAGTTCTCCCAGAAGGTCCTCCGAAATAGAAAAGCCAATGGTGGTATCTCGAGTTCGACGAAGATCGGGCTGTATGGGTTGTACTCGTCGCTCCAACTCATTTAGCCATACTCGCGGGCCGCTCAACGTGTATTCGATAGAATTTGGAATGCTATTGATAATTTGAGTGCCTGCGGGCAGTAGGGGCTGGAGGGGGACAGTTATTTTTTTTTCCTCGGCCTTGAGACTTAAAATCGTAATCCATAAAATCAGAGCCAGTAAAATGCTAACCGCTTTTAAAGCTAAACTTTCACTGAAATGAATCGCTCCTCGATTGTTGAATAGACTGCTCATGCTTCCTTCTTGCTTGATTCGTATTTGCTTAAATCCAATAAGTCTAGCAAATGTTTTTTCAAGGTTTCGGCATTCAAATCACGCTCCATTTTTCCATGGTGAGCAAGTGAAATTTCGGCCCGCTCTTCACTCACAACCACCACGACGGCATCTGTCTCATGGGTTAACCCCAGAGCTGCTCGATGTCGGGTCCCAAACTCTTTTTTCACAGCCGGATCTCTCGAAAGGGGCAATAGGCAGCCCGCCGATGAAATCCGAGCATTTCGGATGATGACTGCTCCATCATGGATGGGCGATGAAGTCTGAAAGATGCTGATAATCAGATCGGCTGTGACTTTGGAATCGAGAGGGATTCCCGCTTCAATGTAGTTCTTCAACCCGGTTTCTCGCTCTATAACAACGAGTGCCCCCAAGCGCTGGATGGCCAGGGTTTGGGCTGCCTGACAAATCTCTTCCACAATGGATATTTCTTCGATGGTATTGGCGCTGGTGAAAAACGGGTTGCGTCCTACTTGAGTCAGCGCTTTTCGGATCTCTTCTTGGAAAACGATGATGAGGATAAAAATCAGATTGCTAAAAAACTGGTCCAAAATGGTATGAAGGGTATGGAGTTGGAGTTTCTGAGACAGAAAGTAACCCATCAGGATAATCCCAAATCCTGTGAGCATTTGCACTGCTCGAGTGCCGCGGATGAGCAAGAGAACTCGGTAGACAACGACAGTCACCAGAACGATATCGACCATATCGCTCCACCGAACTATCTCCCTAATATTACTGAAAAATGTTTCCATAGCCGAGGCCTAAAGACAGAGAAACCCCTTTCTTCTTTTTCGGCAAAAGTTACGGAAATGTTTAGCAATTATGCTACTTCAGATTTTCGATTGGGAAGCCCTAGAGGCAGGCTAGAGTCTTCAGATTCTTTTGCTTTCGGCGGTTGTTGTGAGGCCGGAGGAACAAAAGCAGGCAAAGCCCTTCCCTCCATGAGAGATTCAATTTCAGCACGTTCCAAAGTTTCGCGCTCTAACAACGCTGCAGCCATTGCGTGTAGGATTGAGATCTTGCTCTGCAAAATCTCGACTCCGCGATTGTAGTTTCTCACAATAATGTCTCGAACTTCAGTGTCGATTTGCTCAGCTAACCGCTCACTGATATTTCGGGTCTGGCTGATTTCACGTCCGAGGAATACATCCCCTTCTTTTTTGCCAACTGCTACGGGCCCGATTTTTTCGCTCATTCCCCACTCACAAACCATCCGACGGGCGAGATCAGTCGCTCTTTCAATATCGTTTCCGGCGCCAGTGGTCTTCTGGCCAAAGATTAAGTATTCCGCAATTGCCCCACCCATCAGGAATGAAATCATACGTTCGGCTTTGTCAGCGG
>RFNV01000150.1 GCA_009927005.1 Pseudomonadota bacterium
CGAGCCACTAGGCCACTTCGAAAACCTGTTCCCATGAGGGTCACTGTATTTCCCCCAGCCAGTGGGCCCGCGGAAGGACTTACTGCAGTCACCGTGGGAGCGGGATAGGCATAATAAGCATATTGAACGTCTTCACTACTCTCTTGACCATATTGATTAGTCACAGTGACTTTGTATTTTCCTTCTTCGTAAGCAGGAAGGATACAACTTACTTGCGTGCTGGAGATAACTTTCACTTGCATGCACTCTTTTTCTCCCACTCTTACTTTAGTGCCTGTTCCAAACTGAGAGCCAGTAACGGTGACCCGGTTTCCTCCCGCAATCAATCCCGATATGGGACTGAGAGAGCTAACGGTCGGAGGAACATGGTAACGAAAAGCCCCACTCAGAGTCGCTTTGGATCCATCTGGGTTTATAGTAGTGACATTGTGCAGACCGGAGATGGCGGACGCACTCGTGACACATCTTAATTCTATCTGGGAAGTGACTGGCAAATTCACACAGGGCTTAAGCCCTACTGTCACCCTGGTATCCGGTGAAAAGCCTGTTCCTGTTAAAGTAAGCGTTGTTCCCCCCGTGAGCGGCCCTACTTTAGGTGAAGAACTTTTTAAGGAAAGGCGGAGCGGAAGCGGAGAAGGAATGCCTCCTACGGCTGCCGCGAGGTTAAGTCTTCCCCCCGTTCGGGTTTTTCCTACAAATGATGGATTGTAAATGACATCTACACTCTCAAGAATTTTATTTTTGATCTCGTTGTAAGAAGCACTCGGCCAGATAGATTTTATCAACGCGGCAGCACCTGCAACATGGGGAGCCGCCATCGAAGTCCCCGACTCATAATAATAATCTGACCATAAAGCATAGGTGGAGTAAATATTTTCTCCGGGCGCTGCTAAGTGAACTGTGGTCGCTCCGTAGTTAGAGAAGGATGACAATTGGTCGGTGTTATTGGATGCCGCAACTGAAATCACGTTCTCCACTTGGAAACTTGCAGGATAAAAAGGATCAGTGTCGTTATCACTGCCATTATTTCCAGCAGCAGCTATAAAAAGGCTACCGGCATCTCGATTAGCTTTCAGAAGATCTTCAAAGACTTGAGTGTACCCTCCGCCTCCCCAGCTATTATTCGTTATGGGGAAACCCATTTGGGTGGCATACTCCAAAGCAGCTATTGCACCACTGAGATCACCTGAACCACTCGAATCAAAAATCTGAAGTGGGACCAAGCTTACTTGCCAATTAACCCCTGCAACGCCAATCCCATTATTTCCCACAGCACCGATAGTGCCTGCAGTGTGCGTTCCGTGCCCATGTTCATCATTGGGATCATTGTCATTGCTTACGAAGTCCCAGCCTCGAAAATCATCAACAAAGCCATTGCCGTCGTCATCGATACCATTTGTCGATTTGTCATTTCCGGAACTATCCGTTCCTGTTTCCCCAGGGTTATTCCACACATTGTCTTTGAGATCAGGGTGGTTGTAATTAATTCCAGTATCTATTACGCCCACAATGACTGAACGAGAACCCGTGCTCACCGACCAAGCTTCCGGGGCATCGATGTCCGCATCGACTAATCCCTTCCCGGCAGCAGTGGTCGCTCCGGTATTGTGAAAGTCCCACTGATTTCCAAATTCAGAGTCGTTTGGGAGATTCGAGATCCTGATCTTATAATCGGGATAAGCATACTCAACTCCCTCTAGCTCTTTTAAAGCTCCCAAATGCGCTAACAATTCCAAATTGTTTTTCGCATTTGGAATTTGGATTACCCTTGCCCCAGCGCTTTTAAATTCTCGAAGCGGGGTTTTAAACTGAAGCGACTGGAAAACGGCTTGTTCGGTTTGGGGCTCTTTGAATTTCACAATCATCCGTGTGGGATTCACCCCCAGATTTCCCAAACTGATTTTCGCGTCTTCCGTAAATTCTTTTATCTCGGTATCCGTCAGCGATTGAAGATAGTTTCGATACTCGGTGATCCGACTCAAATCGGAACTACTGATACTTCGAGTAGCCTTTGGTAATGGCCAGCGAGGTTTTCTCTTCTCCACTCCAGATGATATTTTCGAGGTGATCAGAATTAAAAATAAAAGAAAAAACCTTTTTGGCACAGAGCCTCCAAATCAGGGGAAGTGTTCTGTACCTTTTCGGGATAAAACTGGGGGCTCTTAAGAACTTACAACCCGCAAAAGCAACCCATCGTAATATCCGATTTTGATCTGTCTCTTCGTTGTGTTGCACCGTAGCAATACTGACCTGCTTGAATCGCCGAGCGAGTGCCTTGAGAGCGGCAATCTCTAAACGGCCAACAGCCATTTCGATAAGGAACCTTACCTACTGCAGAGACCGGTATCATCTCTCCCGAAGTGCAATAGCTCCCTTCGGGACTGAGTCTAGAGAAAAGTCCCACGCTACGACAGACGCTCGAACAAGCTCCACCACTGGTAGCCACCCACTTGGGAGCGACTACTCGAAAAACCGCTGCAGAAGTTGTCGGGTTTATTTGCCCGTCAGAATTGGTAACCCAGACATTATAATTTCTCTCTGCACTGGCAGGACTTTTACATTGGATCTGCGTTGCCGAGAGCACTGTCACTGCAGTACAGGGATTGGAGCCAATTCGTACGGAAGCTCCCGCCACAAAACCCGTTCCATTGATGGTGAGAAGATCTCCGCCCGTGCTTTTTCCGATAGCTGGAGTTAAAGACGAGATACTCGGAGCTCCTTGATAGATATAGGCCAATGCTAAAGCCCCTCGTTGGGAATCTGGATTAACCACCTCTACGCTGTAAGAACCTGCTTCTCGTGGAGGCAGAACACAGGTCATTTGTGTGGAAGACACTCTGACAGAATTAGGACAGTCCAAGCCCCTAAGCCGAACAATCGCTCCAGGTAAAAACCCAGCCCCAAATACCGTGAGAATATTTCCGCCTGCTAAGGGTCCTGCAAGAGGAGAAATAGAAGTCACTCTTGGGGGAGGCGCCAACACTAGGATCGGCTCACTAAATTCAGAGCATACCATTCCATTACAAGCCCGTACTCTTAACTGAGCATCCACCGTTTGCATTCCCGAATCATATTCGCTCGTGTTTTCGGGAGTCTCTGCAACCAGCTCGCCTGAAGCTGTCGACCCCGGAATGAGTTTTCTAATTTCAAAACGGCTTTCTCCCTCGCTATTGTCTTTCCATTTGAAGACATAAGGACTTGCTTCCGTTGCTTGGGTCGCTACAAACTCGGTTGGCCTTTCTGGGTTTTGGGGACCCAATAATTTGATATTATCAATTAACCATCCATCATGCCCATCACTCGGATCTCCACCGGCTTTGAACCAAAACCTAAACCGCACCTTATCTCCCACTTTCAACTTGTTTCGAAGCGGAATAGTGACTTGAGACCAGTCACACTTGGGAGCCGAGTAAACTCCGAGCATTCTCCATTTGGGACTGGGGAGCCAATCGTATGAGCCTGTGTCTGAGTTCCAGACGTTGTAACTTGAAAACGGATCCGTTTCTTCATTGATTCGGATCTCAACCATCGCTCGCTCATAGACAGCTTCGCAATCGAGTTTTGTGTCAAACTGGAGCACTACATCAGGATGAGGCACTTCGATGCTCTGGGTAAATTCCATGTAATTACTACCCTCTTCTCGGTTTTCGTTAGGACTATCAGACCACACCTTCCCTCTTCCTGGGACTTCTTCTTGTTGAAATGGCAGGGTCCACATAAACAGATCTTTCGAATTAATTCCCTCGTAGCTTTCACCATCGTTTTGGAACAGCACCGAAGGTTTTGAAAGCTCAAACGGCAGAGAAACTGACCGAGGTCCTAAATTTCCTACGTTATCCACCGCTCTGACAGTGATATACCCCTTTTGCAGAAGCGAAAGACCGCTGATTTCAGCTCTAAGAATTCCCGGAGTCAGGGTTGTCACATAATTGAGTTCTGTGGGCGTTCCAGAAAACCAATCCTCGGGATTAACCATTGGGCTATTCGTCAATCTGGCCAAATAACCAGAGGCTTCTCCGCTCGTTCGATCATCCCCAGACATCTGAAATTGGACTTCTAAAGAAGTCAGACCTGAAAAAGAAATCCGCAAGCCTCCGGTTTCTCCGGGGGGAATCAGATCTACCTCAAGGCTATTTTCCAAATTAAGTCGTTTTCCCCCTCTAACCAGAGGTTTATCGATGGGATAATCATCTGGACGGAAATGATCAAACACGTAGGTGGGACTTAAGAGTTGGGGTATCGGGTCTCCTCCGAAAAGGATCCTGCTTTTTAAATCTCTATAGTCGCTATTCGGATAAACCGACTTAATCAGAGCAGCTGCTCCCGTCACGTGGGGTGCTGCCATCGAAGTGCCGCTCATTCGAGCAAGGGTTTCACCACTTCCAGAGACAGCCAAAGAAAGAATATCCACCCCAGGAGCTGCAATGTGAACTTTTTGAGAACCCCAATTTGAAAAGGCCGGTTTGTTATCTTGGTTATCAACTGCGGCGACAGAAATAATGTTATCTAATTCATAATTAGCTGGAAAACAATTAACCACATCGTTATCCACCGAGTTGTTTCCTGCAGCGGCGACGAAAAGACCTCCTTTTTCTCCATACGCCCTAATAGCTTCTTTCAGAACTTGGTTATATCCCAATCCCCCCCAACTATTGTTAGTAATGGGGATATCCATCATCGTAGCGTACTCGATTGCTTTGACTGCATCGGCTTCACTGCCACTCCCATCGGCTCCAATAAACTTCAGGGGAACAATCCCGACATTCCAATTCAATCCGGTGATCCCGATCCCGTTGTTTCCCGAGGCCCCAATGGTTCCTGCCACATGCGTTCCGTGACCCATATCATCCATGGGATCATTGTCGTTATTAAAAAAATCATACCCATGCACATCATCGACATAGCCATTGTTGTCGTCGTCAACTCCATTGGTCCTTTTATCATTTCCCTCAATATCGATTCCGGTTTCGCCAACATTCGTCCAAATATTTTGGACTAAATCTGGATGCCGATAATCTACTCCAGTATCGATAATCCCCACCAAGACGTCATGAGACCCGGTGGTGAGATCCCAAGCCCTCTCCGCTTGAATATTATTTAAATCTGCTTGGTTTCTAAACTGAGGATCATTTGGGACCGCTGATACTTTTAAGATGCCATTGGGAGCTGCATAGTCCACTGACTCGACTTCGTTGAGAGCCGCGACGATAGCTAGAATGTCTGTTTTGGTAATGGCATCTGGCATTTTTAAAAGCAGTGCGTGAGACTTAAATTGATAATGCCTTGTCGCTCCCAGGACACCTAGAGTTTCTTCAACTTTAGAAAAACTCGTCCCGTCTTTGAACTTAACAATTACCTGCTGGGGTAAAAACTCTTTTGCAAGACCGAGTTCTTTAGAAAACTCATCTATCTGCTTTTCGGTCATTTGCGCAAGTCGGGCCCTCAATTCATTTACTCGCTCTCCATCGATAGACCGGTATTCCCTTCCTCCAGGACACGCACAGCTCGTAAAGATAAGAAATAATGAACTAAGACCGCAAAGAGCGACCCGTCTTATAAATGCTTTCACCTAAGCCCCCTAAAAAATCGATTCTATAAGGCAATGCAACCCCCGTTCCCGTATCCCCACGGAATACCTAGCCTCAAAATCCAAATTGTGAAGGCCGTTTGAGTTATTTATTGAAAGACTAGCTAAAACTTATAGAGGCAGAATACGCGTGTATTCACTCGGGTACTCGACTTTTAAATCGACTCCGCTGAGCTTTAACTTGAGAGCTTGCTGGACTAAATACGAAGTCATTTTTGCGGCTCCCTCAGAGGACAAACCCCGAGAGTGAATGTTCGAAATGCAATTGCGTTCAGAATCACTTTTCCCGGGCTTTGGCAGATACGTAAAATAAACGCCGAGTGAGTCGGAGCTCGCTAGTCCCGGTCTTTCACCAATCAGCATGACCACCGATCGGGCTTGAAATATTTCTGCAACGATATCCCCTAGAGCCACTCGTGCATACTTGGCCAGGAGGACCGGCCCCAGCCGAAGCCCGGACATTTTCATCTCTTGGACAAACTCTTTTACAAACCCATTGGCATTCGTGTGAAGTGCTTTTGCGGATAGCCCATCCGCCAGCACCAAAAGACAATCAGAAGGCTCTCCTCGGCTTGCGAGCTTTTGTAACTCTTCTTTGGATGCTTGGGAAAGCTTCCGCCCCTTGTCTGGGTTTAAGAGAAATTCTTTTTTGGAGGAGCACTCGGACTGAATCACAAAGGCCTGATGAGTGATTTTATTTTCATCCAGCTCCTGCCACACGCTGTCTCGTGCCCGAGAATGCGCTAAGCGAAAATTCAAAAGCTCTTTGGTGGGAACCGCATTCCCATGCCTTCCCAAGGCGATTCGCGCATGGGTGAAGTTTTTTAAAAAGCTCCAATCATTGCTCATGGAGAACCCTTGGGAAGTAGTCGACTTGCTGCCTTTAAAAGACCATTGTTCTCGCTCTTCATTTTCTCAAGCCAAAGCTCAAACTCGGGTGACGGCTTCAACCCCAGAGCATCCCTCACATAACAGGCATCATGAAATGAAGTCGATTGATAATTCAGCATGATGTCGTCTGCCCCGGGAACTCCCATAAAGTAATTACAGCCAGCAACTCCCAAAAGAGTCAGGAGATTATCCATATCATCTTGATCTGCTTCTGCATGATTGGTGTAACAAACGTCACACCCCATCGGCAGCCCCAGGAGCTTCCCACAGAAATGATCTTCCAAGCCTGCTCGGATAATTTGTTTGCTATCGTAGAGGTACTCAGGCCCGATAAATCCCACTACTGAGTTTATTAAAAAGGGATGGAACACTCGGGCAAACCCATAAGCTCTTGCTTCCAAAGTTTGTTGATCTATTCTCCAGTGGCCTTGAGCCGAGAGACAGGAACCTTGTCCTGTTTCAAAATACATCACTTCCCGTTCCCCACGCTTCAGACTCAAAGCTGCTTCTTGAGCTTCCTGGAGAATTTGAGCGTTTACCCCAAAGCTTTCATTGGTAAGTTGTGTTCCTGCAATGGATTGAAAAACTAGATCCACCGGGCTTCCACCCTCAATGGCCTTAATCTGATGAGTCACGTGACCCAATACACAGGATTGAGTGGGAATGGAGAGAGATTCAATCAAATGAGAAAGAAGCTTTTGAAGCTCGGTCATTCGCTCTAGGCTATCGGTGGCGGGATTAATTCCGATTACGGCATCTCCACACCCATAAGAAAGCCCATCTAAAATAACAGCCATAATCGCTTTTAAATCATCGGTGGGGTGATTCGGTTGAAGGCGAACCGACAAATGGCCTTTCTTACCCACAGTCGAGCGAAACTTTGTGATGACTTCCACTTTCCGAGCAACGGAAATGAGGTCTTGGTTTCGCATGAGTTTTGAAACTCCTGCGACCATTTCTGGAATGAGACCGGGGCTTATCTTTCTAATCGTGTCGTGGTTCGTTTTCTGATCTAAAAGAAATTCCCGAAATTCCCCGACCGTTAAATGAGATATCGTATGAAAGGCTTCTTCATCCCAAGAATCATAAAGTATTCTTGTGACCTCATCGTTTTCATAGGGAATGAGCGGGCTTTTTAAAAAATCTTTGAGGGGAATTTCCGAGAGAGCTAGCTGGGAAGCTACTCGCTCTTCTTCACTTTGGGCTGCAACTCCCGCTAAAACATCGCCTGAACGAAGGGGAGATGCTTTTGCAAGCACATCCCCCAGGTTCTGAAACACATAGTTTCGATGAGACAGCGTTGTTCGGTATGCAGCCATCGCTGCATCTTACCTCGTTTTGCACCAAGGTAAATCAGGTGAAATGACACACATCATTTGGCACATCGCTGGATCTCCGAGTGGGCATTCCTCATTAGGAGCTTGCTCTTCGGGGACAGCGACTCGAATTTTGAGAGACTCGTTCTTCTCGCCTCTCGAATCGGTTACCGAAACCGTCATTTCCCCTGCTGCTTTAGCTGTGAGAAGTCCTTTCTCATCAATAGTAGCAACAGAATCGGAAGAAGCTGTGAACTGATAAGGGCCTTTTCCACCCATTGCAGTGAACTGAACAGTTTCTTCGGGTGCCACAGTCACTGCCTGAGGGATAATAGTCAAAGAAGAAGCTTTAGCTCTTTCCACTGCTGAAGCAGCATCTATTCTGCAATCACAAGCCGTTTCAATCGCTACTTTCGTTCCTGAAGCCTGCAGTAGGGCTTTCATCTCTACTGGATTCAGATCGGGGTTGTGAGAAAGTACGAGTGCAGCCAGTCCGGAGACAAGAGGGGTTGCCATTGATGTCCCACTCAAGTTGCCATACTTCTCTTTGGGGAGTGTGCTGTAAATATCCTCTCCTGGAGAAGACAGGCTTACTTTTGCTTTTCCATAATTCGACCAACTGGGCTTGCTGTCAGCATTTCCAGAAGCTGCGACTGTTATGACATTCGGAAGCGGGGTATTGGCTGGATAGACTTCAAACCGATCATTGTTTTTGCCATCATTTGAAGCAGCTGCAACAAAAAGAACGCCTTTGTCATTTGCTCGAGAAATCGCCTCTGTGATGGGTTGTGCTTGAGAAGCACTGACTGCTGCTCCCCAGCTTGCGCTGATGACTTGTGCACCATTGGCAATCGCATAATCAATAGACTCAACAGCAGCCATCAGATCTCCCGAT
The DNA here is from genome assembly GCA_009927005.1 of Pseudomonadota bacterium. Lineage (GTDB taxonomy): Bacteria > Bdellovibrionota > FAC87 > UBA2466 > UBA2466 > RFNO01. The sequence goes on from RFNV01000150.1 coordinate 8,690, forward strand.
CCATCAGCTCCAAGAAATCTCAACGCCATAATAGAGACTCGTTGGCTCATTCCAGAGATGCCTTTTCCATTATCGCCAACTGCCCCCACAATTCCTGAGCAATGAGTTCCGTGACCTGGGTTTTGGGCACTGGTTTCGTCTTGAGGATCGGCATCTTTTGCAAAGAAATCCCAACCATGAATATCATCTACGTAACCGTTGTTATCATCATCCTTGCCATTCCCTGGAACTTCTTTCTTATTCACCCAGAGATTATCTTTAAGATCGCTATGCTGAAGATCAACGCCTGTATCGATGACCGCAACGCGAACATCCCGACTTCCCACTCCTAATTTCCAAGCTTTTTCAGCACTCACTTTACCTACTGACCATTGTTTGGAAATTTCAGGATCATTGGGAAGGTCGAAAGCTTTGAACTTGAAGTTCTCAACAACATATTCAACTTCAGGATTTTTCATGAGATCCGCTAGGACATTCGCAGTTTGTTGTCTGGTGTTTTTGTTCACCTCCACAAGAACGAGATTTCCTGCTTGGTGATTTCTTTTGACCTGAGCAGCACCCACCGAACGCTGGCTGATGGCTCGATTGAATCCTTCACTGCCCCTTTTAAATTTAACAAGATACTCCGCAGAAAAAGATGCAGTTGAAGTGACTAGGGCCAAAACACCTACGACTAGCTTATGATTCACCATGATTCCTCTTCGTTTATGAGTTAATCGTGAGTCCAAAACTGCTAATCACGAAATGATTGTTGTTTTTTTGCTGTTGCTGATGTGAAAAGAATATCGATAAGTTCTGAGAACGTAAAGAAAACTTCTTAGGATTCTTGGTTTGAAAGGCCCAACCTTTGGAGCTCTTTGTCAAGATTGCCGGTGAGCATCATCCAAAACATTTTCCAGTCGGCAAAAAATGAAAAGAGGGGATATTTAAAAGTAGTCCGAGAAAATGCTGGCTACGGGATTGGGGATTCAAATGTTGGCTGAGATAAAAAGGCCAGAACTCTTGAAAAGTTGTATAGATTTTATCCTCAGTGCCCACTGGTCTTTGATAGCACATTTAAAACCACGACTCCACTTGAGATCAAAAAGATCCCAATCCAACCTGCGAGATCTACTTTTTGTCCAAAGACAAATAGTCCCACTAAAGTGATGAGGAGAACGCCCACTCCCGACCACATCGCATAGGCAATTCCAACTGGTATCGTCTTTAAGGTCAAAGAGAGAAAATAAAACGCAGTCCCATATCCAATGACCACTAAAATCGAGGGAGTGAGTTTTGAAAAACCTTCCGATGCTTTGAGTGCTGAGGTGCCAATGACTTCACTGACAATTGCGATAGCTAGATAGAGATAATTCACACGCCTCTCCTAATGAGATAGTTTGGGCGTTTTTTTCCTTAATGTAAATTCAAAATAGTCTCGAAAGTATCCATTATAGTAATCTGACTTCCCATCTCCAAAAAGATCTAAACCGGTATAAAACTGTGGGCTATAAACCGAAAAGCGTCGCGGATCCGTTACAAAAAACATTAATCGCCCGTCATCCGAGCTACGCTCCATTCTGTCCATCCACGTTTCTACACTAATGGCAGACTTATAAATCGTATCGGTGGCCCACCATGTTCCTCGCCCTTGAGCCTTTAAAATGGTCGATACGTGAAAATGCCATTTTTCCTTTTCTAAAGAACCGACAGCCCAAATTTTTCTGATGGCTTCAGGGTCGATATTTCGTTGGATAGCTTCGTGGTGAATCAAGCTTGCTCTGCCAAAGCAAAATCCAAAACACTCTTTCGGATCATACTTTGATTCTCTTGCCGATCCATTTACTGGATGTTGGTCCATTTTTTTCACAAAAGAATCAGCTTCTTTTTGAGTCACAGCTCTTTGCCCCTCTCCAGAGCGCCCCAGAAGGGGTTCCCTCAGTGCCTGTTTGATTTGCTGGTTGTGATCTTGGATGTTTTGGACGCTTGTCTCGCCTTGAATTTCTATTAATGACCCCTGGGCGGTTCTCGCTTCAATCCGATACAAAGAAGATCTAAAAGCCTGAACCTCAGGGCCTTTTATTGCCAATTTCTCGATATGTCTTTGACAGGCTTTCAGGTCAGCAAAGGTTTCCTTTGCTGGAATAACCCCTAAGACGAGCAATAAAAGAAGGTTTCCTAAAAACCGCATGCCGTATTTTTATGCAAAACTGATTCCTGCACACTCTCAGAAAACAGTGGTTCAAATGAGTTCGCTCGCTGACGAGCGGTGAATAAGATACAATCGGGCTTGAGGAATCTTGTTATGAAATCAACTCCCTTTCTTTTTACTCCACTCAAAATCAGAGACATTTCTTTTCGAAATCGGATTTTTGTTTCTCCCATGTGTCAATATTCAGCTTCTGAGGGAATTCCCAGTGATTGGCACTTGGTTCATTTGGGAAGTCGAGCAGTAGGCGGCGCAGGGCTCGTGATGGCTGAAGCCACAGCAGTTTCAGAATTCGGTCGAATCTCCCCTGCGGATACGGGCCTTTGGTCTTCTAAGCAAGTGGCAAGCTTTAACCGAATTTCTCAGTTCATTAAATCTCAAGGAGCTGTTCCGGCAATTCAGCTGGCGCATGCCGGGAGAAAAGCGTCGACGGCAGAGCCTTGGAAAGGCGGAAAGCCGATCTCAGAAAAGGAAGGCGGTTGGAACACACTTGCACCCAGTGCGATTGCTTTTTCTTCGGGGTATCCGACCCCCAAAGCCATGGAGGGAAAGGATATTTCACAACTCATCTCCGACTTTGAAAAATCTACACAATATGCTGTGGCTGCGGGATTTGAAGTAGTCGAAATCCACATGGCCCACGGTTATCTCCTTCATGAGTTTTTGTCGCCACTGACAAATCAACGGCAGGATGAATTTGGAGGTTCCCTTGAGAACCGAATGCGACTGCCTTTGAAAATTGCAGAAATAGTCCGAAAGTCCTGGCCCGAGAACTTGCCTGTTTTTGTACGTATCTCGGCAACCGATTGGGTCGAAGGCGGGTGGGAACTCTCCCAAAGTATCCAGTTCTGTAAAAAGCTCAAAGGCCTTGGAATCGATTTCATTGATGTTTCCACTGGCGGGACAGTTCCCGATGCTAAAATTCCGGTAGCTCCCAGTTTTCAAGTACCCTTCGCAAAATCGATTCGGAAAGAAGTTGGGATCCTGACAGGTGCTGTGGGTTTGATTACCGAAGCGGTTCAAGCAGAGTCGATTCTAGAATCAGGAGCCGCCGATGCGATTCTCATGG
>RFNV01000356.1 GCA_009927005.1 Pseudomonadota bacterium
GTCTTTGTCCACACCGTTAGCCCAGCACATGATCCAGATCGGGGTCATGCCGCCACGGGAGCGGTATTCCAAGGCACACCGTTGGCAGTCGTGGGGTTCAACTGCTTTTGCACCTTGGCAGTCAGTGTCGCTTCGATCTCGGCCTTCTGGTCGCCCAACGTCTCGTAGACCCAACCCAGCACGATTTCTTCGGTCAGTTGGTCGTAAGGGACGAAGCCCGGCTCATCGGGATTGTGTGTGTAGGTGGACCGTCCGCCGTAGAACGCGCCCTGAGCGCCAGTTGCCGAGGCAGTGCAAGACCAATCGACAACGATGACAAAGCCGTCGTTGACGACGCGGGTCATGTTGTTGACGGCCCATGTGAGGGTGACTTGAGGCATGATGATTTCCTTTCAGTTTATTGAGCCACAGGCTCCGGTTGCAGTTTGACAGGCTCGACGATCACTCTTCCGTTTTCGTCCGTCCAGTCGGTGTCATACATGTGCGGGTCTTGACGTTCGCCAATTACCATCCACGAGACGACAGCGGAAGATGACGAGTTCTGGCATTCGATGGTCAGGATGTTTCCAGATACAGAGCCACGCACCGCGTCCCAGTCAGACTCGTTGCTGGTGAAGCATTGAATATCCCGGCACAAGACCACGAAAGTTCCTTCGGTCATTCCAGCGGCTTGGTCGATGTTGACCGTTGCACGCCCATTGACCAGTGCCACTTTGCCACGGTAAATCAAATCAGCCTGCGGACCTTCGATGAACGAATGCACTAACTGGTGTGTGTCCGTCTTTTCGGGCAGCGGGTGATCAATACAGAAGGAGCCAGACCCTTTAGAGAGGGAACCAACAATAGTCACGGCTCCGGCGGAATCAATGTACATGCGGTTATTTAGCGCACCGCCGCCGCTTGCGGTTCCAAACCTGATGCCTGCGCCGTTTTCACCGCCAATGCAAAGATCACCAACTTGTGAGCTAGATATATGGAAACCAGCCGTACTCGCTCTGGCAATAGCAGGGTTTACATAAAACCCTGTAGCTGTTGAACCAAAATAAATTCCTGCATTGGTGTCTACTACAGCGATTGAAGCTCCGTTACCTCCGACGGTAAGGATTCGCCCAGTAACCCCAGAGCTACTATTTATACAAACAACACTCGCACCCGCATCCACAAACAACGCATGGGTGTTGGTGTCGGACTCGACGCGGAAATCGTAGTCCGCACCATCTTCGTTAACCACCAGCGCGTAAGAATCTGAACCGACTTGAAGTCGATTTGCACCGTATGTAGTGAAAACAAAATCAGATGCCGACGCACCATCACCAACGAAGAAGAACCTGCCACCATAGTTGTACAGCATTCCCGCGCCAACCGTAGGCGCACCAGTTGCACCGGAGTAGTTGTACGACGCACCAAGGCGAACCAGTTGGGTGTTATACCCCGTACCGGCGGTGTTGGAGATGATGATGCCATCAGACCCACTGCCTAAAGTCGCGGGCGTAGGGATACTCATCGTCAGCGTGTTACCGGGTGCGGAATTGTTAATACCGACTCGATTGGTGCTGGCGTCTACAAAAAGACCATGCGCGTAATTAACAGTCGCCACGCGAAAGTCAACATCTTGCTGCTGCTGATTAAACACCACACCGCTGGCTGCGCTGATTTCGAGCCGGTTTTTGATACTGTTCGCGGTCGCGCCATCGCCCGTACCAAAGTACAGAACGCCCG
>RFNV01000257.1 GCA_009927005.1 Pseudomonadota bacterium
TTAGCTCAGGCTCCTGCAGCTGTTCTCGTGAAAGTGGACCAAGATGCAAAGAAGGTTCACGTTTATCGTGTTGATTCCTTGGATGCTCGAGTGAAAGCTCGCACCATGGATGAAGCAACGATGAATGCTTATGCATCAACCATTGCAGTCGATGCCAATAAAGTCGGCGAAATGGATATCGTTACTTCCACAAGCGAACTCGACAACGAAGCATCCACCCAAGCTTGGTGGTGCCGTTGGTGGGGCCTTGGATGGGGCGGTTACGGCTGGGGCTGGGGCGGATATGGCTTCGGTTACGGCGGCTACGGATATGGCTTCGGTTACGGCTGGGGCTGGGGACGTGGTTTCTGGGGCGGCTGGTACTGGTAAGAAACAGCCTCTCGTCAGTCTAACAAATTAAAGAAGGCACTTGTCGGGGTAAAACCCGCGGGTGCCTTTTTTTATGGGGAAGGGAAGAAACATGAAAAAACTATTATTTGTAATCGCGTTAGGATTGGGACTTCAAACGGTTGCTGCTGTAAAACTCCTTGATGGCGACAAGATGCGCGCTTTTTACGGTGTGAACCGATTTCCAACCGATAGAATTTCTCAAGTCAAAATCGCTGTTATTGATAATGGTTTTTTAGGTTATCAAGCGAGCTCTGGACAACTGCCTTCATCAGCGGTCCTCGTTGAAAAATACGACCGAGAATTTATTAAAAAATACAATTTAGGAAACCCTGACTACCACGAAAATATGGGGCAAACAGAACACGGGCTTCAAATGGCCGAAATTGCTTGGGCCTTGTCTGGTGGAACGGAAGAAGGGCCTCAGTTTTACCTTTTGAATGGAAATGGAATCACCAATTTTAGACGAGCTGTCCGCTACGCTATCGAAAACCGAGTGGACATCGTTCTTTACAGTCAGAACCGAGAGTGTTGCGGAAACTTTGATGGTGGTGGATTCATTAATCAAATTGTCAATGAAGCAACCGCTCAGGGCATTCTCTGGGTGAATGCAGCTGGAAACTACGGTGGTCGAGTATTTAATGCCAACGTGGTCATGGATGAAGAAGGATTGCTCTATTTTGGTAATCGCTCACGTCTACGAATTAAGAGTCACGTTGATGATAATCCAGCTCAAATTATCTTGAGTTACACGGGGGGCTGGGACTCTGAAACTCAAGGTACCGAAAAAGATATCGATATGTTCTTGTATGATCCAGAGGGCAACCAAGTTGCTAAAGCGGATCTGAAACAAGTTTTGCAAAAAGATAAATTGGGATCTGGTGAGACTTTTTTAGCAAGAGAGAGAATCAACTATACTTTTGCCCGAAAAGACGGCGATTACACATTGGAATTACGAGCGAAATCAGGAGCATTTACTGGCAACGATCGGGTCCGAATTGTTGTGATTCCCCAGCGAGAGCCAATCAAAATGCAGGATCAGAATAAGCCAGTGGATCCCGTTCAGTTTATGGATGCAACTCCGGGCTATGAAGTCATGGTTCCTGCGGATAACCCAACTGTTCTGACGATTGGAGACATCAATGCCTATTCCGCTTCGGGTCCGAATATGAGGGGGGATGAGAAGCCAGATTTCCTGATGGAGCGATCAGAAGCGAGCTTTTCTAATGGAAGTATTTCTTCGGGAACCTCCAATGCAGCCGCTCTGTTTGCTGGAATTGTTGCCATACTAAAAGCGTATAATCCGGCGCTTTCAAAATATGATTTATTGAGATTTGTTAAAGACAAAGCTCGTGTTCCTTCGGCACCCTCTGAGGAAAAGTTGAAGGTGGTTCCCACGTTTGAACTGCCTCAATATTTTTCTGGGTTGTTAAAGGAACTTCGCCAGCAATTATCAGGAGCCCCAACCATGGCGGGTCAATATCCTAGCGGCCGCTTTGCGCTTGGACTTCCTGTTTCGCCGTTGGATACTTTCAAATTACTCTGCGGAGAAATTCCAGCGGGCCATCAAGCATTCCAGCAAGCCAAAGGAGATGCTGAATACTTCGTTACTTTTAATCGAGGCGTGAAGGATCCTGTTTGTTACGGACGAGGCGAGGCTCTGTGTTGTATCAAAAATCCAAGTGGAGTAGTTCCTTACTTCCCATGGGATTATTCGGGAAGAGATGAGCGAGAATATCTGCAGCTTAAAAAAATCAGGCACGTCAATGGTGCTTTGGGAGATGCTGCGTACACCGAAGTTCCTGCAAATAAGGTGTGGAGAACGCCGAACCCGCGCGAAATTGCAGGTTAATACCCATACCCATAGTTTTGCTGGAGGGTTTGGTACTGTTGGAACAAAGTTGGATTCTGGCTGATCATGACTTGGTTCAGACAAGTCGCAAGTTCAGCGAGTGCAGTATCAAAATTTCCTGAGTAACGTGGATAACGATTAAAGCTGTTCACGCATTCTTGCGGATCCTTTACAGTGGTTTGGCTCGTGAGACCAAACAGATTTTGCCCAGGTACAGGGTTAGGATAACCTGACGCTGCACCTGGTGCATATGTGTTGTTGCTTGTTGGACTCCCCGTCGGACCGGAATAAATATTTGTAACGCCTCTTTGTCTGGTAGCGCTCATCGCACCTACTAAAGGACTTTGAGTGTTTTGTGAACCCGAGTTAGCCATCATCTGAGGCAGTGAACTCTTCGCACAAGAAATCAGAGTTAAACAACTGAGTGTCATTGCTAATTTAAAAAAAGTTTTCATCGTTATCGTACTCCTGGAGGACGACCAATCGTAAATCGAGCAGCGTTTGCATTCTGCTGGTTCATCATCTGATAAGCTGCATACATTTGATTGATGTAGTTCTGTTGATAAATATAGGTTTGGTAAGCTTGAAGTGCCTGTTGTTGTTCCATTCGTTGTCTTATCGTGTCGTTGTAGCATTGAACTAGCCGTTGTCCCGCTCCTTGAAAGATATCGTTAGCACTGATTCCCGATTGAAAGTATCCATTCGCTTGGCTCAAAATGTTTCGATAGCAATTGTTGAGGTATCCAAAATCTTGGGATGTCTGATTTAAAATTGGAGAGACGTTAGGAGAACTGGGAACTGGTGCAATTTCTGTGGGAACGGGTTGAGTAAAATTTGGGCTCTGGGCAGCCGAAGACAGTTGCGGGAGAGAACCTGCAAAAGTTCCTGCATCCATGATTGAAGCATAATCATTAGTTTGATTTTGCGAATAATAGTTATACCCGAGCCGACTTTTCGCTCCGCATGCGGAGACTAAAAGAGCGATTGTGCTTAGGCTTAAAATGTTTTTCAAAGTTGCCATACTTACAGTTGCTTTCAAGTTGTTACCGAGAGGAAATGCAAGGGTGAAGCCAGGCGGAATAGGGGCCTGGAAGAGGGTTCTTGCTCCAGGAAAAACGACCAGAAAACAGGCAATTCCCGAAAAACCCCCATCTAGAATACGCTTGATATCAATGGCTTAGCTGGCGTTTGAGGCTGGTGTGCTTAAAGAATACACAACTGTTCCAGGCGTAGTGGTGTGGTAAAATTGAAATTCATGAATCAATCCTACCGGGCCCATGATCCCTTATTAGATGGAGTCAGAGGTCTTGCCATTTTGGCCGTTATTCTTTTTCATTCTTCGGTGTTGCCTGTCCAAACCTTGGCAGAAAAAATATTTCACGGTGCGGCTCTTTCTGGATGGGTGGGAGTTGACCTCTTTTTTGTATTGTCCGGTTTTTTGATTACAAGAATTTTGATCCAAACTAAAGACTCACCTCATTTCTTTTTTAATTTTTACATGAGGCGAATTCTTCGTATTTTTCCCCTTTATTATCTATTTTTGTTTTTAGCCTTTTATGTTTTTCCTCTGGCCGTTTCATTTGGCTTTACTTACTGGACATTTTTATCAAACGTTCTTGTGGGGAGATTGGGGCACTTCCAATCTCCCGCATTGGATATTACTTGGTCGCTCGCAGTCGAGGAGCAGTTCTATCTTTTGTGGCCATTAGTGGTTTGGGTGTTCAAAAGAGAACATTTGCCCAAAATAGCCCTAGCTCTTGGTTGTGTGAGTTTAGTGAGTAGAATCGGTCTGTACTGGTCAGAAGCTTTTCCCGTTAAGAGTTATGTACTTCTTCTCTGTAGGATGGACAGCCTTTGCGCCGGAGCTTGGCTCGCTTGTCAGTTGGATTCCTTTCAGTCAGCTTACTGGAGAAAGTTGTTTTATCTCATGTTACCTATCGTCGGATGTGTTTTTGCATGGAATGTGGGATTGGATAGCCCGTTGATGCGGACGTTCGGATACACGGCAAATGCTCTTTTAGCCATGGCGCTCATTGGGTGTCTCTGTTCAAAAGAAATTTCATTTTTGAATAAAGTTTTCGCGAACAGATTTTTACAAGCCTGCGGAAAATACAGTTTCGGCATGTATCTCGTTCACGTGCCTGTTGTGCATTGGTTGTTTTCACAGCTCAATTGGGGAGGGGGAGTGATCAGACAAGGTTTCTTCCACGCTGCTTCAGTTGTTGCTTCACTCTTAGTAGCCATCATTTTGTTTCATGGTTACGAGAAACACTTTTTAAAATTAAAAAAGTATTTTAAAAATAGCCCCGACCTTGTAACGCCCGTTCCCACCTGATATTCTTTGGCATCTAAATCACTAACCACGAGGATGCCTCAACCATGATTAAATTTATTTTTCTCGCGCTTCTAGTTCAAGTCCCCCTGTTTGCAGAGCAGGGTCTATCCCAACAAGATGCACAGTTTTTACAAATGATGCAGCAAAAAGCTGAAGCCGATCAACGTGAGAGCGAATTTAAAAATCCCAAAAAACCCAAAGTCTCCGCTGATAGAGCAGTTCTCGGAAGTCTGTCGGCTCCCATTATCATTGTTGCTTATTCAGATTTTCAATGTCCCTACTGCTCCCGAGGAGCAAGCACGATTGAAGAAGTCCGAAAAAAATATGGTAAGAAAGTAGCTTTTGTATTCAAGCACCTTCCGCTCCCCTTTCATCCGATGGCGCAACCAGCTGCCGAATATTTCGAAGCTATTGCGATTCAAGAGCCAGCTAAAGCTTATAAATTTCACGATGAAGTCTTTAAGAACCAACAGCAGCTTGGATCAGGGGGTGAAAATCTTTTGGCTGAAATAGCTAAAAAGGTGGGGGCCGATATGGCGAGGTTGAAAAAGGATTTAAAAAGTCCAAAAGTCCAAAAGCGAATTGAAGAAGATAAAGCAGAGGCTAAATCTTTCGATATTTCCGGAACCCCGGGATTTATTGTGGCTGGAGTCTCTCTCAAAGGAGCTTACCCACTTGAGTCATTCGAAGCGATTATCGATAGAAGATTAAAAACCAAGTAATTACAGAATCTTACTGGCATCCCCCAAGGCTCGGCTCAGGCGGTTCAGAGTGACAAAATTTGCAGTCTAGACACGGCGCGGCAAATCCGTATTCTAGGGCAAGTCTGAAACTCTAATGGGGGGATTTCAATGCGGTTACCAGCGCTTCTTTTAGGTTTAGCTTTTTCAGCTTTTTTAACGGGCTGTGGGGTTTTTTCCAACAGTGGGGAGTTCGATACCTACGGAAATCCGACCAATGTGGCACCAGGGGGATATTTCAAATTAGATTGGATGGAGCGGGGTTTTTCGTCTCGCAGCTTAACCCGTTGTCAGTTCAATTCGTCTCAAAACGGTTTGGGAGTTTTAGAGATTGGCTTTCAGGATTCCGAAAGTGATTCGGAAATGAGATTGGTATTGTCCGGGCTCAACCCACAAAATAACCAACACCAAATCATTGGCGCTGGAAGAACTAGCGGAGGCAGTATCTTTTTGAAAGCTGGCGGAGATCAGCGCCTCAATTCCTATCGAAACCAGAGCTCGAATGGGCGAGGCAATTCAACCCAATGCCAAGTCAGGTCCAAAGTTCAGGGGACTTACGTTGAAGTGGCCTTTCAGTGCATGAATCTCTTCAATGACTATGGTCAGCCCAAGAACGCCTCTGGTGAAATCCGATGTATGTCTGAACAGTACACTTGGGAAGATTAGCTGAAAGAATCGTGATTGATTAATTCGTAGAGTTAGCTAAATTCTTCTTGAAGTGGTGAGTTTTGAAAGTTATCAAAGTTTTTCTTACAGTCCTTTTGGCCCTTTCGAGCTTAGGTCGCGCCTTGGACTACAGTGACATGGAAGTGATTTTTCGCGCTTCTCAAACACCGCAAGCGGAGAAATTAATAGGGACATGGGTTGGGCGCTGTGTCCATCACGCTGATCCTCAGCGTCTTTGGCCTGCTTTTTTCCAATTCAAACGGCTAGACAGTGAAGAAAAAAGTTTTGGTCGCTATAGCCAGTCCCACACGTGGTTTAACCAGCAAACTGACAAGTATGACACCTACACCCTGCAAGATCTCGATCAGGATCCCCAAACTCAACTGTGGTTAAAAAATGAAAAGTGGAACCCGGTCTTTTATGAAGATGGGTCACTGGTAAATACGTTTCAATACCCGAACACAACGGTAACCCGCGCCACTCGACTTTATCGAGATGGAGTACGAGAACATATTGTGGTTGCTTACTCTCAAGGTTCGAAGGTTTCGGAATTTCCGGCAAGTTTTTGCTTTTTTAATGTCAGACTCGAAAATAAAACCGACAAGGAATGATTATGAGAAGAAATACCCTGTTCGCCTTGGCCCTCGTTGTTTACTCTTTCTCGTGGGCAGAAATTAAAACCGCTCGTTGGACCGGTCAGGAAGATAAAAATACTGACTTTTCGCATGTGCTTTCTTTAGTAAATCAAAAAACGGGTCTTAATCTCAAAGCGGATGATTTTTCCGTGTTAGAAGACAGGCCTCTCGCGACTAGCCGATTTGTCATGTACGGGCAGAAATCTGGCGACTTTTCGGTGCGGGGACAAGTGATTCGCATCTGGAGTCGCCTCGATAATCAGGAAACAATCCAAGTGGAAGCACATGTGGACGAGCCGATTGCTGAGGGAACTATTCGTTTATGGGCTAAACGCCCGTCGTTGGACTCTCGTTCCACGATTCAAATCGTAAAAAAGGCGATTCAAAAGTCATCAGATGATACTGAAATTCAAGATGTTCGCTGGAAAGACGAATGGCTGAATCGTCAGCTGGTAAGAAGCGTGCGAGTGAAAGCTAGACGGGGGGTTCATCGAATATCGATTGGAATTTCTGACAGACGGATTCTCGAGTCACGCTACGAGCCGTTTCCTTTTGCCGACCAGTACCTGAATGTACCCGCCTTGGTTTATCCCCTGTGGGAGGAATACGAAAACGTTCCCCTCGATCTCAATGGTCGAATTGCCAGCGAACTTAAGTTCTTAAAAACTGAAGTCCGGGAAGCTGGTGCTAATCCTTACGAATTTCTCCAGAATGAAATGAAGTACCTAGAAAGTATGTTTGATCCCATTAAAGGACTGACTGAAGAAGGAAGAAAAGAAGGGTATTGGGCCATGTCTTATGTCAAAAATCAGGCATCCCAGATTTATGAAAAGCTACCGCTGGTTCCCAACTCATTCAAAAGAGGAGTTATCTTAGAAGGGAAATACTCAACAGTGAACTTTCATCCCTCGGTGTTGAAGCTCTCAGGGATTAACTTTGATTTAAAGCGCTCTTCTCAGTTTCGCCCCAATTGGGTAGTGATTGATCAAGATTCAGAGATGATGGAGATGATTCCCGAGTCTGGAATTTTAGGACGTCCGCTCAGTTCAAGCCAGGATGCGTACACCCGAGTAGCTCGCAGACTTCCTGAGCATTCGGTTGTAGATTATATCAACGATGGCTTCGATGAAGTTCAAGTTTACTGGGCAGTGACTCAGCTTTTTGAATCGCTTCGTCCAATGGGCTTTACCGATCCCGAACTATCCACTCGTCCATTTCATGCCTATCTGTACGATACCGATATCTCCATGCGAGATAACGCTTATTACACGGACGATACGATCAATTTCACAACTTATTCGAGCCAAACCCACAACATGGCTCGAGACAACACAACCATTTGGCACGAACTCGGCCACGGAATAATGGATAGGTTGATGGGAGATCAATTAAATCTCGCCGATACAGGGGGCCTAAGCGAGGGAATCGCGGATTTTGTTGCTGATCTAGTCATCCGAGATGTGACAAACGGAAAACCCTTTGTCGGTGCTGAACAGCT
>RFNV01000010.1 GCA_009927005.1 Pseudomonadota bacterium
CCGCCGCCAGTTCCTTCAGCTGGGCATAACTGAGTTGACGGATGTTGTAGGGCTGGTTGTAAAGGATTTGCAGCGCAGTAATCTCGGCCTTGTTGGCCTCCAAAAAGGCTTTCCAGCTGGTAATCTTCTCTTCCGCTTTCCGCAGGTCGTATCCCGCACTGGTTACGTGGTCGGCTAATGTATCGGCGATGACCATTTCAGTCTTTTGCTTGATGGTCACCAGTAATTCTCGCACCTTGGGGGTGAGCACAGCGGTGGCTTTATCAGCCAAATCTTCTTGTACCTGTTTCATCTGGGTCTCGGTAGGTGTGGGGCCATAAGCACCCTTGGCTGCTTCCTCCACCGCATCGGGCTCCACGACATCCAGCAACGTATTGGCAATACTCCGGAGGGTGGCACCACCGGTGGCGATCACAATCCGTTCTATATCCTCAGGCGCCAACTTCTTCTCCAAGGCAGAAAGGCGCCCAGCAAGGCTAGAGAAGGCATCCACATCGCAGCGCCCTTGGGCAATCTGGTTGAGCAGCTGTTCAAAGCTCAGGTTACGTTTGCGTTCCAGCGGCTGGGATACGGTCTTCTTGCCTTCCGTCACTCCCACAGCATCAATCAGAATAAACCGTGTCTTGGTCTTCGCATCGGGCGTCACCGCCTTCAGGTCGGCGTCCTTAATGGTCCGCACGCCACGGCCCTTCATCTGCTCGTAATAGCCCTCACTCTTTACATCCCGCATGAAGATGAGTACTTCCAGTGGCTTGATATCAGTACCAGTGGCAATCATATCCACCGTTACCGCCACCCGGAACTTGGGATCTAACCGGAAACTCTGGATAAGCGACTTAGGATCTTCCGAGTTACGGTAGGTGATCTTCTTGCAGAACTCATTCCCAGCGCCAAAAACCTCGCGCACGATATGGACGATTTCCTCGGCATGGTTATCATCCTTGGCAAAGATGAGAGTTTTCGGAACCCACTCGCCGGTACGGCCGGTAAACAGTTCGGTGAAGAGCTTTTCCTTGTAACACCGG
>RFNV01000120.1 GCA_009927005.1 Pseudomonadota bacterium
CTGCCGTTAGAATCACCCAAGCCCCCAGCTGCCACACAACACTGATTTGTTCGCCCAAATCAATTCGGGATTGAAGAAACCCTACCCAAAAAAAGCTTACTGCAATCAGTACCATTCCCGCTCCCATTTTTCTTAACGGAGTTGTCTTAATTCCTAACTTTTCGATCCAGGGATAAACAACAAAACTAAAAAGAGGCAAAAGGGTCATGACTAAAATGGGATTGATGGCGGGAATCATCGAAGATTCTAAGTGAAATCCCCACACTTCTCGGTCCATTTTCTCAGCTTGAAGCACCCAGCTTGCTCCATGCTGGTCATACAGCGCCCAAAATCCAGTCGTTGCAACAAACACGGCAAAAATAGAGAGCACAGCTTGAACGCCTCGCACCTTCTCTTTAGAAAATTTCTGTTCAGCAACTTCAAGAAATCGCTGTCCGGGCTTTCGATCTTTTTGGTGAGTGAGCGCATACCCAATCACGGAAAGAAACTGACTTCCTTCCCCCGAAGGAGGCACAACGACATATTCTTTTCTGCCTAGCCAGAAAATGAGAGTTGCCACTCCCATCAAAATCCCAGGAATGCCAAACGCAACTCCGGGCCCATAGGCTTTCAAGGTCCACGGAATCAAAAGAGTCGAAAAGAAGGAGCCAAAATTAATTGAGAAATAAAAAATAGAGTAAACCTGGTCCAGTAAATGGTCGTTTGACCGATTAAACTGATCCCCCACCAAAGCAGAGACACAAGGTTTGATTCCCCCAGACCCGACCGCAATAAAGAAAAGGCCCGCATAAAGACCCAGCTCGGATTCAAAAAGCGCCAAAATGCCATGGCCCACACAGTAGAAAATAGAAAGATACAAAATCGTTTTGTACCTGCCTAAAAAACGATCCGCTAAAATAGCCCCAAAAACAGGAATGAAGTAATTTGCAAAAGCGAACAGGTGAAAGACTTCTTTTGCTTGATGCTCTTTCAAAAAAAGATATTGGGTCATGAAAATGACCAGAATGCTTCGCATGCCATAGAAGCTAAATCTCTCAGCTGCTTCATTACCAACTATGTAGCTGATTTGTTTTGGCATTTTTCCGGTTCGCGCTTCAGTCACCATGGCTTTGTCTCCTTTATCGAAGCCCCCCTTTAAATCATGAGAACTCCTAAAATTCTACTTTTACTTGTGAAGTTAAGGAGTTAATCTTTTCGCCTATGAAAAAAATCATCCTTACAATTGCAGTTGCAGTACTCGGAACCTCTTCTTTTGGAGCGGAAGCTACCAAAAAAGAGACAGTAGCTAAAACAAAACCGACCAAGGTAGAAGCCCCAAAGGTGGTCACGGAAACAGAAATTGTTGAAGTGCTCAAAGGAAACGGGCCAGAAGCCGTAATAGGCAAAATGGTAACCGTTCACTACACGGGGAAACTTACCAATGGAACGAAATTCGATTCCTCATTGGACAGAAATAGTCCCTTTACATTCCAGCTTGGAACCGGACAGGTTATTCCTGGTTGGGAAAAAGGGGTTGCAGGCATGAAAGTGGGCGGGAAAAGAAAGCTCACCATCCCTTCAAAAGATGGCTATGGCGAGCGCGGGGCACCTCCCGTAATTCCCCCCAATTCTACTTTGGTTTTTGACGTAGAACTCTTAGACGTAAAGTAATTAGTTGGTTGTGGGAAGTTTGCGTGAAACAGCCGAATCGGTTTCTCGTTGGTTTGAGAAACATCGTCGAAACCTTCCTTGGAGAAAGACCTCTGATCCCTATGCTATTTGGGTCTCAGAGGTCATGCTCCAACAAACTCAAGTCAGTACGGTTATCCCCTACTACGAACGATTTTTAACTAGGTTTCCAAACGTGAAAGCCCTTGCCGAGTCCCCTGAAGAAAAGGTTTTGGCTCATTGGGCAGGCCTTGGCTATTACTCCCGTGCAAAAAACCTCCGTCGGGGGGCTCAGTTTCTCTTAGAAAATCATCAAGGGCGATTTCCCCGATCAAGAGACGAAATATTGAAGGTTCCCGGAATTGGTCCCTACACTGCTGGAGCGGTCTTAAGCATTGCTTTTGATTTGAAGGAGCCATTAGTTGATGGAAATGTTGAGCGGGTATTTTCGCGTTATTTTGCTCTTGAGCTCCCCATAGACTCCCCGCAGGCCAAACGATTCTTTTGGGAAAAAGCAGATGCGCTGGTTCAACAATGCACTTCAGCTCGGATTTTTAATCAGGGACTCATGGAGCTTGGCTCACTTATCTGCACGAAATCGTCGCCTCAGTGCGGCCGTTGCCCCCTCATCAGCTCCTGCGCTGCTCACAAAAAAAAACTCGTGGACCAGCTTCCTTTCAAAAAAAACAAGACCCAATACAAGGAATTGCATCAGCTGAAGCTGCTTTTTGAAAAAAGTGGAAAAATTTGGCTACGAAAAAACACAGAAAAAGAGTGGTGGTCTGGACTTTGGGACTTTCCAACTACTCCCCTCAAAAATCCCCGAAAATGGATCTCGGAAGTAGAAGGCCAAGCCAAAGCCGTAGGCGCTATTTCTTGGCGAGAACTTTCCCATCAGAAACATACGGTCACTCACCACCGACTTCAAATTATCCCGGTGCATCTAAAAGTAAAAAAAGCCCCTTCAAAAGGCGGCAAATGGGTACCAGTCAAGGAAATCCCCGCTTTGCCTGTTTCCGCCCTAGTAAAAAAAATAATGCTCCAGGATTTTTAACCTTGTGTTATTCTCTGGCCATATAAACACCCCAGAGGAGAAGGCATCGCGTGTTCGTCATCTTGACTCTTTTGGCTTCTACATTGATTGCAGCTGTTCCAGCTCGCCCCGTTCCCCGAACGTCTTCGAAACTTTTTGTTGACTCCGGATCTTTTGATGGGGGAAGCCCCCTAGCGGCGAATATTGAAGCTATACGATTTTCACGAAATCCAAAGGACCAAACCGAACGTTGGGTAATAGACTTTTCGGATGCTCGCAGCAGGACTCTCCAACAAATTGCCCCCGATTTTCAAGTACGCATTGCCCCTTCGGACAAAGTCGTTCTGGGCGAAGGGAAAGAGTTTGAATTGAACCCGCCTCGGGTCCTGATTTCCTTAAGCTCAATTAAAGCCAACTACGTAGACCCGACTGTTCTGAATCGGATGCTTAAGAAAAGCCAGTTAGTGAGAAATATCCGCTTTTATCCCCCTATTGAAGACGGGGATCGAGCCATCGAAATCACTTTTAAGAAATCTGTCCTCCTAGAACCACACCAACCCCTCCAAAAAGAAGGCCGTTTGGTACTAGACCTAAAACCCCGTAAGTAATAGACTCTCGTCCTATGCGTAGAACTGAGAATGAATTTGATCCCAAAGAATCGTTAAATTATCACAGCAGTGGGAGACCCGGAAAGATCGAGGTTATTTCCTCAAAATCCTGTCGAACCCAACATGATTTGTCTTTGGCTTACTCCCCTGGGGTTGCTCAACCCTGTATGGAAATCTTTAAAAACCCAGAAGACTCTTACAAATACACTTCTCGTGGCAATCTGGTCGCTGTCATCAGCAATGGAACCGCAGTGCTTGGTTTGGGAAACTTAGGGGCAACTGCTTCAAAGCCAGTGATGGAAGGAAAAGGAATCCTTTTTAAAACATTTGCCGACATTGATGTGTTTGATATTGAAGTGAACACGGAAAATCCAGATGAATTTGTAAATTGTGTAAAGTTACTAGAGCCAACCTTTGGCGGCATTAATCTAGAAGACATTAAAGCTCCGGAATGCTTCGTCATCGAAAAGAAGCTAAAAGAAACAATGAAAATTCCGGTGTTTCATGATGACCAACATGGCACCGCTATTATCTCTGGAGCAGCTTTCTTAAATGCTCTGGAGCTCGTCGGAAAAAAACCAGATAACGTAAAAATTGTTTTTAGCGGTGCAGGGGCTTCTGCAATTTCTTGCGCTCGGCTCTACGTTTCATTGGGAGCGAAAAGAGAAAACATTACTTTGTGTGATAGCCAAGGAGTGATTTATCATGGCCGCAAAGAAGGAATGAATGAATACAAATTGGAATTTGCTTCAAAAACTTCCGCGCGTACCTTAGCGGAAGCGATGAAGGGAGCCGATGTGTTTGTCGGGCTTTCTACCAAAGGCGCTGTCACTCCTGAAATGCTTAAACTAATGGGTTCAAAACCGATTTGTTTTGCCATGGCAAACCCAGATCCCGAAATCGGTTATCGGGAAGCCAAAGCTGCTCGCCCGGACATCATCATGGCTACGGGTCGGTCAGATTACCCCAATCAAGTGAATAACGTGTTGGGTTTCCCCTTTATTTTCCGAGGCGCTTTAGATGTTCGAGCAACAGCAATCAATGAAGAAATGAAGCTGGCAGCCGTGCATGCGTTAGCAAAACTTGCTCGGGAGCCGGTTCCCGAAAAAGTTTTTGCAGCTTACGGTGGCGTGCCGTTTCAATTTGGCCCGGATTATATTATTCCAAAGCCTTTCGATAGCCGCGTTCTTCTCTGGGTGTGCCCGGCTGTAGCGAAAGCTGCCATGGAATCGGGAGTCGCTCGAAGCAAGATAGATCTCAACGACTATGTAGCCATGTTGGAAAAGCGCTTAGGGGTTCGTCAAAGTTTTGTTCGCTCAATCAAGGATAAAATTGAAGTCGAACGCTCACGAAAGCCCGATGAACCGCTTCTGCGAATTGTTTTTCCGGAAGGCTCAAATCATAAAATTCTTAAAGCGGTAGATATCATCCGTTCAGAAAACATTTGCGAGCCCATTCTTTTAGGAAACGCTCAACGCATTCGAGAAAACATCGAAAAGTTAGGTCTTACGAACTTAAAGGATGTCACCATCATCACCCCTTCCGCAGCGGATTTTCGAGAGAAATATTCCCATGAGTTTTGGCAGCACCGTCAGCGAAGAGGCCTTACTCGAGAACAAGCGTTCTCACTTATGAAAAATGAGAATTATTTCGGTTCAATGATGGTCAAACAAAGTGATGCCGACGGACTTCTTTCAGGAGTTACGCAATCTTATCCCGATACGATTCGACCGTTTTTAGAAGTAGTGGGCGCTAGAAAAAACATGCGGATTGCCGGCGTCTACATGATGCTCTTCAAAGACCGAATTTTCTTCCTGGCTGACACCACGGTAAACATAGAGCCAACGGCTTCTGATTTAGCAGATATTGCCATTTGCGCCGCAGAAGAAGCTCGCTTCTTTGATGTAGACCCCAAGGTGGCCATGCTCTCTTTCAGCAATTTTGGAAGCAATAATCACCCGCTCTCATTAAAGGTCAGAGAAGCAGTGAGACTCGTTAAGTTGAGACGGCCAGATATTTTGGTCGATGGAGAAATGCAAGCCGACACTGCGGTCGTCCCTGAAATCGTGGAGGAGTCATTTCCGTTTTCGGACATTAAAGGAGGAGCCAACGTACTGATCTTCCCGGATCTGCAATCTGCAAATATTTGCTACAAACTTTTACAGCGAATCGGCGGAGCCGAAGCGATTGGGCCCATTCTGGTGGGAATGAACAAGCCTATTAACGTACTCCAAAGATCTTCTGACGTAGATGAAATTGTTAACATGGCAATGATTACCGTTTTAGAGATTAAAAAAATGCGAAGCAAGGAGGGCCCCAGTGCTAAATGACAAACAAAAAAACATGGCGCTAATCGGTCTTGGTGTTCTTGTAGTGGTTTTGCTAGCTCTTAACTTGGTAAAACCAAAAAGCGAATCAACCAAGTCGGAAATTCACCCCAGCCTTGTTCCCGTTAATATCGGAGGCGACAAGCAAAAGCCAGAGTTCAAAAGCCCCTATGAACAAAACCAAGTTCGCAACACGATCGTCAAAAACAACCCCCAGATCCAAGAATGCTACTTAAAGCACTTGGAAAAAAAGGATGCAGTCTCTTCAGGACGAGTCCAAGTAGATTGGCAAATCGATCCCGCTGGAGATACGCTTTCTCCCCAAGTTGTTGTTTCCACTTTAGATGACAAAGATCTCGATGCATGTATTTTGGGGAAAGTGAAGAGCTTCAAATTTCCACCTCCTCCTTCTGATAAACCGATTTACACAACCTTCACCTATGTTTTTAGAAAAGAAGGGGAATCGATGGCGCCACAAATGGTTCCGGTATCCCCTAAAAAGAAATAAAACGACTTAAAATTTTCTCTGAAGCCCAGTTACTTTGCCCTGGATTTGAAAGTCTTCAGTGGTCACTTCGATTGGTTTTAGGGTTCGGTTTTCAGGAATCAAAAATATTTTACCTTTTGTCTCCCGGTATCGCTTTACTGTGGTTTCGCCCTCTAACAAAGCAACAATAATATCGCCATTTTTTACTTTCTGAGTCCTATCAACAATGACAAAGTCCCCTTCAAAGATCCCAATATCAATCATGCTGTTTCCAACCACTCGAAGTGCGAAACAATCTCCTGAAGCTAAATCTTCGCCAATGACCAGATTCCCTAATTCAGTTTGAATGGCTTCTCGGGTCCCCCCGCAGCAATTTCACCATAAATGGGAATGTTTTTTCCAGAAGAAGGCTTCGGACCGCTGGGAATCAAGGCACGCGCTTTTTTTGAATTTTGTCCGTACGATTTTTGAAGGGCCCCTTTTTGGATAAGCGCGCGAACGTGATCTTGAACGGTTCCCACTGCTTTATACCCAAAGTGGCGTTGAATTTCGCGATAGCTCGGAGGAAAGCCATTTTCCTGGGAGTACGTTTTGATGAACTTCAATAAGTCCGCTTGATTTTGGGTAAGCGGAATTTTTGATCTTGACTCTTTATCCATACACTTGTATGGTATACCTAAGCAGGTCGAAATTGTCCAGTGTTTTCTAATGATTATGAACCCTTTAGCTAAACAACAGCCATTTTTTTCACCCGAAGCAGGTTTATTTTTGTTTCGCCCCCATCGAGGAGAGCCCGGTACGGCTTTCGCCCTTCAATGCTTGAAAACTCAAGAACTGGGCTCTTCTCTACCCTCCCCACATTTAAGTTATGGGGTATTTATTTCTGACGAAGGCTTGCTTTATCCTCCCGCACTTCAAAAATGGCAGATCAGCCTTTCTCGATTTCTCATGATTCATACAGATACTGCTCTCCAAACTTGGAAGTCCGCTTTGGAAGCACTTCAAACAGGGCTTTTTCGATGGATCTTTTTAAGAACCTCGAAACCTTGTGATGCTACTCACCTAAGAAAACTACAGCTTGAATGCAAAAGAAAAAACTCTTCTGTTTTTCTTTTTTCAAAAGCGCAACTTCCTCATTGGTTTTTCAAAAAGGTTTCCCATGAAGATCGTTTCATCACAGAAAATATTATATTTTCAAAATCCAAATCCTCTCTTAGCGATCGCTGAAAGTCTCATTAGCATCACCCCTAAAGTTTCGGTGGTTGAAAAAGATATTTATGCCGACATTACTTGCACTGAAAACCTATTTGGAGGGGTGTTTAATATTTTGCAAAAAGCCGAATCCATTTTAGTTGCTTTTAACAGCCCCTGCTCTTGGGTGCTCACTGAGAGAGTAAGCTGGGCTAAACCGCTTTGTATAAAAGAAAAAAATATTTTTAATCCAGGCGAATCCTCTGCTACTCTTTTAGCTCTCCCTATTGAATCTTTAGCGCTTTGCGGGAACCCAATCACACTGAAAGATGAACAAAAAGAACGCAAGGAACTCATTCGCTTCTTTAAAAAAATCGGCATGGTTTTTTGTTCCGATTTTTTAAAAATTCCACGCCCTTCTTTAGCTCATCGCTTTGGTCAGTTGGGCCTAAGACTCGCCGACGCTTTAGAAGGCAATCAAGAGCCTTTGCTTTCTTTTTATTCTCCTCAGGAGCCCATTGTTTTTTCAATCGATACCGAAAGCCTTGGATCCTTAGAAGCTTTGCTTTTTGAGCTACAACCCATTCTTCCCACTTTAGAACTCAGGCTTCAGGGGCGTCAGGCCTTCATTCAAAAAATAAGACTTACTTTTCACCTAGAAAACAAATCTAAACAGACCCACGAAGTTTCTTTCTCTCAGCTCACTCGAGATCCAATCATTGTTTACAAAGTACTCACAGAAGCCCTTTCTAAAGTTTCCTGGTCATCCCCTCTACACCGCCTCACTCTAGAAATAATCGATTCGGTCCAACAGAATCCGGGACAGTTGGATTTGTGGGACAAAACAGAAGAACAGCTTGAAGAACTTTCTGGTTTTGTTGAGAGAATGAGAAAGCGATTTGGAGAGGGACAAGTTGGTTTTGCAGAAGTCGTAGCCAATTATCTCCCTGAAAAGTCTTGGCGACTGATTTATCCACCTGTTTCCGAAGAGCTGTTTTACCCGGATCATTCAAGACCCATTTTTTTATTTGAAACCCCTTTTCCTTTTTATCCCTCGTCTCAATGGAAATTAACAGAACTTGAACGCCTTAACCTTCACTGGTGGGAGAAAAACATATCAAGACAGTACTTTCTAGCTGAGGGCGATAACGGAGAAAAACTTTGGGTCTTTTTTGACCCCTATACACACAAGTGGTTCTGTCATGGATCCTACGACTGATTTCGTCGAGCTTTTGGCGAAAACACACTACTCTTTTTTAGAAGGCGCCTCCTCTCCCGAGGAACTGTTTTCAACAGCTGCTATGATGGGATATGCAGGCCTTGGTATCGCAGATGTTGATGGCCTCTATGGAATTGCAAGAGCTCATACCGCTTCCAAAAAGCAGGGCATTCCCCTTTATGTTGGTACCCAGATTCCCTGGAAAAGCACTTCGCTCCATCTTTTTGCAATGAATCGAAAAGGGTATGGAGACCTTTGCGAACTACTGAGTTGTTTTCATCAAGAACTTCCTTGGGAACTAGAATCCTTTTCTTCAGACCTCCTCGCTTTTATACCCGCAACTCCTTTTTCAAACTTAGATGAACTTCAGGCGCTCTTCCCAAGGCGGTTGGCTTTTTTTTGCAGTCTTTCTTTTGAAGGCCGAGACGCTCACAAAATGAAACAAGCCGAGACTTTGATTGATACTTTTCGTTTACCTTGCATAGCGAGCAATGAACCGCTCTACCATATTCCTCAGAGAAAAATACTTCACGACGTCTTACGAAGCATTAAACACCTAACGCCCCTTACAAGCGCTGGTTTTCATCTGACACCTAACAATGAAAAGTATTTAAAATCCTTAGCCACTCTCTCCCAGCTTTACAAAGATCACCCAGAATGGCTTCGGGCAACCAAGGAATTTGCTAGTTTATGCACTTTCTCTCTTGATGAACTTCGTTACCACTACCCCAGGGAATGGCTTCCCGAAGGACATACGAGTGATTCTTATTTGCGTGAGCTGGTTGAGAAAGGCGCTTTGCACCGATTTGGGAAAGCGGTTTCCTCAACTGTATCAAATCAAATTGAACATGAACTAAGTCTTATCAAAGAACTTCATTATGCCGACTACTTTCTCACTATTTGGGACATCGTTCAGTTTGCTTCTAGCAAACACATTCTGTTTCAGGGCCGTGGTTCAGCTGCCAACTCGCTCGTTTGTTACCTTCTTGGCATCACTGCTATTGATCCCATTCGAATGAATCTTTTGTTTGAAAGATTCATTTCAAAAGAACGACATGAGCCACCAGACATTGATATTGATTTTGAGCACGAACGAAGAGAAGAAGTCATACAATATATTTACACACGCTATGGCAGAGCACGCGCTGCACTTACTGCCGAAGTCATCTGCTTTAGAAAAAAATCAGCACTCAGAGAAGTCGGCAAAACCTTAGGCATCAGAGCCGATGAGATTGAACGCTTCCAACTCATTAGTAAAAAACGCCCACTGGATCAGATTCCTGTTGAAGATCTTCAAGGAGAATCGACTCATTTATCCTCTGAACTTCTTGCAAAGTACTTGGCTCTTTGTCAGGAGATCTATGGGTTGCCCAGACACTTAGGAACCCATGTTGGCGGCTTTGTGCTTTCTCAAGAAAAACTGTCACGAATGATCCCGATTGAAAAAGCCGCCCAAGCATCTCGGACAATTGTTCAGTGGGATAAAAATGATTTGGATAATCTCAACTTTACTCGCGTTGATATTTTAGGTCTCGGCATCTTAACAGCTATTCGCAAATGCTTTGAACTTATCCAGGAAGTATATCAAGTTCAATTAAGCCTCAGTACTATCCCGGCAGAAGACCCAAAAGTCTATGATGCCATTTGCAAAGCAGATACGGTCGGAGTTTTTCAAATTGAGTCACGTGCTCAAATGAATATGCTCCCCAGATTAAAACCCAGAACCTTTTATGATTTAGTAGTTCAAGTAGCGATCGTGCGTCCCGGTCCCATTCAAGGGGAGATGGTTCATCCGTATCTGCGACGTCGCCAAGGATTAGAAGAGGTTGATTACCCACATCCTGAGTTAGAAGCTATTCTAAAAAAAACTTACGGAGTGCCTTTGTTTCAAGAACAAATCATGAAAATGGCGATGACCGTTGCTGGCTTTTCTGGTGGAGAAGCAGATGAACTCCGGCGTGCGATGGGAATCTGGCGTCGAGATGGGAAAAACCGGCTTTCGCTGATGGGAGAAAAGTTTAGGCAGGGACTCATAAAGAAGGGAATATCCCAGGAATTTGCAGACCGTATTTTTTCTCAGATTGAAGGGTTTGCAGAATATGGATTCCCAGAATCACACGCAGCTTCATTTGCGCTTTTAGCTTATGCAAGCGCCTACTTAAAAGTTTATTACCCAGATGCTTATATGGTGGCTCTTTTAAATTCCCAGCCTATGGGATTTTACAATAGCCACACTCTTCTCTACGATGCCATGAGGCATGGAGTAACGGTTCAGCCAATCGACATCAATTTCTCCGCTTGGGATAACTCCTTGATTAGCCCCCACCTAATCCGTCTTGGATTTCGAGAAATATTTGGTTTAAGAAAATCGGTTTCCCAAACAATAGAAAGGCTTCGAAAAACTCGTCCTTTTTTTGGTTTTTCTGACTTTATTTCAAGAATGAAAGAAGCTTTAGCTCCCGATGTTTTAACTAAAAGAGACTTGTTTTTTTTGGCCTCTTCAGACTGTTTTCAGAGTGTTCATCTCAAAAGAAGAGAAGCTTTTTGGGAAATTCAAAAACTCGGGCTTCAAGACTCCTTTGACTTAAAGTCAAGTGAAGACCCTTTAGCTCTTCCGCCAGAAAAGGCCTGGGAAAAAGTCACTCAGGATTTTCACTCTTTTGGAATCTCCCTAGGAGAACACCCCATGGCTGTTCTTAGATCTGAAAGAACGAACCTAAATGCCATCGACAGCCGTTCCATTCACAAAGCCAAGAACAATCAAAAAGTAAAGCATGCCGGAATGGTTGTGTCTCGCCAAATGCCTCCCACTGCCAATGGAGTTCTTTTTCTCACACTTGAAGATGAGTGGGGACTTTCTAATCTGATTGTCTGGAAAGATACCGCTGCCAAATATAAGCAGATTCTCTGGACTCATTCTTTTCTTTTAGTCGAAGGCACAATTCAAAGAGATCCTAAAAGCCAAGTACTGCATTTAATTGTCACCTCAGTAAGTCCTCTTTGATTTTGGTTGCGAATACGATAGACTTTTTTAGATGCGTAATTTTCTTTTTATTTTCCTTTTGATCACACAGTCCCTTTTTGCAGCAGATTTTCAATGCCAAATGCAAGATCTTAAAATTTTTTCACGGCCATGGGAAACTTCTGCCGACTTTATGACTGTCAATTTCGAGGGGCCATTTGCTCGCGATCAGTTTCAGGATATTGGAGCTCCCGGTTCATCTTATTTCACTGTCATTCTATCGCTCGACTGGTGTCGCTCACTCCAAGATGCCATTCTCTGCGAAACGCCACTATCCGCTCTCGCTGAAATTGAAAGTTCCGAAACTGCCTCTGGCCCAAAAACCAAAACCTCTCTTCGTTATTTCTTAACCATCCTCAACTATCGAGAAGATGGATGGGCAGTTCTCAAAACAAGAGCCAAACGACTCGATCTTCTTCCTCCCATATCGTTCCTGACCGAGTTTCCAGCAGGTTCATGTTCGGTAAACCCTTAACTTTACAGGCTTTTACCAGCCTCTTAATTCCTGATAATTCCGCTCACAAAGAAGGCTAGTTCCGACGATAAGTTCCATTAGGAGTGTCACGTGTCGTCAAAAAATCGACCAGATCAAGATAACTTAGAAGAATCTAGTTTGGAGATCCAACTAGAGGAAAATCTCCCTACCCCTGAAACCCAGGAATTGGAGCTTCAAGTTAATAACATTCGCACTCAACCTGGCGAAAGCCCTTTAAGCAGCAACCAGATTGATATCTTAAAACGCTATATTGAATTAAAAGAAACCGAAGTCAGAGATCTCCGCGAGCAGCAACAGCAATACCAACAATTCACACAGAAAAATGCAGTCAAGATAGATACCTTTGTGAAACAAAACCGCCTTCTAGCAGCACAGTTAGATGAAGCTCAACGAAATACAGCTCGTCTTCAAGCTGAGATGGAGGAAGAGCGTCGCGAGCACTCGGAACAGCTCACCCTTTTGAAAAGTGATTTTGAGGAAAAGTTAAAACAAGCTGGGGCTACCCAAGACCAAATGAAGGAACTCATTCGAAAGCGGGAAGAGTTTAAAGAAAAGGTTCGGGAAGACCTCAAACGAATAAAACTCAAAGAACGAGAACTCGAAAACAAATACGAACTCTTACGCAATGACACCCAGACTCTTTTAGATTCCAAAGACAAACAGATTTTAGAGCTCAAAAAGAAAATTGACGCTCTTGATTTAGAACTGGAACAATTTGATGACCGTCTGAGAGAGACTGCCAATATTCTCAACGGAGTCGGTGCAAAAAAACGGCGATTGATTGAGACGCTGAAAATTGCTATTTCGCTTTTGGAAGATATTGATAAAGAAAACCTAGGTGTCGTGCCTGAGTCTGAAAGAAAAGCAGGCTAATTCTTTTCCATGAAAAAGCTCAAACTCGTCGTTTCTGATTTTCACTTGGGCAAAGGCACTCGCCTACCCAACGGTTCGTTAAATCCTTTAGAAGATTTTCACCATGACCATCGGTTCAAGGAGTTTCTAGACTATTACTCTACAGGGACATACGCTGATACGGAGATTGAACTCATCCTCAATGGCGATATTCTGAACCTTATCCAAATTGACTACCACGGTCACTATCCAGTCATCATTACTGAAGCGGTCAGCATAGCTAAGCTGGGATCGATTATTAAAGGCCATCCGATTTTTTTTGAGGCGCTGCGAGACTTTCTAAAGCACCCCCGTCACTCATTGACCTACGTTATTGGAAACCACGACCAAGAGATGTTGTGGAAAGGCGCACGGGATTTGTTTGAAAAAGCTGTCGGTCGAGAAACAACTTGGAAAAATATCTACCATCAAGTGGATGGAGTCCATGTGGAACATGGACACCAATACGAAACAGCGAACCGGGTCGATCCCACTCGTCTTTTTTTAACAGAAGGACTTCCGGAGCCCATTTTAAATTTGCCTTGGGGAACTTTGTTTACAGTGCAGTTTCTTATCAAGCTCAAACTCTCTCGCCCTGCAGTAGACAAAGTACGTCCTTTCAAACAAATGATCTGGTGGCATTTCGTGCACGATACGTGGACGACACTCATGCATAGCATTCGTTTGATTTCTTATTTTATTTCTACTCGATTCAGCAAGAATCGTTACCGCCAAACAAGCCTCAATACGACTTTTAAACTTCTTTGGGAGGCTTCGGTATTTCCTGATCTCTCAGATGCAGCGAAAAGAATTTTGCGGACACCTGAAATCCATACCGTTGTGTTTGGACATAGCCACGTGTACCGGCATGTCCCAGTAGGCGATGAAAAGCAGTATTTAAACACTGGCACTTGGACAGATATGGTTTCTCTTGATTTGGAAACTTTTGCCAGAAGAACCCGACTCACTTATGTTCGTGTAGAATATTCGGATGCCAATTCAAAGCCAGTTCCTTTGCTACGGCACTGGATCGGAAGAATCCCCCTCGAAGATGATGCTTTAGGGATTTAAAGAAATGATACACGATGCTCGATAAACTCTGTCTTTTTCTAGCGATTATTCATAGCGCTCTCATCTCCTTTCTCTCGGTTCCTTTCTTTGTGTTGGTCCCCAAAATAGGCCAGAAATTTCAACGGGGCTTTGGATTAGGTTGGGTTTGGCTGATGGGAATTCGAGTTCAGACTTTTGGCTGGGAAAACCTCCCCCGAGCGGGTGGCGCCATATTAGCCCCCAATCACGAAAGTATGTTTGACATTCCCCTTCTTTGTTCTCTGGGACATCCCTTGTGTTGGCTATCCAAAGAAGAAGTAGGCAAACTCCCCTTCATTGGTTGGTCGATGAAAGCCATGGGGTGCTATTTTGTGAAAAGAAATCGCTCAGGGCATGACCTCAATGTGATGAAAGACGTCGAAGACGGACTAAAGCGCGGCGCATCAATCGTGATTTTCCCTGAAGGAACGAGAACACGGACAGGGAAACTTCTCCCCTTTAAAAAAGGCGCTTTCAAAACAGCTCAAAACTCGGGAGTTCCGATTGTTCCTATCGCTATTTCGGGAACGTACCAAATAGCCCCCCCGGGCCAGTGGCCCTCCAGGGGCCATTCGGTCATCGTCAGAATCGGTTCCCCAATGTTTTTTTCACCTGAAGAAACCCTCGAATCGGCTCAAAAAAGATATCGAGAAAATCTCATCAAACTTTTGTCAATAGACCGAGGTTCCGCCTATAATGGGGTAACTTAACGAACACTCGAAACAATGATCAACGTATTAGCAAAAAAAGTATTTGGAAGTCGGAACGACCGGGAAATCAAACGACTGCTTCCTTTAGTTGATGAAATCAACAAACACGAAGCCCGTCTGGCTTCTTTATCAAATGAAGCTTTACAAGCTCTCACTCCCCAATATCGGGAACGAATTTCCAAAGGCGAATCTTTAGATAGTCTCCTCCCTGAAGCTTTTGCGACCGTTAGAGAAGCCGGCAAGCGGGTACTCAATATGCGCCACTTTGATGTGCAATTGATCGGTGGAATGGTTTTGCATTTGGGCCGAGTTGCCGAAATGAAAACGGGGGAAGGAAAAACCTTAGTAGCCACTCTTCCAGTCTATCTCAACGCGCTGAGTGGCAAGGGAGTTCATGTTGTTACGGTAAATGATTACTTAGCTCGACGTGACTCTGAGTGGATGGGCCAGCTCTACCGATTCCTCGGCATGGAAACAGGTGTGATTATCCATGGTTTGAACGATTCCGAAAGAAAACGCAATTACGGAGCCGATATCACCTACGGCACTAACAACGAGTTTGGTTTTGATTACTTAAGAGATAACATGAAATTTCGCTTGGACGAATTCGTACAACGCGAACTCAACTTTGCAATTGTGGACGAAGTCGACTCTATTTTAATCGACGAAGCGAGAACTCCTCTTATCATCAGCGGTCCGACGGATGACTCTACCGATAAGTATTACGCTATTAATTCTGTTATCCCTCTTTTGCGCAACGAGGAAGACTTTACAATTGAAGAAAAATCACGAACAGCTGCTCTCACTGAAGCAGGTGTTGAGAAATTAGAAAAGGCTCTGAGAATTCAGAACATGTACGCTCCAGAGCATATTGAAATTGTTCATCATGTCCATCAAGCCCTCAAAGCCCACGCAATTTTCAAACGAGATGTGGACTACGTAGTAAAAGATGGTGAAGTGATTATCGTTGATGAATTCACCGGTCGTTTAATGCCAGGCCGGCGATACAGCGATGGACTCCATCAAGCCTTGGAAGCTAAAGAAGGCGTTCGAATTGAAAATGAGAACCAGACTCTTGCGACGGTTACTTTTCAAAATTATTTCCGTATGTATAAAAAACTGGCTGGAATGACCGGAACTGCGGACACCGAAGCAGCAGAATTTAACAGCATCTACAATCTTGAAGTAATGGTAATCCCGACCAACAAGCCGATGCGACGTATTGATAGTCCCGATGTTATTTATAAGACCAAAAAGGCCAAATACAATGCCGTTTGCGATGAAATTGCTGAGCTTTATCAAAAGAAGATACCTGCTCTGGTTGGCACCATCTCAATTGAAAACTCAGAGCTTCTCAGCAGTTTATTAAAAAAACGGGGCGTCCCCCATCAGGTTTTAAATGCGAAACAACATGAGCGCGAAGCCGAAATTGTTGCAGAAGCAGGTCAGCCCGGATCAGTGACCATTGCGACGAACATGGCCGGCCGAGGGACTGATATCGTTTTAGGACCTGGCATCGCTGAGGCAGGTGGGCTTCATATCATTGGCACCGAACGCCACGAATCGCGTCGAATCGACAATCAGCTTCGTGGTCGAGCAGGTCGACAAGGGGATCCCGGATATTCTCGATTCTATTTATCTCTAGAAGATGACCTCCTAAGAATTTTCCAAGGCGAGCGGATCAAAGCCCTGATGGATCGTTTTGACATGGATGAAAACGAGCCAATCGAATCGAAGTTGGTCAGCAAAGCGATTGAGAACGCCCAAAAGAAAGTTGAAGCTCATAACTACGATATTCGAAAGCATTTGCTCCAATATGACGATGTGCTAAATCGCCAACGAGAAGTTGTTTATGAGTTGAGAAAGTTAATCCTAGCGGGCCAAAACAGCCGTGAATTGATTTTAGATATCATTCGCGAGCAAATCGATACGTTTACCGGTACGTTTGCCTCTGCTAAATTCCAATCTGACTGGGACACCAAAGGAATTCTAGACACGTTACTTTTCCTCTTTGATTCCAACTTAGCTTTCACCAGCGATTCCCTCCGCGATTTTGGGAATTCAACCGATTTAGCCGTCGAGATCCATAAGCGCGCTGAGGCCCTGTATGCTGAAAAGGAAAAAGGGATGGGGCCGGAAGTCATGCGACACTTAGAGTCTGTTATTTATTTGGGCTCGATTGATCAGCTTTGGAAAGACCACTTACTCAACATTGATCACCTCAAAGAGGGCGTGGGACTCAGAGGCTATGCGCAGAAAGATCCCCTCGTTGAATACAAGAAAGAAGGATTTGCCCTCTTCCAAATGATGGACGAGCAAGTCAAAACAGACGTCATCTGCAAACTTTTCCGCGTCCAAGTCACACGGGAAGAACAAGTCGAGGAAATGCAACCAAAGTCACAACCGATGCAGTTTCTTCATGGCTCGGAAGAAGAATCAGCTCTCCCGCCAGCAAAGCGGGAAGATGACAAGGTTGGAAGAAACGACCCCTGCCCCTGCGGCAGTGGTAAAAAATATAAGAAATGTCACGGTCAATAATATGCGATCTTCTTGTCCCAGCTGTTTAAGCCAAATTGAGCATGCTCAGTCGGAATCCCAAGTGGTTTGTTCATCGTGCGGTGAAGTTTACAGCCCTTTTTTAACGACGCAAGATTCCCCGGTGGCCGAGGGGGACTTCGCAGAGAGTGCCCTAGCTTTCAAAGAAATAATCGACTTTGGGCAATCCATTGATCAGGTTTCAAAACCGGTTCCTGAGAATGTGCCCGCTCCGGCGAAGCCAGCTTTCACTGTCCCAACTGAATCGCACTCAGTTTTCATTCTAAGCACAGGTGAGTTGGGCACCGCTTATCGGGTAACTCAGTGGCATTTGCCGCTCTCAAGAATGGTAAGTTTAGGAGACGACCAAAATCCCCTTGAACGAGCTTTCCAAGAGCTAAAGGAAACAGCTCAGGGACTTGGAGCCAATGCGATCATTGGGATTCGGTGTTCTTTATCCCCTGATAATAGGCGTGCTCTCCTCCTGGGAACTCCTGTTCGATGCGAAAAAAAGCCATTAAGAGAACGTCCCTCTTTAAGACCCGTTGGGGCGCGCGCACTCAAAAGCGCAATGGACACTCTCCGACCCCATCTTTCTGGTGCCAGAGTTTTAGATCTCTTTGCTGGCCAGGGACGCTTTTCCTATGCTGCTCTTACTGAAGGCGCTACTTACGCGACGCTCATTGAAAAACATCCTCAAACTGCAAAAGAACTGAAATCATTACGCCCTAAAAAATTATCCTCTTCGCAAATCAGTCAGGTTCTCTGTCAAGATGTGTGGAAATTTATCTCCCAACCAACTGGCGATTTATACGACATCATTTTTGCCGATCCCCCCTTTGAGGATTGGACACCGCTCCTCGAAAAGAACATGTTCCAACACCTTTTAAACTTCTCAAAACCTGGAACTATTTTGCTTGTGAAGTACCCAACCGGAATGCTAATTTCTAGTGAGCATCCGGGGTTTAGCATGTGGAAAATTAATCACTTCGGAGAATCTCAACTCGCATATTTTACTTATGGCGAAAGCTAAACCAAAGCCAGTTTCTCAAGAGCCAAAAAGAGTCATTTATCCCGGCACCTTTGACCCCATCACAAATGGCCATGTGGATATGATTCAAAGATCGCTTGAAGCTTTTGATGAAGTTATTGTCCTCGTTGCTCACTCATTAAAGAAAAAACCGGTGTTTGATGCAAAGGTAAGAAAAAAGCTGATTGAGGATTGTTTTAAAAATGACCCTCGGGTGCGCGTTGAAATTTATGACGGCCTTTTGGCCGACTACGCTCGACAGCATAAAATCCATGCGGTTCTCAGAGGACTGCGAGTCGTTTCTGATTTCGAATATGAATTTCAAATGGCCACCATGAATCGGAAAATGAACCCTAACCTGCAAACTTTTTTTCTGATGGCTTCAGACAATTTCTTTTTTGTTAATTCAACTTTAGTAAAAGAAGTTTTTTCCCATGGGGGAAGTGTTAAAGACCTGGTTCCCCCTCATGTCGAAAAGAAAATGCGAGAGGTTTTATGTTAAAGTTTGCAACGCGTGTTCAGTCTTTGAAGTCTTCTTCCATTATGGAAATTTCAGCAAAGGCCCAGGAATTAAAAGCTAAGGGCTTTGATGTCATTAGCCTTGCTGCCGGAGAGCCAGATTTCAATACTCCAGAGCCCATTCAAAAAGCAGCGACCCAAGCAATGGCAGAGGGAATCACCCGTTACACGCCAGCCCCCGGTTTTTTAGCTCTTCGAGAAACCATTGCAGACATGGTAACTCGAGAAAATGGCTACGAAGTAAGCCCAGACGAAGTTACGATTGTCTCTGGAGCTAAACACGGCATATATCTCACGCTTCAATGCTTGGTCGAGCCCGGAGAGGCTATTCTCGTTCCCACCCCGGCTTGGGTTAGTTATAGCCCGATGGTTGAACTTACTGGCGCGCACATTATTCCTCTTCCCCTCTTTGAAGAAGATGGATTTCGCCCCAATGTAGATCGCTGGAAAGGACTTGCTATTCCGCCAAATGCCAAAGGCATTATTATCAACTCCCCAAACAACCCTACCGGCGTTGTCTACACCAAAGAAGACCTCACTCGCTTAGTGAGCTGGGCAATGCAAAGAAATCTTTGGATCTTATCAGATGAAATTTATGAAAAGATCCTCTATGACGGGGCAAAACATACGAGCGTTGCTGCCCTTGGGCCCGAAGCAAAAAATTGCACGGTTACGGTCAGTGGTTTTTCTAAGAGCTACAGCATGACCGGCTGGCGTTTGGGATGGACGATTGCTCCTATAGAATTCTCAAAAAAATTGGGAGCTCTTCAGAGTCAAAGCAATAGCCACACGACCAGTTTTGTTCAGTGGGCTGCCATCACTGCCGCCAAACTGCCCCCGACTATTCTTCAGTCGATGGTTAGTGAATTCGATACCCGTAGACAGTATTGTATGAAACGGTTGGATACGCTTTCTGATTATCTGACTTATACAAGACCCACTGGGGCTTTTTATTTCTTTATCAACATGTCTAAATTCCTCGTCCCCAGAAAAATGTCAGACTTGGAGTTTGCAAAGACTCTTCTTGAAAAAGAATATCTAGGCGTTGTTCCTGGTTCGTCATTTGGAAAAGAAAATTGCATGCGGATCTCTTATGCGACTTCTTTGAAAAATCTGGAAACCGCATTTAACCGACTTGAAAAGTTTTTAAAGTCTTCCTAGAACGAATGGCCAAGCTCGACGTAAAGAGCGGATCCTTCGGGAGTTAATGCAAAATCACCCCGGATGATGAAGCGATCATTCCAAGTAATTCGAGTTCCCCATCCTGTTGAGGCATGGATAGTCCCGATTTGAAGCGGTAGTAATTGGTTCCACACTCTTCCCATATCCAACCAAGGAGCGAGCACCACTTCCAACTTTTGTTTGGCCCAACCAAACTCGAAAGCTTCCCAACGAAGTTCAAATCCTAAAGCCATCTTAATAGGATCAATGAACCGATTACTTTGATAGCCTCTAAAAAATTTGTCGCCCCCAAATCCGATAGTGCTATCAGAGCCCCCAACAGCTCCCAATTCAAAAAAGGGCGCGTCCCCACTAATTACTTCGAAGAGAGTTCGATGCGCCAAAGTTAACGTCGGATACAAACTCCAAAAACGTCTAAACGTATAAGTACTTCTTAAGAAATCGTAATCACTTCCCAAATACTTGGTGGACCAATTTAAAAAAAGCTCGTGAAAAGTGCCCCGGTGCGGGTTTGGGGCAAAATCTAGAGCGTCGTACACAAAGGCAAACCCAATATTATGGGTTCTTCCTCCGGCGATTCCCAATGGCTTTTGCGTATCGAGGAGAGAACCAGAAGGATAGGTTACGTCCGTCCATTTCAAGCCCAATAGGGGCCCCATCTGAAAATACCGATTGATGTATTTTAGTACGGCTAAATTAAATCCCGGCCCAGTTCTTTGATTCTTATAAATAATACTGTCAGCCTTAATCAGTTCTTTATCCACGGGGGTATCATTCCCAATTCCAAAGTATCGAAAGTTGATGTCGCGGTTATAGGAAACGCGGGCCGTGATGTGGTACTGATCATTAAAAGCATGTGGAAGGTCCACTCGAAAAAAATGTTTATACCGTCCGGCATCACTCGCGAGGGCTTGGGCTGCAATTTCCATCTCATGTGGATCTTCACGCTTCACGTTTGCAAACACCGCATTCAATCCAAGATTAAAGCCAGTATCAGCGCTGGGAAACAAAAGCGGAATCCCTTGCAGCGTCCAAGGATCTCCCATGAATCGAAATCCACGGCGACTGACTATTTTGTCGATTCTTTGCGCAACTTCTTCACCAAACTCTTCAAAGTCCTTCCCCACTCTTTTCATTCCCTTTTTATTTTTTGAAGGGGGGGCTTTATCAAAATACTCAGGATCCTGAATATCGCGGTGGTTTGATTTGATATCTGGAATAACGGGGGTAGCTCCCCAAGATACGGGGGTGGCTCCGACAGCTAAAAACAAAACCAGTATCCAGGCCCTGTTTGTTAGCATTAGAAATGAATTCCTATTCCTGTTCCTAAAAAGGGGCTAGTTAAATCCAAACCAGAACCGGAAGGTGTGACGCCAAGATTAGCCCATCGGTAGCCTGCCTCCATCAAACAAGAGAAAGTTCGATTCAGCTTGAGAATCACTTGGAAGCGAGCATCATAGAGGGGTGATTTACAATCTGGAATATTTTTCACTCTCAAAGGAATTCCGGCGCTCCCTAAGAGTCGGTAACGAACACGAGGGTTTCCAAATTGAAACCCTAGGACCCCTTGTATTTCGTGTACCTCTGCCAGCCAATAATGGTAGCGGGAACCTAGGACCATTCGATCCCACAATAAAACCGAAATTCCCCCATGAAAAACATCCACCTGGGTATAGTTCTGCGCTCTCGTAAAATGGAGGTCAGTTCCTGCCTCAAATAAAAATCCGCCATCCCCCAAGGCCGTTCGACTCTCAGGCAGGGCGGTTGAACTCAGAATCCACGTAAAAAATAGGAGTAAGAATCGATAATTCATGGGAAATCTCAAGAAAAGAATATCATTTTAGGGGATTTCACTGAAGGGAATATTCAGAAAGGGCCAGTCTTTCGCCCCTTGATAGACGAAAAACCAGGAAACTTGGGGATAGGCCTCGAACCCCTCCTGCTTCATCACTGCTCTTAACTTAACGACGTTCGCCCGAGCTTGTTTAGCCGCCGGTAAGCTTGAAAATCGTTGTTTCTTTCCTTCGTAGTTAGTCCCGGGAAGGTTTAGTTCCCTTCCCTCGCGATCGACAACCGTAACCGCTACGGCTCCCGCTCGATTAAAGAAAGTTTCAAAATCATATCCAATTCCCTTTTTCTTTCTCCCAGCGATTAAGCCTTTCCCGATAACATCCGGCACATAGCACTCCATCAGCTTGAGTCCATTCCCTGTTAACTGAAAGACCTTTTGTGCTCTTACTAGAGCTTCTGCAACTTCTCTGCGGAGAATGCATCGGGAGTTTTTCCCAGAAGACATTTCGATAACGAAACTAAAATCCTGTTTCTTAACGTCGACGAGCTCTAACCCGCTAGCCAGAGAAACACCAATGAAAAGTAAGATCTTAAGAAGCATGGCTCGGAGGGGAAGCCAGAGCTTCCATTTTTCTTTTGGACCAATGCTTGAACCTATCGATATAGGAATAAGCAGCAGGCACAACCACGAGGCTCAAGAAAGTACTCGAGATGAGGCCTCCGATGATCGCAATGCCCATATTGGTTCTTTGCTTCGAAGCTTCATTCAGTCCAATCGCCACTGGAAGCATTCCTGCAATCAGCGCAAAAGTGGTCATCAGAATGGGGCGTAATCTTAGCTTTCCGGCTTGGACAATCGCTTGTTCACGGGGCATTCCCTCATCCATCAGCTGCTGTGTGCAGTCCACTAGCAAAATGGAATTTTTACTTGCAACTCCCAAGAGGAGGATACACCCGATCATCGAGTTGATATCGAGAGCTTGGCCAGTCATGAAAAGAGCGTAAAAAGCTCCACAGGCAGCTAAGGGCAAGACCAGCATGATGGTGAAGGGAGTGATAAAGGATTCGTACAAACTCGCCAAAACTAAGTAGATAAAGATGACTGACAACGTGACAGCGACGATCACACTCCCAATCAGTTCCTGAAAACTCTCCGCCTGCCCCACGAAAGCATAACGAACCCCCTCAGGGAGTTTTATCTCTTCCTCTAATATCTTACTCACATCTTTCATGACTCCGCCCATTCCAACTCCTCCCGGAGTGAGATCCGCCATGACTTGTACATATCGGCCTCTATCCTGTCGGCTAATTGTCGAAGGTCCGGTCGTTTCTACAGGACTTGCGACTTGGGACAGTTTCACGAGCCTGAAATTTACGTTGGGTACAAAAGTGTCTTTGAAATAAGTCTTGAGATCCCGTTGGTCTTCTTGAAGCCTTACACGGACATCATATTCTCGGCCCCCTTCCCGGAAAACAGCTGGGACACTTCCCTCAATCAAAGTGCGAAGCTCTGCTCCAACCATCGAACTGGACACTCCAAATATTTCAGATTTCGATTTATCTAATGACACCTGGAATTCAGGCTTTCCCGGTCTGAAGTTAATATCCGGATCTTGAACTCCCGGATGAGTCTTCAGTTTGGCTAGCAACTGATTTCCAATCTCAACGATTTGATTCAAATCATTTCCAATAATATTTACGTTGAACGGCCTTTGGCCTACTCCGACCATATCCACGTCCTTAACCGTAGGATTAGCTCTCGCAAATGGCTTCAATTGCTCTCTGAGCACTGCTTTGAACTGAGATGTGTTCATTTTTCGTTTTTTTGAAGATACGAGTTCGACATAGAAATTAGCGACGTTTGCTTCTCCCTGATCATTTCCAACAGTCAGAGTGGTTGTTTTAACTTCAGGATTTGCATGAATTATTTTTTCGACTTCTAAGCTGACTTCAGCCATCGCTCCCAAACTCGTTCCAGGCGGCATATCCAATCCCACAGAGAATTCCCCCATGTCCTGGGCACCTAAAAATGTTTTGGGAACCTTGGTGCTAGCAACTAGGCTTACTAAAAACACAATCACAGAACCGAGAAGCACTGTTTTTGGTTTTTGGAGCGTAAACTGTAATGTTTTTTCATACTTGGTCTCGAGCCAGTTTTGAAAGCGATTAAAGGCTTCAAGCGATCTCCCTACTGTTCTGGACCAAAACCCGTCTCCTTTTTCTTTATGAGAAGCTCCAGCAAAATAAGCTGAAAGCATTGGAGCTACCGTAAGAGCATCAAACAAGGAAATCGCCATTGCAAAGCAAATAGTGAGTCCGAACTGTTTAAAAAACTGCCCCACCACCCCACTTAAAAATGCAATAGGCCCAAATACAGCGATGACCGCAAGGGTCGTTCCGATCACCGCAAGCATGACCTCTTTCGTTCCTTTTGAAGCAGCTACTATTGGGCTTTCACCCCGCTCGATGTGCCTAAAAATATTTTCACGAACCACAATCGCATCATCAATCAGAAGACCAACTGACAATGAAAGCGCCAGAAGGGTCATCACATTGATGGTAAAACCAGCTGCAGCCATCAAAATGAATGCTCCCAGAAGGGAGTTTGGTAACGCTAGGCCGGTGATGATGGTAGATCGCCCACTCCCGAGAAAATAAAACACTACGATAATCGTCAGAATAATTCCGAAGAAAATCGATTCGGTAACATCGTCTACATTAGCTCGAATGGGTTTGCTCCCATCTTGAACCACTTCCAATTTGACGGGCTGAGCCCCATTACTCAGTTCCTCTTGGATCTTGTTCACTCTCTTTTTGACATCTTCAACAACTCGAATCGTGTTCGCCCCTGACTGCCTATAAATTCGCAAGAAAAGAGAAGGCTCTCCATTTACAAAAGATCTCGTTTTTTCATCTTCTAAATCGTCGATGACTCGACCCAACTGCCCCACCCGGACTGGGACATCATTCCCAATAAAGCTAACGACTGTCGCTGCAACATCGTCCACTGTCTGAAATTCCCCGAGGGTACGATACACAATGTCTTTGGAGGTCTCGGTTACTTTTCCAGCCGGAATATTCATCCCCGTTGCCTTGATGGCTTGGACCACTTGGGAAGCTGATATTTCAAAAGTTCGCAGCTTGTTTCGATCGAGTTCTACTCGAATCTCTCTTTTCCTCCCGCCTTGTATCGAAACGAGTCCCACTTGATTGATTTGTTCCAGACGAGGCCGAATGCCTTCACTGGCAAGATCATAGAGCTTTCCGGCCGGCATATCGGCACTTAAGGAAACCACCAGAATGGGCTGATCCGCTGGATCAATTCTCCGAATAATTGACTCTTTCGCTTCCGTGGGAAGTTTTATTTTGGCAGAGGACACGCGATCTCGAATCTGCTGTTCAGCATATTTCACATCTGTCTCAAGATTAAACTCAGCGATTACGATACTGACCCCTTCTGAGTTTCGAGAACTCAGGCGCTTAATCCCCGACACAGTGCTGATTTCTTCTTCAAAGACTTTAGAAACCAGTGTTTCTACTTCCGCAGGCCCCGCTCCGGGATAAACTGTTGTCACCGTAACGATGGGAAAGGTGACATCGGGAAACAAGTCCACTCCCAGCTTTCGCATCGACATCACCCCTAAAACGATGATAGCCGTCACAATGCAGGTAATAAAAATAGGTCGCTTAATTGAGAGATCAGCTAAGTTCATGAGTCTTCTCCGAACAAGTTAAGCTGGGTCACAAGTCCCAAAAGCTCTCCTTGAGTTTTTAATCTTAAGAGTTCTGCTGAAGCAAAATCCTGCTCAAACATGATCACTTGATAGGTTACGCTTCTTCCCAGCTTCAATCGCTCCTTCTCACGAGCCAGTTTCTTTTCCTGTACTTCCTCAATTCCAAAGCAGAGCCGGAGGCGTTCTTTAGTCTCTTCAAACTTCTTTTTTAAATCCTCGTAGTCGCGCTCTTCTTCAAAGGCTTTTCTCCGATAGGTAAGTTCCGCTGCTTTTTTTTCGGCCGAGTAGGCGCGCTGGTCTTCAAGGACTTGTCCAAGGTCCAGAGAGGTTTGAAATTTTAATCCCACAGTGAAGGTCGGGTACCTCGTCTTTAACGAATCTGAAATAGCACTGTTCCACTGATCGGTTCTGCCGTTGGTTGCAAGAGTCCCGAACAAATCCAAAGTGGGAGAGTTTCGCTCTTTTCCCAACTGAGCATTTGCTTCCGCTACTTTTGCAAGCTCTTGAGCTGCTCTTACATCTAAACGCATTCCAGTTTTAGTTTTTGGCTTTAACTTTTCAGTTGTACTTTTATCGATGAGAGGCATCTCATCTTCAACGGTTTCTTTCTGGATGCCTCTTAGCCCATTAAATGCCAAACCGGCGCTACGCACTTCATTCAAAGCCGTTTGATATTCTAATGTTCGAACTTGCAGATTAGCTTCCGCTTGTAATTCGTCCGACCGGTCTCCTAACCCATTGCGTACTCGCTTTCGATTCCAGTCCCGTAGCCGTTCGGCCCTGTCTAAACTTTCTTTTTGAACTTTTACTACTTGGCGAGAAATCGCAAGCCTCCAGTAAGTTCCCTCAGCCTCAGCGAGAGCTGCTTTGAGTTTAAAAGAATCCGCAAACCCTTGGGCTTTTGTTCCCGACTCAGCAATTTGAAGATTGCTTCGGGTTTCAGAACCAAATCCATTTTTCCAGAGCGATTGGCTTAATTCCAAAACAGGTTTTGCTTCATAGAAATTAGGCAAGGAGAGAATCCCCGGTTGAGTTCCCTCAATCCGAGTATAAGTCCATTGGTAATAAAGCTTTCCCGCCAATCCAAACTGAGTTTGTTGGGCAAATCCAAAGTTGTAAGTGTCAGCCAATGTTCTAGTCCCCATGAAGATAGGAGCCGCAGTAGGCTTTGCATCACTATAAAAAGAAATGTTTGTGAAAAAATTGGGCCCAACTAAAAGTCGGGCTTCATCTTGTCTTGCTAAAATCGCTTTGCTGCTTTCGATAAGGGCCTGAACACCGTCATTCCCTTTTTTTACTTGGGTCAAGTAATCATCCAAGGAAAGGGGCTTCGCAAGGACGGAACTGCTCAGCAGAGTTAACATCCAAAGAACTAAACTGGCTTTTTGAGGAGTTTGAATCATCACTTCTTTCCCAAAAAATTTTAAGTGACACAATACGCCAATGGGGCTAATTTGAAAAGCCTTTACAGGAGAAAATACATGTCAAAAAGTCTTATGTTTTCAGTGGCCTATCTTGTTTTTTCTCTTCCCCTCTGGGCGAATGAACCCAGTGCTCTTTTAAAAACTTATGTGGGACTTCACAAAGCATTGGCAGAGGACAAAGTAACTGAAGCTCAAACCCTGGCGTCCAAGGCCCATACTCAGCTAGTCACTTTCTTGAAATCCACCTCATCTCCCTCTGAAGCACTGAAAAAAATGAGAGATGGAGCAGAGCAAATTTCTCAGAGTAAAACAGACTTAGATACCCGAAAAGCTTTCGGACTCTACAGTGAAGGAGCCGTTGGATTTGTGAAAGCGAACGAAAAGCTCAAAACTCACTGGGAACTTTTCTATTGCCCAATGGTCCCGAAAGGAACTTTTGGTTACTGGGTTCAACCCCAGGGAGAGTCACTTCTAAACCCGTACTACGGGGCAAAAATGCTGACCTGTGGAGTAAAGAGACCTTGGTAACGATTCAATCCCTCAGTGCGATCGAGCATATTTTACGGCACCGTCCAGAGAGAATTCTCTCTCTGAGCTGTCAGCCTGTTACAAAACCTTCTCCAAGGCTTGAAGAGATCTTGTTTCTCGCAAAAGAATTGGGGCTTTCAATTGGTTCTCACACCAAAAAAGAACCGTTTTCCGAGCCTCTTATCGCTCATATTAAACCTTTTGAATATGCGCTTTGGTCGGATTGGGTTGAAAGCTTGAAAGATGATCCAAAAGCTTTGGTGCTTGCGCTGGATCATCTTCAAGACCCACAAAATCTAGGAGCGCTCTGCAGAACAGCTGAAGCGTTGGGAGTTCGCGGAGTGCTGATTCCTAAAGATCGAAGTGCAGCGATAACTCCAGGGGCCTATCATGCCTCGGTAGGAGCAGTAGAAACCATCCCGATTCTTCAAGTGACAAACCTGAACGAAGCTCTGAGGAAACTGAAAGAAGAGCAGTTTTGGATCGTAGGGGCGGCTTTGGGAGAAGGCTCTAAGCCCCTCAAAGAGACTCCTCGCTTCGACAAAATAGCCTTAGTTTTAGGGACCGAACTTGAGGGTCTCAAGCCCTCCACTCTTTCCACTTGTGATTGGCTTACGGAAATTCCCCTTAAGGGCAAAGTTCAATCTCTCAATGTGAGTGCCGCCGGGGCGATTTTAATGTTTGAGTTCTCACGCGTGTAATTATTCACTTTTTCTTCATGCAGGATCTGACGATTAGGGACCTGCTTTTCATGGCTTAATAGACTCCATAAATCTCGTAGCATTGGCTTTTCTGCAGAGATAAAAAATCGTGAATTCCTAAAATCTAATCGAATCCAATCTCCTCTGAGAATTTCAGGCAGTTTTCCCCACTGAATAACTCTTATCCCTCGCGACTCGAAGACTTCTCGAAAAGCGAAGGTTTCCTCATTTTGCATTTCCATCAGAAGAACAATTTTTCTTGGCCGAATCCGCTGAAAATTCTGCGATTGAACACAGGAAAGAAAGGGCCCTAGTTTCGCAGGAGAAGCTATCCACACGAGGGTTTCACCAGAACGCGCACTGAGCGGCCAAAATGAACCGATGGGGCCTTCTACTTTTAGGAAATCCCCCACTTTTACTTTTCCAAGACCGCGAACCAGATCCAAGAGTGGATTCGTTTCCGCTAGAAACTCATATTGATTTGTCCGAAGGGCAGTTTCGGGGCACCCACACAGGTGATAAAACCCGGTAAGGCCGCCACCGATGAGCCGCTCCGAAAGAGGACTAATCCAAATGGACTGTCCCGGAAAATATTTAAGACCGTTTGATAGTCTGACCTGTATCTTTGAAACGGTTGGTGAAACCCTTGTCACAGAAGTGACAAGCCCTCGCATGACTTGTGAATTCATAAACCCCCCAAACGTGACCGAACCCCTATTCAAGTGAGAGAGCATCAAACATGCCAGTGAAAGCCGAACGAAAGTCCACTTGTTCACTCCCGGATCAGGTGACTAAGTTTTTAATTTGCCTCGCCCGATGACATCGTTTTTTTGTTTCTTTTCAATATCTTATGCTCGCCTGTTCAAGTCCTGACTGAGGTGTTTTTGAACTGCCTTCCGCAGTAAATAAATGAATTTTCGATACTTGAACTCGAGAATCACCAAAAACCTGAAAAATCATTTTTCGTTTTTCACAATCAAAGTCGATTGACCCGGTTCA
>RFNV01000359.1 GCA_009927005.1 Pseudomonadota bacterium
AACCTGACGATTACTTGCTCCGCAGTTACGACAAAGCTAGCAGGGAGTAACACCACTGTGACTTCAGCGACGCTTGCGACTCGAGGCGTAGCCACAGTTCTGTTCATTGACGCTTCTAACTGCGTCATCACAGGGAATGTGTCATGACAGGCATTCTTAATTTATTGCTTGGTTCTACAAGAACGGTCACGCCTTCAGTCCATTATTTAGTTGTCGCCGGAGGATCAGGTGCTGGTGGTGGGGGCGGTTTGGGTGGTGCTGGTGGTAGTGGCGCTGGTGGTTATTTAACAAGCAGCAGTTACAACGTTTCCGCAGGAACAACTTACAACATTACCGTTGGTGGAGGTGGGGCTGGAGGGGGTGCCCCAAGTTATGTTGGCAGCAAAGGTACAGATTCATCATTTCATACTATTACCGTTAATGCAGGCGGAGTTGGTCTTAGAGATAGTCTTGAGGCTTCAACTTATAAAGACGGTGGTAGCGGCGGAGGCGGTGGCTCATTCGATCCTACAAGAAAAGGTTTGGGTAATACACCGTCAACAACCCCTTCGCAAGGTAATGATGGCGGTGTTGGGTCAAGCTCAGGGTCTGGTTTCACAGGCATTTCTGCTGGCGGCGGTGGCGGCGGTGCTGGAGGTACAGGAACGGCTGGAAGCTCTGCAAACGGGGGTAATGGTGGGGCCGGATTAACAGCTAGCTTAGCACTCGGTGGTGGCACTTATGCAGGCGGTGGTGGTGCGGGTGCAGGTGTTGGTGGAACCGCTGGTTCAGGTGGTTCAAGTATAGGTGGCAATGGTGGAGTAGCACCTTCAGCGGGAGGAAACGCCACTGCAAACACAGGTAGCGGTGGTGGGGGCGGAGGTTTCAACGGATCAGTAGTCTCAAACGGAGGAAATGGCTCTGGCGGCATCGTAATTATTGCTTATGCAGATACCTATTCAGCAGCTTCCGCAACAACTGGATCGCCAACAATTGTAGTGAGTGGTGGGTATCGTCGCTATACGTGGACTGGTAATGGCTCCATCACATTCTGAATATGAATTTGCATAATCTTTTTCCTACGGCGGTAGGTTTTTCCGATCTTGGTCGCTCGTTAAGCGATGAGGAGTTGTTCTTTATTCGTGAGCTTGAGACACGCCCGAATCAAGGAAACACCACAAGCACGAACAACTTTGTCTTGCGTGATTCCGCGCTGAATTCACTCAGATCATTTATTGAA
This sequence comes from Pseudomonadota bacterium, assembly GCA_009927005.1. GTDB lineage: Bacteria > Bdellovibrionota > FAC87 > UBA2466 > UBA2466 > RFNO01. Next base: position 1,220 of record RFNV01000359.1, read on the forward strand.
GATTCAGTATCGGAATACTTCAAATCTACCGTCAATCCTAAGCACAACGTATCCCTGCGTGTTACACAAAGCTGGTGCAATTACTCAGAAAAGGGTCAGTACCACCACAAGCACGCACATCCAAACAGTTACATCTCT
>RFNV01000078.1 GCA_009927005.1 Pseudomonadota bacterium
GTTTGAGGCTTGGTTAAGTCTATGGGTTTGCCGTCAAGCTCTAGCATTTCAGGCTCCTTCAAGTTGAGCCGGTTACAGACCAAGTGATTGTTGCAGACATTTTAATTTCCTTTCAGGGTTGCAAGTTCGGCTTTCACCAAGTCGAATTGAGATTTGAGTTCTTGAATTGCTTTTACTAAACGAGCAGTTGTTTTATCCCAACCCGTAAGCGTCTTCATCCCATCTGATCTTTCGCCAACGGCATCTGGATATACTTCTTCAAACTCTTGAGCGATAAAACTAATTTGATGACCGCCACCCTCAGACTCAATGTAGTCAAACTCAACTGGACGAAGCGCACAAATGTTCTCAAGTTGTGGCGACAAATCAACAATATTTTCTTTTAGTCTTCGGTCAGACCAACTACCAAATGCCGCTTGCGATGCGCCATTTGCCGTAATCACGCCAGAGGCTACGCCTTGGTTATCGATGGTAAAACCCAAGAACCATTGAGATGTGGTGTTAGTTGATGAATATTTGTCAACCATCAAAACGATAGCGCCATCCACTGTACTAGGCCCACCAACAAAACGACCAGCGGGAGTTACAGCATTTGTATAAGAGCTTAATGTCCCGTAATTTAGAAAACTCGTCGCCCCCACCAGCAAATTCCCGCTGGAGTCGATACGGGCGCGTTCGGTGTTGTTGGTACGAAAAATAAATGCGTGATTAGAAATAGAACCTACAAATGTTGGTTCGGCTCCAGTCGTAACACCTAATCCAGAAATTTGAGTTCCGTTTTGAACTCTAATATAGGGGCTTCCTGATGTTTCATTAAAGTCTGCACAAAGACTGGATATTGCACCGTTGACAGTCAGTTTTCCTGTTGGCGTCGTCGTCCCAACCATCAAATTCCCACTCGCATTTAGCGTCATCGCCCGCGTGAAGGTGAACGAATTGCCTGCGGTGCCGGAGGGGGCGTTGTCCCAGCGATGCTCTCCGCTTGATTGTTGATATAAAGAAGCCTGCGTTGAATTTAAATACCGTGAGTTTGTTCCGTCGTAATAAAAATTATTTCCAAAACTTGTGTTGCCTGAAACGTCATATATATTTGAGTAAGAACCAATTTGTATTACTTTTGCAGGCCCACCCCAAGCACTCGGCGTCACCCCCAAGCCGAGGTTGCCGGAGGAGTCGAGGCGCATAGCTTCGCTGCTGGCGGTGTGGTTGTACCAGCGGTAAGCGTTGGAACCATCCCCTAATGTTTGCGTTGACCATTTAATTGATCCTGCGTTGTACCAGTTAATGCTGGTGTTAAATGTTGATGAAGCGTTTAACCTGACTGCTTCATTGCTTGATCCTGCATCAACATGCAGCTTCGCTCCCGGCGAACTCGTCCCAATCCCCAGCCCTGTGCTGGTCAGGCGCATTTGTTCAACGCTTGCAACTTGCCAAACATGGAACCCAAAACCTGATCCTTGCGCCGCGTTATACACACTTGCGCCAGAACCATTGTCCCGGTAGATGTCCAAGAATTGGTCAGAGGTATTTACACCAAGACGAAGTTTTCCTGCTCCCGAACTTACTTGGAGTAAATTT
>RFNV01000292.1 GCA_009927005.1 Pseudomonadota bacterium
CCGGCAGGAAGGCGTGGAGATTGTTCCGATTGAGCAAACCTTTCCGACCGTTTTGCCGCTTTTACCTATTTCGCAAGCCACTTTATTTCCGGGAATGGTTATCCCTGTGATTTTGCCCGAAGGAAAGCTCACTCAAACCGTTGAAAAGGCTAGCACTGGACAAGATTATGTCGGAGTGGTGCTGATTCAAGAGCCCCATAGTGAAAAACCGGTAGGTACCGGCCCCAGTACTTCTGTCACCGGTGTACCCGTGGAAGGAACCATGGGGGAAGGCAGGGAAGTTTCCAAAGTAAAAGTAAAAAGAAAAACTCCATTTCATCCTTATGGAGTGTTGGCGAAAGTTATTAAAAAAATAAATTTGCCCGATAACCAAGTGAGCGTTCTTTTATCAGGGCTTCAACGATTTGAAATTAAGGGCTTGGTATCTCAAGACCCTCTGTTTGTGGCAAAAGTCGAATATATCCCCGAGAGAATGCAGCGAGATACGGAGTTGGAAGCCCTCCTGAGAAGTGCTTTAACTCAGTTTAAGGTTTTGGCGAAAGACAATCCGCTTATCTCCGAGGAAGTAAAAGTAGCTTTGGTCAATATTGATGGGCCTGGCAAACTTGCAGATTTTATTGCCTCAGTTTTTGTAAGGGACGTAAAAGACTACCAGGAGTTTTTAGCTCATGGCGATGTGAAGCAGCGGCTCCACCGATTGCTTCAAATTCTTAAAAAAGAACAAGACGTGCAAGCTGTCCAAAAGCAAATCTCAGATGAGATCAATCAAAAAGTTTCTACAGCTCAACGTGAGTTCTATCTGCAAGAACAACTTAAAGCCATTCAGAAGGAACTCGGTAAAGACGGTGAAAAGGGTGGGTTGGAGCAAAAGTTTCGAGATCGCTTGAAGGGAAAACAGTTAAAAGCTGAAGTGAAAACTCGTATCGACGAAGAGTTTGATAAACTGGCATCCCTAAATGAGGCATCTTCCGAATATTCAGTAGCAGTGAATTACTTGGATTGGGTTACTTCTCTTCCTTGGGGAGAACTCTCACCGGAAACGGTTGAACTGGAAAAAGGTCGAAAAATATTGAATCGCGACCACTATGGGTTGAAAGATGTTAAGGATCGCATTCTTGAGTTTTTGGCAGTCCGAAAACTGAAAGGTAAGGCAGAGGGATCTATTATTTGCTTAGTCGGGCCTCCGGGAACCGGTAAGACTAGCTTAGGAAAGTCCATTGCCGAGGTTTTAGGGCGAAAATTCTTTCGCTTTAGTGTGGGGGGGATGCGGGATGAAGCCGAAATCAAAGGACATCGTCGAACTTATGTTGGGGCGATGCCCGGTAAAATTATTCAAGGCCTAAAGCGTACGGGAACAGAAAATCCCGTTTTTCTAATTGATGAGATTGATAAAATCGGCACTTTCAGTCATGCGGGCGATCCTGCTTCAGCTCTTTTAGAAGTTTTAGATCCTGAGCAGAACAAAGACTTTTTGGATCACTATGTTGATCTTCCGGTTGACTGCTCCCAAGTAGTTTTTATTACTACTGCTAACTCAGTTGACACCATTCCCTCCGCGCTTTTGGATCGCATGGAAGTGATTCCCTTATCGGGCTACACCGACAAAGAGAAGTTTCACATTGCCAAGAAACACCTCATCCCAAAGCAGAGAGAGAAGAATGGCGTTCCTGAAAAAGCATTGGAGTTATCCGACAAGGCTATTTACGACATTATCAATCGGTACGCCCGCGAATCTGGTGTAAGAAATCTTGAAAAGCAATTCGCGAAATTATTTCGTAAAGTGGCTTTTAGAATGGCGAGTGGAAATCGGCGCCCAGTCCGTTTAGATTCCCCCGCTTCTGTCGAAAAACTGTTAGGGGTGCCTCCGTACCAGCCCGAAGTAAATATTCAATCTGGTATTTGCGGTGTAGCAACTGGGCTTGCATGGACCTCCTTCGGAGGCGAGGTACTTTACATCGAAAGTCGAGCTGTAGCGGGTAAAGGCGGTTTTACATTGACTGGGTCGTTAGGCGAAGTGATGCAGGAGTCGGCCAATATTGCGTTCACAGATATCCGCCATCGCGCTTCTCGGTTAAAGGTAGCCCCGGACTATTTTGAAAAGAATCAAATTCACGTGCACGTCCCTCAAGGGGCAACTCCCAAAGACGGCCCCTCTGCTGGAATTACGATTGTTTGCAGTCTTTATTCTCTTTTGAGTAAAAAGCCTTTTCCCAATGGGGTAGCAATGACTGGAGAGCTCTCTCTCACTGGTAGAGTTTTGCCGATCGGGGGTCTCAAAGAAAAGCTATTGGCTGCCAAACGGTTGGGGGTCAAAACTGTCATTGTGCCAAAAGCAAATGAGAAAGATTTAAAGGAAATCGATCGGGAAGTGTGGAGAGGCATCAAGTTAAGATTTGTCAGCACCATGGATGAGTGTTTAAATACCGTTTTTAAATAAGGAGTTGTTCGTGCAACCAATTAAGTTAACTCGTGTTTACTCCACAGAAATGGAAACACTCCGCGAGTACATTGAAGCGCTTTACAAGCATGATGAAGATTTTGAAGCAGTTATCAATATTGAAGAGGGAGTAAAAAGCCTTCTTCGAAATGAATCCCTTGCAACACCCTACTTCATTAAGATGGGGGAAGAACGAGTCGGCTATGTCATTCTCACGAGATACCACAGTGTCGAAAAGGGTGGTCTCACGATTTACATTGATGAACTCTACGTCGAAGATCGATATCGTAAAAAGGGAATTGGCGGTAAAGTCATGGAAGAAATCATGCAACTTGCTCGAACCCTGGGGGCTAAAACGCTTTGGGCCCAAACAGAAACCTATAACAAGGCAGCCCAATCATTTTTTAAAGGGCATGGGTTTAGACAAAACCCCTATTTGAATTTTGAGCGTCCCCTCTAACTTTACGTTAAGCAGTCTGCTAAAATAAAAAAATGGTAATCAAACCTTTCGTTGTTGTCACTGATCGGGGCGGGCATTTGCACAATGCTCTCAAATTGATGGAACAGATGGCTGATAAGCCAGCTGCCATCGTGACCACTCATGGCCCTGACATCGACAGTTTGAAAAAATCTTATGCCCAGGTCTTTGAAGTCCCCTATCTATTTCGGTGGTTTGGAAAAACAAGGGTATTCAATCCGGTAGGAGCTATAAAGCACCTTTGGGTTTCTGCTCGACTTGCTTGGAAGTTGCGGCCCCGGTCTGTTGTCTCTTTGGGGGCGAGTAATGTGGTTTGTTTTTGTTATTTTGCTCGGATTTTAGGAGCCAAAGTCATCCATGTTGAATGTATGAATCAAGTCACTACAAAAAGCGTGACGGGAAAACTATTGTACCCCATTTGCTCTGAACTCTTAGTTCAGTGGCCTGAACTTCTCCAGGTGTACGGACCCAAAGCCCGTTATGAAGGGTGGGTTCTATGATTCTTATTTTGGTTTCTACTGGACACTTTGATCCCCTCATCCAGGCTTGTGACAAAATCAGGGATCGGTTTGATTTTTTTGGTCAAATTGGAATGAGTTATACGGAACCGTCCTTTCCGTTTGTGAGAACAGCTCCTCCTGCGGAAATCCAGCGTTTAATTCAAGAAGCTGAAATAGTGATTTCGCACGGGGGAACCGGAATGCTTTCCCAGCTTTATCAATTTCAAAAACCGACGATCATCGTTCCTAAACAAATTCGTTACGGAGAAGCCAATGATTCGCAAGTGGAGTTAGCTATTAAGTGGGCCCAGTTAGGGATGGGGATTCTCTGTATGGATGTAAACAAGATCGAAGACGCCATTCACGAATGCCGCAAAACACAGCCCCAGTTTCCTCAGTTTCCAAAACTTGGTGGTTTTTTGAGTCCTAGCTTATGACTTTAATACTGGATGGTAAAAAAGTTGCTGAGAGTATTTACTCGCAACTGTTATTAGAAGTTTCGCTTCTCCCCGTGGTTCCTAAACTGGCTGTGATTTTGGTGGGAAATGATCCTGCTTCAGAGACTTACGTACGGTCGAAAGCTAAAAAGTGCCAGGCTTTGGGATTGCAAAGTGAAACGATTAAGTTCCCAGATTCTGTTTCTGAAGAGACTCTTTTGGCAAAAGTTAAGGAGCTAAACCAGGACAGGGGAACTCACGGAATATTGATCCAGCTGCCACTCCCTTCTCACATTAGTAAAAGCAGGTTGTTTGAAAGTTTGGATCCTTTGAAAGATGTCGACGGGTTAACCGCCGAGAATGCAGGACGTCTGATGTTAGGGAAACCTCGTTTGGTTCCCTGTACCCCCATGGGCGTAATGGAAATGCTAAAGTTTTACTCAATCCCAGTTGAGGGGCGACGAGCAGTTGTTTTAGGCAGAAGTGAAATTGTTGGTAAACCAATGGCTCAGCTTCTTATCAATGCAAATGCTACGGTTACCGTGTGTCATTCCAAAACGAAGGATATTGGGTCTTTTACTCGATCAGCTGAGATTATTGTTGCGGCGATTGGTAAAGCAAAATGGGTTGGCCCCGATTTGATTTCAGAAGGGGCAGTCGTAGTAGATGTGGGAATTCATCGAGTTGGGGATGGTCTTTGCGGGGACGTTGATTATGAGAAAGTAGAAAGTAAATGCCATGCCATCAGTCCGGTTCCGGGTGGGGTTGGGCCGATGACCATTGCAATTTTGATGAAAAACCTTGTCTTAGCTGCTTCACTCCAAGTGAAAAAAGGCTAGTCAATTAGTCCTTCGCTTTTCCACTTTGTTAAGAGTGCTTCCACTTGATTTGCCAATGCTTCGAAGTCTGATTTGTTCTCAATTACATAATCTGCCAAAGCAAGGCGTTGTTGATCCGTAACCTGAGCTTGAAACATTTTTTTAGCAAGTTCTGGCGAAACGGGCTCACGAGCCAGCAGTCGTGCCATTCGCGTGTCCTCGGGAGCAATGACGACGGTCAGCTTGTCCAAAGAATGGCGATAACCAGACTCGATAAGAAGAGCAGCTTCGCACACAATCATTTTTGTCCCTTTAGCCGCTTCCTCTTCCGCGCGTCTTTCAAACTCTTTGCGGATGCGCGGGTGCATGATGCCCTCTAATTTTTTTCGATGCTCAGGGCTTGAAAAAATAAGGGCGCGCAGTTTGTTCCTGTCTATTTGGTCATGGGTCTTAGCTTCCTCTCCAAAAGCAGATAAAATGTCTTTTTGAAGACCCAAGTCGGAATCCAAAAGAACTTTGCCTATCTTGTCCATGTCGATAACCGGGATACCCTTGGCTGAGAGAATGCGGCCCACTTCAGATTTCCCGGAGGCGATTCCACCCGTAAGCCCCATTTTTATAATTTTTCCCATAAGCTTAAAGATACCTCGCAATTGAGCTTTGTACAAAACCTGCCTTCCTTCGGGTATATTAGGGGACTATGAACAAGAAATCCTTATTAAGCCTTCTTGAGCAACCCACAGCTCCCTATCGTGAGGGACTCGTTATCCAACGGATCAAGAATGAATTAAATGAAAGTCAGGTTCCTTTTTTTCAGGACTCCTTTGGAAATATCATCATGGGAGTTTCCAGTGAGCAAGAGTACCGAATCCTCTTGGGGCAAAACGACAAAGAACCCTTAAGAGTATTCATCGCCCATATGGATCATCCGGGTTTTCATGGAGTCAGATGGAAAAATAGTCAGACGCTCGAAATAAAATGGTTTGGGGGGTCTCCAAGAAAGCACTTGGTGGGAAGTCGAGTATGGCTGAGCAATTCATCGGGCGATGTTTGTCAGGGGATCTTAACTTCAGCAGTGCTAGATAAAAAAAAGAGTCACCTTTCAAAGGGAACTGTAAAAATTAAGGATGAGTGCACAGAGAAAAAAGCCACAGCCTTGTTTGGGGGCTTTGGATTTCGAAAACCGGTATGGGAGAAATCTGGAATTGTTATACAAAAGCAGCCGATGATCTGGTGGGCTGTTTTGTTGCGATTGAAACAGCCAAAAAGGCTGCGAAGCTTCAATCTCGAAAGTTTATCGGCGTATTAACCCGGGCTGAAGAGGTTGGGTTTGTCGGCTGTATTGCGCATTTCGAACTCGGTTGGTTGAAATCGGCTAAGAGGCCGATTGTAGTAGTGAGCTTGGAAACTTCGCGTACCTTACCGGGCGCCATTGTGGGAAAAGGACCGGTAGTTCGCTTAGGGGATAGAGCAGGGGTATTTAGTGGTTCCGCGATTGAGGTCTTAAGCCAAATAGCTCAGAGAAAACTTCCCAAAAAGTTTCAAAGGCGAGTCATGGACGGGGGAACCTGTGAAGCGACTGTCGCAGTCGCCAATCAAGTTCCCGCATTGGGGATTTCTATTCCCCTGGGTAATTATCACAATCAAGGCTTTGAAGGTGGACCCGATTGTCGAGGCCCGGAAGGCCCCGCTCCCGAATTTGTCAGTCTTTCAGATATTAAGGGGATGTTGGCCCTCTGTGAGGGGCTCCTAGAAGATGATCTGCCATGGGAAGATCCATGGGGTGAAAAGCGAAAACACCTTTTGTCCTATCTGGAAGAAGGAAAAGATCTCTTAGCGCAGTTTTAGAGCTTTTTACTGCCTCTTTTTGATTTTCTGATTTTCTTCGTAGGTGCCTTAGCGAGCATCGGCACTGTCTTTGTTACTTTTTTCCAAAAGTAAGTCACTCGCTTCGACTTCAGCTTCTGAGAGTCAAAATTTGTCTGGTGAATTTTAGCAAGGGTTTGGCAGGCTTCTTTGGTCTTGAGGGGAGATGAAAAGTGAATGCTCTGGTTCTCGCCATTTATCTTTTCAATCAGGATCTGAATTCGGCAAGAATGATGTGAAGAAGACAAAGAAAAGGATGGGTTCGTAAGCAGAAGGCATAATGTAAGAGTCCAAAAGCGCATTTGGAGAACTTCCTCGAGCTCCAAATGAATTCAAAGGGGAGGCCAATTAACCTGAGCCCCAATTGGCGAAAGAGTGACAGTTCTAGTCAGTCGACTGATCGTATTCCAACAGTCTGCTGGTTTAACGAGGTCTAACCGAAGCGGGCATCCGGTCTGGCGGCTGAGAGGGATCTTTGCCCATATCCGCTAGAGCGGAAGCTTCTTCGAGTTTAACACCCAAACGCTGGGCTAGATCGGTAACTGTACGGAGCCGATTTTCATTTCCACTGTGAGTCTTGCTAGAATTTCTAAGTCTGGGTTGTTTTTTTCACTCGGGTCCGCATTGTACTTATTCAATTCTTTCAATCGGTCGATTGCCCAGGAAATGTATCTTCGGGCGTGGCCTGCACTGAGACGTCCAACTAGTGGATTGGTTCTTAAGTAGGATTGAAAGAGCCCATTTAAGTTTTCATGGTCTTTTGAAGAAACCTCCAGAGAGCTGAGGTATTTTCCATCTTTATCAACATATCGAGAGGAAATCAGAATATCGTAGGTTTCAAAAGCTTTGATTCCTTCTTGATCCTTGAGGGCCTGAGCTTTGGCTTCGCGAATTGCTTTTGCTCTTTCATTTTCAATATCTCTCAGTGACTTCTTAACTTGATTGTAAGTCATCTGAAACTCACCTTTTGTTTTGGTGAATTCGGCAGATACCATACTGACTTCATCGTTTGAAAAAGCCCGGTTTGAGTAAAGATTTAAGCCCCAAATAATAGAAAGAAGAATAAGAGTTTTCATACTCTTTCTATCGTCGGATGCAGTTACTTTATAAAGGGGGAATTTAGTCAGTCCCGTAAGCTTCTTCGATCGGTGAGGATTCTGGGTTTGGAATCGCCATGTCAAAGCCTGACTCAATTAGTCTAGCGATATAAGTGCCCACTTCATCAACATATTCCTGAGGAGTCGAAGCGCCTCCGGTAATTCCAATTTTTTTCTTTCCGGTGAACCAATTGGGATTGATTTCCTGTTTGTCTTCAATCCAGTAAGTGTCTGGCTGATAGCCTTTGCAAATTTTCACGAGCTTGGTTGTGTTGCTTGAGTTTTTTCCTCCCACAACCACCATCACATCAGCTTTTTGCGACAGGATGGTTGCTTCGTCCTGGCGGACCGAAGTTGCATCACAAATGGTGTTGTACAGAACCACTTCTTCAAAACGAGCGAGTGCCGCTTTGTGAATTTCATCTAAAACTTTAAATTCGATGGTAGTCTGGGCAAGGATCCCCACTTTGGTTGCAGCAGGAACGCGCTCAATATCTTTTACTGAGTAGGTAACTAAATAATCAGGTCTACCAAAATAACTCAGTACGCCCTTCACTTCGGGGTGCTCGGAGTTTCCCACTAAAATTAAAAAATATCCCTTTTTACCCAAACTGGATGCAATTCGTTGGGGCTTTTTAACGAGAGGGCAAGTAGCATCAACCACTTTTACCCCTCTTCTTTTAAATTCAGCTTCAATTTCTTGTTTTACTCCATGGGAGCGAAGAATGACCGTTCCATCACGAATCTCATCGGGGTCATTTACAATTTCAACCCCCGCTCCTTCAAGTTCTTCAATCGTTTTTGGATTGTGAACTAAGGGACCAAAGGCCTGAACGGTCTCATCTTTTGATCTTTTTGCAGCTTGATGGCCAAGCTTAATGGCACGGACAACTCCAAAACAAGCTCCGGCATTGGGTGCGATAACAATTTCAACTTCCTCGGTGCCTTGGAAATTATTCGCTCTTTTAGCTGGGTTTTGGGGCTCGTACATAAGAGGTTAAGCGTAATGAGCCCTAAAAGGTCCGTCAAGATAAGGGGTTTGGTGGTTTATTGGATCTTGGGTGTGGGGGGAGTCTGAAATGAGGAGAAACCCTTAATGGAATAAAGGTTTTTTCCGGGCTCCGCACCATGGTCACTACAAACCGTATCAACGAAAATATGGGCTGCGTGCGGAATGAGCTTTGAGAGGGTGACTAGGTTCACCGGCTCGTTCTCAAATGAAGCTACGGGAAAGCCCTTATGGGCGAGGTTAGCTACTTGATGAGATTTGTGCCGCTCATCAGACCAGTCTTCCTCTTGCCTCATTAAAAGCAAAGTGCCCTCCATATGAAAGGGAAATCCATCGCGTAACAGGTTGGCCTCGGTCCCTTTTCTCATCCTCGCTTCCGAACGTCCCGTGAGGTAGCACACCTCTGCCCCTAGGTCGTAGAGGTGATTGGCGTACTCAACGGCTCCTGGATAGGGCCTATCATGGGGTAAATAATCAGAGGAAAAGAACCGGTCCCACCAAAATGTCTTAAGATCCGCAGTGATAGTCTCTAGTTCTCGAGTAGCTACGGGGAATCCCAAATTGGCAAAAGTGTCCTTCAAAGAATAGCCGACTTGTTCGGGAGCTAAGTTTTCTAAAGCCAATTTTAAATCCAAAGGAAGTTTATTCGAGTAAGAGGGAAGCCACTCTTGAATGATTCTTAATGTACGAGGCCCGACTTCATAAAGAGTAGAATCCAAGTCTAGAAGCACCAGTGGCCTTAAAGCACTTTTGAAGCGCACAATCGTTTGGGCCACCAGGCTCAAAACTTCTGGTTCGGAGAGAGGGTGAAAGTGAGTGGACTCTTGCCACTGCTTTCTTGAAAAAAAGGTCCCTGCAGAGTCGTTGCTCATAATACTGTAAAAACAATAGGTTACACTTAAAAAGTAAGGTTTTTGTTTGCTCGGCTCCTAGCTTATCGAAATGAATTGCTTATTACTAGTGCTTTATCTTATGAAGAGGGCACTATGAATAAGCTTCTTATCAAGTGGATTGTCCTCTCCTTAACGGTGCTCGCTATCCCTCATTTGATTTCGGGGATAAAAGTAGAATCTTTGGGAACTGCGTTGGCCTTAGCTTTGGTGTTGGGGCTTTTAAATGTTGTTTTAAAGCCAGTACTGATCTTGGTTACCTTTCCGTTCACTTTAGCTACTTTTGGTCTGTTTTTGTTTGTAATCAATGGACTTGTTTTTTGGATGAGTGCTCAAACCGTTTCTGGTGTAGAGGTAGAAAGTTTTGGTGCTGCCTTTCTGGCTTCACTTATCGTGAGTGCTGTTAACAGTCTGTTTTCTCTTACTATAAAAAAGGAGAACGGGCGGATTCGTTTTGAAAAGGCAATTGATTTAGAAAAAGATTCGTCGGGCCGCTGGAGCTAAGCTTTTATGGGGGGAGAAGGTAATATCTTAACTCTGCGGCAATGGTTCTATCGAAATGCCAGACTGCCCCTCTTAGTTTCGATCCTGACCATCGTAGCGGTTGAGACTCTGCTCCTGGGAATCATAGGCAAAAATCAATTTGAGATCCAAGAGGGCGTAGCCAATCGTTTAGCTGAACTTTCCGGGCTGGCTCTTGTTCAAAAAAGTACCCCGCTGCTTCAGACTGGATTTGATATCGCTGTGCGAGAGCTGAGAGCCTCTCGTGCCTTTGTATGTGAGCGAGGGATGATTTACGCCCTTAAAACTCCGGAAATCAGTTCCTGTTCAGTTGAAAATAGATTTGGCTATCGTATTTTAAGAATTCCGTTAAGAGAAAAGAAACAGTTTGAGTTCGTTCTTCAAGTACCCATTTTGCCACAAGAGAGTCTCATTTATTACACTCTGGCATTTTCTGTTTTTGTTTGTGTTTTAGGCATGTTGCTCCTCCACCGAGTGGGGGTGCGTTTGGAAAAAGATTTGTTCATTCCGTTCTTTAGAAATTTTTCTAACCAGTTACACTTGCCTATCAAAGAACTAGAATCTCTGCGACGAAAGCTAAATCAGTTAAACGAGTTGAGAACCAAGGAGGCGGTAGCTACTGCAGTAATGGTTAGAAATCATCAAGTTGCTCACGATATCAAATCGCCACTGACTGCACTTCTTTTTGCATCGAAGGATTTTGAATTGCTGCCTAACACAAGTCGACAAGTCATTCGTTCGGCCGTTGAGCGGATATCTGCAATTGCTGATAGCTTGACCGATTCCAAATCTAATCGGGATAAAAACTCCCAGCAAAAATTACACCGTTTAATTAGAGAGATGGTTGCCGAGAAGAAAGTGGAATACCGGGAGCTGTCTCATGTGGTTTGGAAAGAAGATATAGATCATTTGAGACAAGATACTTCGGCACCCTTTGATCCTGAGGAAATGAAACGAATCCTCTCTAATTTAATCAACAATGCAGTAGAGGCCCTCGACGGAGGGGAGGGCACCATTCAAGTTGGAGCACAGAATAATCAGTCGTCCCTTCAGGTGTGGGTGCAAGACAGTGGGAAAGGATTCCCGCCTGATTTGATTTCTAAAATTGGTCAACCAGGGCTTTCCAGAGGAAAGCAAACAGGCCAAGGATTGGGGCTCAGTCACGCTCATCAAATGATGACTTCCCGCAAAGGAACCATTCAAGTAAACGCAGTGGCGCAGGGCGGAACAAAAGTCGTTTTATCTTTCTAGATTTGGTATACTTAGCTTTTCTGGTCAGAGGAGATTCAATGAAATTATTTGTTTTTGTATGCGCTCTTTTAACGTTGGTCGGATGTAACACCAAGGAACAACTCCGATCTACTTTGATGCAGAATCCAGATATTCTCGTTGATGTGATGAAGCGTCACCGTGGGAAATTTGTGGGAATTATGAATTCTCCGGATCAAGCAAGGCCCATGGATGTGGCGAGTCTCGAAGAACAGTTCCGAAATCCAAAGAAACCTGAAATCGACACGAAGCGGCCCATCAAAGGAAAAATCCAGGCTCCCGTTACGATAGTTGGTTATTCTGATTTTCAGTGCCCTTTTTGTTCTCGGGGAGAGAGAAGTGTTGATGAGGTAAGAAAAAAATATCCGACTCAAGTTAAGTATTTGTTCAAGCATTTTCCTTTGAAGTTTCATGCTTTAGCAATGCCCGCTGCTAAGGCCTATGAAGCAGTGGCTTTGCAGAGCAAAGAGAAGGCTCTGAAATATCAAGAAGAACTATTTAATAATCAAGCGGCACTCAATCAAGAGAAAGAAGCTTATCTGGAAAAAGCAGCTGCTAAAGTGGGAGCCGATGTTGCTCGAATGAAAAAAGACATGGAAAGTGAACGAGTGGCTAAGCAAATTGAAAAAGATATAGAAGAAGGGCGGCAGATGGGGGTTCGGGGAACTCCAGCCTTTCTGGTAAATGGGGTATTTATCTCTGGGGCCAGACCACCTAAGGATTTCGAGGACATTATCGAGCGTTGGCTGAAGGAAGGTAAGCGAGCAGTCAGCTCAACAAAATAACGGCTCTCCGTGTCGAAGGTTTTTTCGGTGTTTGGTTGAGGGCTTGCTATAATTAAAACAATCCCCTCTAAATAAATCGATGAAAATCATTCCTTCTTCTTTATTCCCTTCGTCTAGTATTTCTGTTGTTGTACCCGTTTTTCGTTCCGAAAAGACTCTAGAGGAACTAGTCAAAAGATTGAGCAGTACCCTGAGTTCTCTTACCTCCCAATATGAAATTATTTTAGTGAACGACGGAAGCCCAGATAAAAGCTGGGAGATCATCAAGCGATTATCTCGAGAACAATCTCATGTCTTTGGAATTAATCTCTCAAGAAATTTTGGCCAGCACAACGCTCTTTTAGCGGGAATCAAAGCAGCTCAGTTCGATTTTATTGTGACCCTGGATGATGATCTTCAAAATCCTCCAGAGGAAATTCCGACCCTAATCTCCAAAATCAGCGAAGGATATGACGTTGTTTATGGTGTCGCGAGAAATCGTAAAGATTCTCTTTTCAGAAAGTGGGCCTCTTTTGGAACGAGGTTAGCATTGAGTTCTATTGCAGGGGCCTCCGCTGCCAGATACGCCAGTAGCTATCGTATATTTAATGCAAAGATGAAAAAAGCGTTTGAGAGTTTTGGCGGGGGTTACCTTTCCATCGATGCCCTCTTAGGTTGGGGTACGACCTCTTTTGGGCATGTACTCGTAAGCCATGAAGCCAGGAAAGAAGGGGAATCAAATTACAAATTTGGAAAGCTTCTCTTGCACAGTATTACGATGTTAACCGGGTACAGCATCATTCCTCTTCGGATGGCTTCTATTGTTGGTTTGGGCTTTCTTGGCTTTGGATTTTTGGTTCTGGCTTGGGTTATTGGTCGTTTTATCATTAACGGGGGGAGTGTACCCGGATTTCCCTTTTTAGCTTCCATTGTGACTTTGTTTTCAGGAGCTCAGTTGTTTTCATTGGGAATTATTGGAGAATATATCGGCCGAATGCACTTTCGGGTGATGGATAGACCCACCTACATAGTCTCAGATACCACTCAAAAAAAACTAGGAATGATGAATGAGCAAGCATTTGGATAATCGGATTGAAGGAAAAATCGACGCCAAAGAAATCATCCTCGGCAAAGGAGTGGTTGTCGAAAAAGATGTCATTATCCGGGGAAAACACGGTGTGGCTGAGAAAGTCAGGCTGGGAGACTTCTCATTTATCGGCCGAGGAAGTGTAATTTTAACGCCCCATTTTGAGTTAGGAGATTATTCCAAACTGAATGCAGGCGCTTTTGTTCATGGCGAGATGCCCGCAAGAATCGGAAGAAATTGTTGGTTTGGCGGAAATGTCATTTTAGATTCGATGGGGGGCCTGGATATTGATGACAATGTGGGGATTGGCGCTCATAGCCAAATTTGGACCCACATGCAGTTTGGCGATCTCGTTGAAGGGTGTCGATTCTATTCAAATAGATACATGTATATTGGAAAAGACACTTGGTTAGTGGGGCACTGTATTCTCTCGCCCGTGGAGGTGGGAGAAAAAAGCATGGCGCTTGTTGGCTCTGTTATCACCAAAAATATGCTGCCTAATCACATCTATGCAGGAGTTCCAGCCCAAGATGTTACTGAAAAAATGGGAAACCAGTTTGAAGAAAGAACGCCTGAGAAGAAAAAAGAGGCCCTGGAGCAGATTTTGGAAGAGTTTTTCTTAAAGAATCCTCAGTATCGAGGATGCTTGCGCGCCTGTTTAAGCTATCCAGAAAAAATGGAATCGGGAGTAACCTATTTCAATGTCTGCGATCGTTCTTATAGTCAAAACTATTCAGAAGCAGAAGTTTCTTTTTTGAAGTCTAAAGTTCCTCTAGTGAAGTTCACGCCTAAGGATTCCCCAGCCTGGCTAACCCCTAAAAAAGTTAAGGGGTAAAGTGGGCTGGAAATAAATTGGATGAATACCAGAAGACGCCTGAGATCACGTGTAACGTGAAAAGGGCCATTGGAACAGCAGTAGCTAATTTTGAACGGGTATTTGTGAATCCATCCGTCGAAAAATCGATACTTTGAAAAAATATTTTCAAGCTGACACAGTTAAAAAGAAATAGTGCTATTTGACTGGACCATCCGAAATCTCCGCATAAAAAACATCCGCCCTTGTCTACGAGGCAATAATTGAAAATAGCCGCAACAAGCATATTCACGAAAGCTAATTGGAAGTCGAAACTACGCTTTGCCGCTTTAAAATGAAAAACTACCACACTCAGCGGAAAAGCCAGGGACCCCAAAACCTTGGGAACGAAACTGATGGTGCTCGAGTAGTAACGAAATAGCTCGAGAGGCGAGAAAGCCAGCTTTCCCTTGTTCCATCGGGTTACTTCGGCTCCTTGAGGTCCAAAGGTGCGGAAGAATTGCCACCCGATCAGTGCGACTGTTGGCAAAAACAAACCCAGAGCAATCAACTGAGTTGTCTGTTTAGAAAACTTCTTATCCCTAAGGGTTGAGTAGAGCCAAATCAGAACGGTCGCTGGAAGCAAAGTCATCATGTAACTCGGTTTTGTAAGAATGCTGACGCTGGTGATTAGCCCGAGCAAGATAAGGTTCCTTAATTTGTAATTTGAGGTATCGATGAGTCGGGTAAACATCATGAAATGAAGAAGCGCCAGAGGCTTTAAAAGAATAACTGTTGGGTTGTGAAAAATGTTAGGTGCCATGTATCCGTAGTACAAGTGCTTGTCGCGCCAAAACAAAAGAGGAATGGGGTGAAGAAAGAAAAGCGCTAGACAGAGAACCGCCAGAGGAGCGCGATAATTGGTCGGAGCAGAAAACTGAAGATAGTCCATTAAAAATAAAAAAGTAAAAAATACTGACAGGCCTATGACCACAAATCCGGAATTCAAAAAGGAAAACGAAGTTACGCTGTTAACCAAAATAACCAATAAGTGATAAATAAAGTGCGGTGGGCTCTCGACTTTTTGTGCTAGTAATTCAGCAAAATTGGCGTGCTGAAAGTGATCGCGAAACACATCTTGTTTAGCGGCTAAAACAAATAACAAAGCCGTGAGGAATCCGACAAAAATATGATGAACTCGAATTCGGGGCTTCGGAAATAAGGGAAGGTTTAGCATACGCTAGATTTTAGCCTATTGATGGGCCGCGTCGCTACTGTCTTAAGCGGAAATGGAAAAAAACCGAAAAGAACTTAGGTAGATTTATTTGGCCAGGAGGGCCTCATGAGTTCAAGCAGTCCCATTCCCTTTAATCGTCCTTCGCTAACTGGAAAAGAAACAAAATATATCGAGGATGCTATCAAACGATGCCATGCATCTGGAGATGGATTCTATACCAAGAGCTGTCACTCCTTTTTTGAAGAAAAATTAGGCATTAAAAAGGCCCTTTTAACTACTTCATGTACTCACGCTTTAGAAATGGCGGCGATTCTTTGTGATGTTGAAGAAGGGGATGAGGTTATCGTTCCGTCCTATACGTTTACCTCGACAGTTAATGCGTTTGTTTTGCGCGGAGCCAATCCCATTTTTTGCGATGTTCGACCTGACACTTTAAATTTAGATGACACAAAAATAGAAAGGTTGGTGACATCTAGGACAAAAGTGATTGTTCCTGTTCATTACGCAGGGGTTGCTTGTGAAATGGACTCCATTCTTAAAATAGCCAAAAAACATGGATTGTATGTGGTCGAAGATAATGCCCAGGGGATTTTCGGTAAATATAAGGGGAGAAGTCTTGGAAGTATCGGTGATTTGGGAACTCTTAGTTTTCATGAAACAAAAAATATAAATTGTGGTGAGGGGGGAGCCCTTCTCATAAATAAAGCTGAAATGGTCCAGCGAGCAGAAGTCATCCGAGAAAAAGGTACTAATCGGAGCCAGTTTTTCAGAGGGGAAGTCGACAAGTACGGTTGGGTTGATTTGGGATCGAGTTTTCTCCCATCAGATATTTTGGCGGCTTACTTGTGGGCTCAACTTGAAAGATGGCAGTCGATTCAATCAAAGAGGAGAGAGATCTGGGAGGGGTACCAACAAAATCTCACCAATTGGGCACTCAACCAAGGGGTTCGCTTGCCGGTGATTCCTGCTCACGTTGAGCAAAGCTTTCATTTGTTTTACCTAATTTTACCCAGCCTAGAAGAAAGAAGTCGGTTTATAGCACACTTGCGAGAGCAAGGAATCCACGCAGTATTTCACTACCAAGCTTTAAATAGCTCCCCGATGGGACTGAAGCTTGGGGGAAGAAAAGGGCAGTGCCCGATCTCAGAGAAATTAAGCGACCAATTAGTACGGCTGCCGCTGTATAATTCTATGACTGAGGAGGAGCAGTGGAGAGTAATAGACGCCGTTTTAGCCTTTCAAGTTCGCTCATCAGAAAAAGCAAAGACAGAATCACTAGCGGCTTAAATCTGCTTAAGGAATTACCTGTGAGAAATATCTTAAAATGGACTGTTGGTATTTCGATGGTTCTGTGGCCTCTACTGTATCTTACGACTACCATAAACGACGACGCATTCGTTTATTATACTTACGCAAAAAATTTCGCCCGTGGAAACTTCTTTGCCTACGATCCGAGAGGGATCCCCAGTGAAGGGTTTACCAGCGTTCTCTACATGATTCTCCTGGTGCCTTTTGAAATGCTTCAGATTCCGCTGCCATTAGCTGCGCTGTTAATCAATATTGTCTCAATCCTGATAGCGGCATTCCTATCCTTTAAAATATTTGTGGCTCTTTTCCCACAAAAAGCACAGGTGTCCTATTTGGCAGGAATAGTTTTTTTGTTGTGTACTTTTCTGGATTCGAATCTAACCGGGCTCATGGGGTGGGGGCTTGAAACCATAGTCAACGTTCCGATATTCCTTGGCCTTATTTACAATTCCATTCTGCTATTTAAAGACGGAAAAAGAAATGCATTTGACAGGGTCCTTTTTCTTTTTGGATTAAGTCTTTTGGTTCGGCCCGAGAACTTAGTTCTAGGCGCTCCTTGGGTTTTAGTGGGATACCTGTCACTTTCCTCGAAACGAGAGGGAATTCGATCCGGTATGATTTTCTTATTTGTCTTAGCCGGGCTCTTGGCAGTGAAGTATCTCATCTTCGGAGATGTAGTTCCTACTGGTTACTATCGAAAAATGTCTGGCCAACCGTTGAATCCAAATTATTTAAAAAGTTATTTGAAAGAATACGCTTTCATTTTTCATCCGGTGTATTGGTTGGGAATTGTCTGTTTGATTTTGTGTCCAAAAGACATCACAGAAAATGGGGCTTTGAAAAAAGCTAATTTGGGATTTCTTTTGATGCTGGGGGCGCTCGTATTGTTCATCCTTAAAGTTGAGCCCATTCAAGGGTATTCCCAGCGCTATCTAACGATAGCAACTATTAGCCTCTACCTGATTGGTTCAATGTTCTTTACGCTCCTTCTCCCGAGCAAAAGGCTTGTGGAATATGCTGTTTTATCTATTTCGGTTTTCGTTTTGTTTTCGGGAGGCCAGCAAAGATATCGTTTAAACCCAATCGCCTTGTATCTTGAGAGCATCCAGAAACTTAATCAGGACCCCTATGTGGCTCTTGGAAAGTATCTTCAAAAAATGGTTAAGAACCCCAAGAATGTCAGCTTGATGTTCGGAGATGCTGGTTCAATTCCTTATTTCTTTGATTGCAAGTTTTTTGACATAAATGGTTTGACGGAGCCCTACCTCGCGCGAATGTTCAAAGCTGAGAAAAGACATGAAAAAGTGTCTGATTACATTTCCAGCAAAAAATTAGATATGGCAGTATTGGCAGTCGAGAACCAGTGGATAAACCTTTCTAAGGATTCACAGCGTTTGCCCCAAGGGCCTCTCAAGACTCCCCAGGAATACGCCCACTTCCTTCGAAAAATGAAAAGGGACGGATTTGTGTATGCAGGAACCATCCATGCAGCGGCTTATGATTTGCATTTTGGTGTAAATATAAGGTCTCCGAACTTTTCCGATCTGAAAAATATTCTTTCCAAATATATGAATCAGGGAAAGGGGTTTATCAAAGATTCAGATCTTCGCGTGGAGTTCTCAGATGGAGATGTGGTGTTTGAAAACATTCACCGCTCCGCAATCCCGAACAATGATGACCAAGGCATATCGAAAAATCTATGACATCTAAGGGAATTCAGCGAACGGCACCTTTGATCTGGTGTGCTTGTCTCCTTGTTTCCTCCACTCTGATGGCTTTGATATGGCCTATTTTTACGGATGAAGTCGCCTGGAAGTGGATCACCTCTCGGTTCTGGCTTGATAGCGGGCAGGCTATTTCCCTCTATCCCCAATGTCTTTCGCAGAAGCCCACCAACGTCCCATTTCTTTTTATACCAATAAGAATACTGGAGGCTCTCCTCTATGGAACAGCTCAATCTATCTTTCTTTTAAGATGGATTGGAGTTCTCAATTTTTTTTGTAATGGCTTTTTGTTTTGGCAATTGACTCAAGCGATCGCAAGAGTTCGGAGACTAAATCCTAAAGAAACCTTTCTTGGGATATCAGCGATAGGATTTTTCGGTGTTCTTCCATTTCTGCTTTCGATGAATCGCCCGGAACAAGTCCTAGTATTTTGCCTTCTTCTTTTTGCGTGGTTTCCCTTGGTTGAGGCAAAAAGTAGAATTCAAAAATGGGGTCTTAGTTTCGGATTTTGTACGGTTAGTCTTCTCTTCTTTTCTCAACATGCGAAGGGCTTGTTCTTTTTGCCGTTGGTTCTCTTTTCCTCCTGGAGTTTACAGATAAGCAAAAAAAACAGGTGGATTGTGTCAGCTTGCGCTTTCGCCTTAGCTAGCCAGTGCTTTCTCTTTTTTACAGAACACACGCAGTGCCAGAATCAGTTTATTCAAGAGGCCTTTGGGAAAATGATGATCTCCCCTGGGGCCATCTTAACCTCACCGCTTGAGACATTTCTAGGCATGGTTCAAAACGGATTTCACGTTGTCGACTACATAAGAAACATTCTCATCTCTGATGTCTATCCCCAGCAGTGGCTACCCACAAACTATGGGTTTTCCCTGGGAACCCAAATAGTGAATGGACTGATCCAACTATTTTTTGTTTTGTGGATATCTGCTTGCGCCTGGGGCATTTTAACAAGGGCGAGGATAGACGGGGCGGTACCTACTTTTCTAAATCTAATGGGCTTGGGAATAGTGATTGGTGTCCTCGGTATGGCAGTATTTCAGAGTGGAAAAAGTTTTTACGATTCAGCTTTGGTGGTTCCGCTTGTCATTATTTTAGGGATTACCTTTATCGATAAGGAAGTCATGCGGCTTCTAGGGAAAGGGGCTTTCATTCTTGGGACGGCGAGTGTTGGTCTCATGGCTTATCGACTGTGGCCAAGTGTAAAGAACGAT